>NZ_JBEYXH010000028.1:0-95748 GCF_040644755.1 Streptomyces sp. NPDC046887
CCGCGCCCGGGTCGATGATCCGCCCCTCGATCGGCAGTTCCAGGGTCACCGTCCGCCGCGGCCTGCTTACGGTCCACCCTGACGCGGTGTGGCGCGGACGGGTCGCGGACCACGGGCGGTCGCCGCTACGGGACCGGCCTGTGGGCCAGCCGGCCGCGGCGGTCCGACGGACGGCTCGTCCGGTCGCCGTCGGAGCTGCCGGAAGGCGCGACGTACATCCGCGTCTTCTCGCCGCCCGGACGCTGGGGCGTCCGCTGCCGCGAGCAGCCGGCGGCGGGCCGGGGTCCCACGTACCGCGGCGGCCGGGCCATGTGGCGCCCCGGCGCGCCGTGGTCCGCCCTGGTGCGACAGGGCCCATCACCCCAGGTGACAGCCCATGCACGGAGGTGGACTTGGGGGAGGCGCTTACGGGCCCTTAACCTACGGTCTCGTAACCTACGAGCCCGTAGGTAATTCTCCCGTCCCCAGGAGCACCCGCATGACCCTCACCACTCCCCACCTCGGCAGCTCGGAAGGGTGGACCGACGCCCGGCTGCTGTACGCCCTGGAGGAGGTGGTCGAGAAGGAACTCAACCGCCATCTGAAGGTCGCCAAGGACTGGATGCCCCACGAGTACGTTCCGTGGTCGGACGGGCGGAACTTCCCCGGCTTCTTCGAGGACGGAGAGGCCTGGGAGAAGGGCCAGTCGAAGGTGACGGACGTGGGGCGAATAGCTCTGGTGGTCAATCTGCTCACCGAGGACAACCTCCCCAGCTACCACCATGAGATCGCCTCCCTCTTCGGCCGGGACGGCGCCTGGGGCACCTGGGTGCACCGCTGGACCGCCGAGGAGGGCCGGCACGGCATCGTGATGCGGGACTACCTGCTCGCCTCGCGCGCCGTGGATCCGGACGAGCTGGAGCGGTTCCGGATGGCGCATATGAGCGAGGGCTTCGAGTCGGACAACCGGCACTCGATGCTCCACTCGGTCGCCTATGTGGCGTTCCAGGAGCTGGCCACCCGCATCTCGCACCGCAACACCGGCCACCAGTCGGGCGATCCGGTGTGCGACCGGATGCTGGCGCGGATCGCCACCGACGAGAACCTGCACATGGTCTTCTACCGGAACCTGCTCTCCGCGGCCTTCCAGATCGCTCCGGACCTGACCATGCAGGCGGTGCGGGACGTGGTGGTGCACTTCCGGATGCCGGGGCACGGTATGCCCGGCTTCGAGCGCGCCGCCGCGCAGATGGCCATCGGCGGCATCTACAACATGCGCATCCACCATGACGATGTGCTGCAGCCGGTGCTGCGCTTCCTGAAGGTGCTGGACATCGACGGGCTGGGCCCGGAGGGGCTGAAGGCGCAGGAGGAGCTGGGGCTCTACATGGGCGGGCTGGACGCGGAGGCGGCCAAGTTCGACGAGCGGCTGGCCGCGCGCAAGGCGCGGATGGCCGCCCGGTCCGGCGGCTGAGGCAGGCGGGACCGGCCCCGGCAGGGACCGCTGCGGGGCCGGCCACGGTGGTCTGGTGAGGGCCGCCCCGCCACGGCAGGCGGGGCGGCCCTCACTCGTATGAGTGAAGGCCGTACGCTGTGCGACGTGAAGCCTGTGACCCGCTTTGTGTTGATCGGCGCCCCGATCGCCCTTGTCGTCTCCGTCGTCCTCGGTGGCGGCGACGGTGACAAGCGCCCCATCGAGGATCTCGCGCAGTCCGAGGTGGAGAACCCGCTGAAGGCGGGCGACCGGGAGAAGGAGAAGGCGCTCAAGGACGAGATCGCCTCGATGCCGGCCGGGCTCGCCGCGCCGGACAAGAAGGAGCTGGCCGCCCGGCTGATCGCCAGCGCCGACAACTCCACCCTGGACTGGCGGGGGCAGTACGACGACATCGAGGACCTCGGCGACGGCAACGGCTACACCGCGGGGGTCATCGGCTTCTGCTCCGGCACCAACGACATGCTCCAGCTGGTCGAGCACTACACCGAGGAGCACCCGGACAATCCGCTGGCCTCCTACCTGCCCGCCCTGCGGGAGGTGGACGGCTCCGACTCGCACGCGGGACTGGACCCGGGCTTCACGGACGCCTGGAAGAAGGCCTCGAAGCTGCCCGAGTTCCGTGCGGCGCAGAACGAGATACGCGACCGCATCTACTTCGACCCCGCAGTGGACCTGGCCAAGATGGACGGGCTGTCCACGCTCGGGCAGTTCGTCTACTACGACGCGATGGTGCTGCACGGCCCCGGACTGCGGGCCGACGGCTTCTACGGCATCCGCCACGCCGCGCTGAAGACGGTGAAGACGCCTTCGGAGGGCGGCGACGAGAAGAAGTACCTGGACGCCTTCCTGGACGCGAGCCGCGAGATCATGAAGAACGCCCGGTCGGAGCGCGAGCGGGACACCTCGCGGATCGACACCGCCCAGCGGGAGTTCCTCCGGGCCGGCAACACCGAGCTGAAGCTGCCGCTGGTGTGGCGGACCTACGGGGAGTCCTACCGCGTCGAGCGCCTCTGATCCGGCGCCGCGTCCGGCACGGCTCAGCCCTGGCGGCGCAGCCGGTGGCGCTCCTGTTCGGACAGGCCGCCCCAGACACCGAAACGCTCATCGTTGGCGAGGGCGTACTCCAGGCAGGCGTCGCGTCCCTCGCAGGCCGCGCAGAGCCGCTTGGCGTCCCGGGTGGAGGAGCCGGGCTCCGGGAAGAACAGCTCCGGGCCGGTCTGCGCGCACAGGGCGGTCTCCCGCCAGGACAGCTCGCCGCCGTCCGTGAGGGCGGTCGGTTCGGGGTGGATACGGGTGTGGGTGTACATACGGATCAGGTTGCCGGGCCCGGCTAAACGGCCCGTCAACGGCCGATCAACGCGGTGGGCAGCGGCGTTGCGCGGGCACCCCGCGGTGGAGTCGGCGCGGGCGTGCGCGGGTCAGTGGCCGGCGTGGCCCTTGGACGCGGGGCGGTCCGGGGAGGGCTCGGCGGTCGCGGCCGAGTGGTGCGGGTCGTATCCGGGGATGGTGCCGTCGGGCTTGGCGATGAGCAGCAGTCCGGCCATGCCCATGTCGGAGTGGGACTGGACATGGCAGTGGTACATCCACGCCCCGGCGCCCACATGCTCCCCGGCGATGACCTGGAAGCCGAAGGAGTCGGCGGGTCCGGTGATCTTGTTGTCGACGATCCGGCTGGGGTCGTCGGGGCCGGTGAGCAGCCCGGTGCGGTTGTCCGCCCAGCGGTGACCGTGGACATGGAACGTGTGGTAGTACTCGCCGTGGGTGATGGAGATGATCTCGATCCGCTCCCCCACGGTGCAGCGGAAGTCCGGACTCTGGTGGCCGGGCCGGTTGTTGATGGTCATGTCGTTGAAGACGATGGTGAACTGCCTGTCCGGCAGGATGTCGCCCGCGCGCCGGACCACCAGCGGCCCGTAGAGGCCCTTGCGGATGCCCCCGGTGCCGTGGTCGGTGCCCACCACATGGTCGTGGTAGTGCCAGTATCCCGCGCTGCCCGCCTGCCAGGTGCCGTCCTTACGGCGGCCGGGGGCGTGGGTGCGCCAGGTGTAGGTGCGGGTGCCGCCGGGCTCGACATGGCTGCGGTTCATCCGGGTGCCGTCGCTGGCCACGTCGTAGTCCACCCCGTGGACGTGCAGACTGGCGGGCACGTCCATGGTGTTCTCGAACTCGATGTGCAGGGTGTCGCCTTCGATGATCTCGATCAGCGGTCCGGGGATGGAGGCCTTGCCCTTCTCGGTGCCGTAGCCCATCTGACCGTCCGGCAGTTTCTCGGCGTACATCCGCAGATGGCGCACCTGGCCGCCCGCCGGGGCGGTACGGGGCGGGGTGGCGGCGGTGGGCGCCGCCGCGGCCTGCCCGGTGCCCGCGGCTCCGGACAGCGACAACGATGTCAGCCCGGCCGCCGCCACCGCTCCCCCGGTCAGCAGACGGCGGCTGAAGCTCCGTCTGCCCATACCGCCGGCCGTGCCGCTGTTCTCGCCGTCCATGCCGAACTCCCCTGTGCGGTGCGGAGGATGACGGGGTGGTGAGCCCCTGGGCCGGGCACACCGTAGCGCTAGCAGAACCGTTTTTCCACAGCCAGGACAAAGTTCGCCGAATTACTGCGAAGCTATTGGCGTCTCCGAGGAAGAGGTCTAGCTTCATCGTCGTTTGCTGTGACCCCTGAGGGTGTGACCTACGAAGGTGGGTGAGCAATGCGCAGAGCACCGCATCACCGGTCGAGATCCCGCCAGGCGCTGACCGCGGCGGTCGCCGCGGGTGTGCTGGCGGCGTCCCTGCTCGGCGGTACGGCCGCCACGGCCGAGCCGAGGCAGGGACCCGAACCACAGGAACCACCGTCCCGGACAACGTTGTCCCTCCCGTCCCCGCCGGGCGGGGACAACGTCCGGGTGCTGGTCTTCCACGCCTCGGCGACCGCCGAGGCGCCCACCGTGGACGCGGGCATCGCCGCGGTCGAGGCGATCGGGCGGACCGGTCCGGCCGCCCAGCGGTTCGCCACCGAGGCGACCGACGACGCCTCGGTCTTCACCGACGAGCGCAAGCTCGGGAAGTACAACGCCGTGGTCTTCCTGACCGGGGGCGGGGATGTGCTCGACCCCGCCCAGGAGGCCGGGTTGGAGGCGTATCTGGAGGCCGGCGGCGGCTTCCTCGGAGTGCACGACGCCGCGCGCACCGAGCCCTACTCGGATTGGTTCACCGGACTGGTGGGGGCCCGGCCGGCCGCCGGCAGCCCGACGGCGGTGCAGCGCGCCACCGTCGAGGTCGGCGACCGGACGCACCCGGCCACCCGGGGGCTGCCGCTGAACTGGAAGCGCGCCGACACGTGGCTCAACTGGCAGACCAACCCGTCCGGCGCCGTGCACACCGTGGCGCGGGTGCGGGAGAGCAGCTACGCGCCGGGGGCGAGCGCCAACGGCTGGGACCACCCGGTCTCCTGGTGCCGCGACTACGACGGCGGCCGCTCCTTCTACACCGCGATGGGCGGCACCGCCGACGCCTACGCGGAGACCGACTTCCGCGAGCATCTGCGCGGGGCGCTGCTGTGGACGACCCGGCTCTCCCGCGCCGACTGCAAGGCGACGATCAACGCCCACTACAAGGCCGAGCGGGTCACCAAGCCCAACCAGCCGGGGCAGAACGACCAGATCGGCGAGCCGCATGGGCTGGTCGCCGCGCCGGACGGGCGGCTGCTGTACATCGGGCGGGGCGGCGCGGACTCCTCCCGGCCGGTGGTGACCGACTGGGGCAACCCCGACATCGGCAAGGGCCGGGGCGAGATCCATGTCTACGACCCGAGGACCGGGCAGGTCACGCTCGCCGGGGCGCTGACCGTCTTCGGCAACAAGGGCGGCGGCGACGAGCTGGTGAAGAACGAGGAGGGGCTGCTCGGCATCGAGCTGGACCCGGGCTTCCTCTCCAACGGCTGGGTGTATCTGCACTACACCCCGCACGCCCGGATCAACCGGGACACCCATATGGGTGAGCGGTATGTCTCCCGCTTCACCCTGGACCTCGCCACCAACAAGCTGGACCCGGCGAGCGAGAAGGTGCTGCTGAAGTGGCCGGTGCAGATCCACAGCTGCTGCCACGCGGGCGGCGGGATGGCCTGGGATGCCAAGGGCAACCTCTACATCGCCACCGGTGACAACAACTCCAGCGGCTTCAGCGGCGGTTACTCGGGCAACAACCCGCAGCCCCACTTCAAGGGCGTCTCCTTCGCCGACGCCCGCCGCACCTCGGGCAACACCCACAACCTCAACGGCAAGATCCTGCGCATCCATCCCGAGGACGACGGCACCTACACCATCCCCTCCGGCAACCTCTTCACCGGCCAGGAGCCGGACGAGGGCGGCGGCAAGACCCGGGGCGAGATATACGTGATGGGGGTGCGCAACCCGGCACGGATCTTCGTCGACAAGACGACGAACATCCTCTACGCGGGGTGGGTCGGCCCGGACGCCGGAGCGCCGTCCACCACCTGGGGCCCGGCGAAGTACGACACCTTCGCGGCGATCACCAAGGCGGGCAACCACGGCTGGCCGTACTGCATGGGCAACAACCAGCCCTACCGCGACCGCAATCTGCCCGACCCGGCCAAGCCGCTGGGCTGGTACGACTGCGCCAAGCCGAAGAACGAGTCGCCCAACAACGACGGCCTGGTCAATCTGCCGCCCATCACCCCCAACACCATCTGGTACTCCCCGCAGGGCGGCGGCGTGGACTACCCGCGCGACGCGGCCGGGGTGCCCAGCTACAAGACGGAGGAGCAGAAGCTGCTGCTGCCCTGGCTGAAGGGCGGCGGGCAGGCGACGATGAACGGCCCGGTCTACCGGTACGACACCGCGAGCACCAGCGCGGTGAAGTGGCCGGCCTACTGGGACGGCAAGTGGTTCGTCGGCGACTTCTACGACGGTGACCAGCCGCGCCACGCGGTGCTGACCGACCCCAAGACGGTCGGCAAGGGCGGGCTGCCGGTGCACGCCGAGTCCCTGCGGAAGATCATTCCGGTGGGCGCGGGCGGTATCCGCAACCTGATGGACTGGAAGTTCGCCCCGGACGGCTCGCTCTACGTCCTGGACTACGGCCGCGGCTTCTTCACCTCCGACGCCAACTCCGCGCTCTGGCGCGTGACCTATACCGGAGGCGAGCCCACCCCGGCCGCCGGACAGCTCGCGAGGGGGACCAAGCAGTGAGACGAGAGCAGAGGAGAACCCCGTTGGGGCGGGAACGGAGGCACCGCTCGCGGCTGTGGACGGCGGTGCTGGGCTCGCTGCTGCTGGTGGTGGGAATCACCGCCGGCTCGGCCTACGGCCGGGACGCGGAGCGCGAGGGCCCCGCCGCCGCGGCCGAGCAGATACTGACCTGGACGGCCGGGGACCCGGTCGACCGCTATCTGACGATGCCGCAGTCGGCGGTGGCCGGACCGGCGACCATCGTCTTCGAGAACAGCACGGCCACCGGCAACACCACCGGGATGCCGCACACCCTGACCTTCGACGTCTCCGACTCCCAGTACAACAACGACGTCCAGCTGAACATCCTGGCCAACCCCGGTGACGCCGAGGGCGGCAAGCACACCGCCCAGGTGGTGCTGACCCCGGGGAAGTACCGCTTCTACTGCACCATCCCGGGCCACGGCCAGATGCAGGGCGTGCTGACGGTCACCGACGGCGGCGGCGGTGAGGACACCACCGCGCCGGAGACCTCGGCGGCCGTGCAGGGCGAGCAGAACGCGGACGGCGACTACCTAGGCCACGCCACGGTGGCGGTCACCGCCACCGACGCCGGCTCGGGAGTGCAGCGCATCGAGTACGCGGTCGGGGCAGACGGGCCCTGGCAGACCTACGCGGCCCCGGTGATGGTGCACCAGGTCGGCGACCACAAGATCCGCTACCGGGCCACCGACAAGGCGGGCAATGTGGCGGCCGAGAAGTCCGTGGAGTTCACCGTGGCCGCCCCGCCGACGGACGACACCACCCCGCCGGAGACCTCGGCCACGGTGACCGGCGAGAAGGACGCCGAGGGCCGGTACGTGGGGATGGCGACGGTCACCGTCACCGCCTCCGACACCGGCTCCGGGGTCAACACCGTTCAGTACGCGCTGGGCGCCTCCGGTGCCTGGCAGAGCTACACCGCCCCGGTGATGGTCCACGCGGCCGGGGCGCATACCGTGCGCTACCGGGCCACCGACAAGGCGGGGAACGCGGCGGCCGAGAAGGACGTCCGCTTCACCGTGGTCGCCCCGCCGGTGGAGGACCGCGAGCCGCCGCAGACCCTGGCCGCGCTCACCGGGACGGTGAACTCGGACGGGGCGTATGTGGGGCGGGCCACCGTGACGGTGACCGCCACGGACACCGGCTCCGGAGTGGACCGGGTCGAGTACTCCCTCGACGGCGGCCCCTATTTGGCGTACACCGCGCCGCTGGTGGTGGACCGGACCGGCTACCACACGGTGCGGCACCGGGCGACCGACAAGGCCGGCAACACCTCGGCGGCCAAGCAACTCTCCTTCCATGTGGCCGAGGGCGGCGGGGTGCCCGCGCCGAACTGCCCGGAGCTGGACGAGCGGGCGACCGTGTTCGTCGGCACGGTGGACAGCGGGGTGCCCAACCGGATGACCCGCTCCCGGTGCACCGTCGGCGAGCTGATCGAGGACGAGAAGGACTGGTCCTCGCAGGCGCTGTTCCTCAAGCATGTGGACGGCGTCCTGGACCGGCTGCTGACCGAGGGCGTGATCGACGCCCGCGAGCACAAGACGGTGTACCGGGCCGCCAAGGAGTCCGCCATCGGCACCCCCGGCCAGACCGAGGGCTACCGGCCGCTGTTCGACGGGACGGCGAAGTCCTTCGCCAGGTGGCAGCAGGTCGGCGGCGGCGCCTTCGCGCTGAACGGCGACGGGTCGATGACCAGCAGCAGCACCGTGCCCGGTATGGGCATGCTGTGGCTGCCGCAGCGGACGTACGGCGACTTCTCGCTGAAGCTCCAGTGGCGGGACGACGCGCCGGGCACCGGCAACGCCAACGCGGGGGTCTTCGTCCGCTTCCCCTACGTCCACGACCACCCGGAGGAGCCGCGCCCCGAGTGGGTGGCCATCAAGTACGGGCATGAGCTCCAGATCCTGGACCGGCCGGACGGCGACATGTACAAGTCCGGCTCGGTGTACGGCTTCGACCGGGTCGGGCTCGGCGGCGCCGGGGTCACGCCCAAGGGCACCTGGAACGAGTACGAGATAAGGGTGGAGGGCCAGCACTACTCCGTCTTCCGCAACGGCGTGCTGATCAACGAGTTCGAGAACAACGGCGGGCAGGACTTCTCCCCGCCGCGCGCGGACGACCCGGGCACCGACGGCCGGCGGTACGCCACCGGTCATATCGGGCTCCAGGTCCACGGCACCACCGATGTGATCTCCTACCGGGACATCCGCATCAAGGAGCTGTGAGCCATGGGGAGCTATGACTCCTGAGGAGCTGTGAGCCCGAGGGGGCTATGACTCCTTGCGGGCGCGGCTCGGCTGTACCCGCTTGGGCTCCCCCGGCATCTTGGGGTAGTCCGGCGGGTACGGCAGATCCGCCAGTCCATGATCCCGCTCGTCCTGGGCGGCCAGCTCCAGCAGGCCGTCCAGCGAGAAGGCGTGGTCGTCCATGTCGGCGTGGATATCGCCCAGCTCGGCGTACCGCACCGGCATGGTGACCAGGTCGAAATCGCGCGGGTCCGCGTCGTCCAGCTCCTCCCAGTGCAGCGGCGCGGACACCGGGGCGTGCGGGCGGGGCCGGATGGAGTAGGCGGAGGCGATGGTGCGGTCCCGGGCGGTCTGGTTGTAGTCCACGAAGATCCGCTCGCCGCGCTCCTCCTTCCACCAGGCGGTGGTGACCCGGCCCGGCATCCGGCGCTCCAGCTCCCGGCCCACCGCGATGGCGGAGCGCCGCACCCGGGTGAAGTCCCAGCGCGGCTCGATCGGAACGTAGACATGGACGCCCCGGCCGCCGGAGGTCTTGGGCCAGCCGCGCAGCCCGTACTCGTCCAGCAGCCCGCGCAGCTCGTGGGCGGCGCGGACGGCGTCGGCGAAGCCGGTGCCGGGCTGGGGGTCCAGGTCGATGCGCAGCTCGTCGGGGTGGTCGGTGGCGTCGCCCCGTACCGGCCAGGGGTGGAAGGTGAGGGTGCCGAGGTTGGCGGCCCACAGCACGGCGGCCGGCTCGGTGGGGCGGATCTCGTCGGCGTACCGTCCGCTGGGGAAGGTGATGTGCGCGGTGGGGATCCAGTCGGGGAGGTTCTTCGGTGCCCGCTTCTGGAAGAACGACTCGCCCTCGACCCCGTCCACGAACCGTTCCAGGGTGGTGGGGCGGTCCCGCAGCGCGCGGGTGATGCCGGGGCCCACGGCCAGGAAGTACCGCGCGACGTCCAGCTTGGTGAAGCCGCGCTCCGGAAAGTAGACCTTGTCGGGGTTGGACAGCCGCACGGTCCGCCCGCCGGCTTGCAGCTCCACCGCGTTTCCCTTGGCCGCCATGGTCGCCACGGTAGGGCGACTCCAAGGCCTTCGCACATTGAGGATGAATGGTGCACCAGCGGGCAATACGGACTGCGCTCCGGCAGAATCGGCGCATGGACCTGCCGGTGATGCCGCCTGTGAAGCCGATGTTGGCCAAGTCGGTGAAGACCATCCCGCCCGGGATGCAGTACGAGGCGAAGTGGGACGGCTTCCGCGCCATCGTGCACCGGGACGGGGAGGAGCTGGTGATCGGCAGCCGTACCGGCAAGCCGCTGACCCGGTACTTCCCCGAGCTGGTGGACGCGCTGCTGGAGCGGCTGCCGCCGCGCTGCGTGGTGGACGGGGAGATCGTGATCGCCCATGACGGGCGGCTGGACTTCGACCGGCTCTCCGAGCGTATCCATCCTGCCGCCTCCCGGGTGCGGATGCTGTCCGAGCGCACCCCCGCCCGGTTCATCGCCTTCGACGTCCTGGCGGAGGGCGACGCCTCGCTGATGGACACCCCGCTGACCGAGCGGCGGACGGCACTGGAGCGGATGCTGACGGGCGTCACTCCCCCGGTGCACCTGGCCCCCTGCACCACGGACACCGAAACGGCCCGGGACTGGTTCGAGCGGTATGAGGGCGCCGGGCTGGACGGGGTGGTGGCCAAGCCGCTCGATCTGCTCTACCGACCGGACGCCCGGCTGATGTACAAGGTCAAGCACGAGCGGACGGCGGATGTGGTGGTGGCCGGCTACCGCTTCCACAAGAGCGGCCCGGTGGTGGGCTCGCTGCTGCTCGGCCTCCATGACCGGGCCGGGGTGCTCCAGCATGTGGGGGTGTGCGCGGCGTTCACCGCGCAGCGGCGGGCGGAGCTGGTGGAGGAGCTGGAACCCCTGCGGCTGGAGCACCCCGGGGACCATCCCTGGGCGGCCTGGGCCGAGGAGGCCGCCCATGAGTCGGCTCGGCTGCCGGGTGCGCCCAGCCGTTGGACGGGCCGGAAGGACCTGTCCTGGGTGGCGCTGCGGCCGGAACGGGTCTGCGAGGTCGGGTACGACCATATGGAGGGCACCCGGTTCCGGCACACGGCCCAGTTCCGCCGGTGGCGGCCGGACCGCGCGCCGGAGAGCTGCGGCTACGACCAGCTGGAGGAGCCGGTCTCCTACGACCTGGACGCGGTGCTCTCGGGGGCGGATTCCTAGGGAGACTCCGTGCCCGTCCGGGTCGGGTCGGGGCTGGGTTCGGTGGGGGTCGGGGGCGGGGTGCCGGGCGAGGAGGTGGGGGTGGGTATGGGTGTGGGGGTCGGCGTCGGTGTGGGGGTCGGCGTCGGTGTGGGGGTGGGTGTGGGGGTGGGTTCGGACGGGGTCGGGTCCGGGGGCGTGGGGGTCGGGGTGGGGGTGGGGGTGGTGGGTGTGGGTGAGGGGGTGGGGCGAGGGGGTTGGGGGCGGGTGGGGGTTGGGGTGGGGGTGGGCTGGGGGCCGACCACGATTCCACCGCCGGGGCGGCCTCCGGGACGGTCGCCCGGGCGATCACCGGGGCGGTTCTCCGGCCGGTCACCGGGGCGGTCGGGGGTGGTGCCGGGGCGCTGGGCGGGGAGGCGTCCGCCCGGGCCGGGACCGGTGGGCAGCACGCCCGTACCGTCCGGCACGGAGTGCACCCCGCTCCGGTAGAACGAGAGCCAGGAGAGCACCGTACGGAGGTAGGCGTCCGAGCGGTTGTAGCTGAGGATCGCCGAGGAGAGGCCGCCTGGAGTCGAGAGGTCGCGATCGCCGGCGCAGAGGTAGCGTCCGGCGGCGAGGGCGGCGTCATGGATGTTGTTCGGGTCGCGGCGGCCGTCGCCGTTGCCATCCGCGCCCCAGCCCGCCCAGGTGGACGGGATGAACTGCATCGGCCCCACTGCCCGGTCGAACACCGGGTCAGCGTCGTAGGCGCCGTCGTCGGTGTCGGTGATCCGGGCGAAGCCCGCACCGTTGAGGGCCGGGCCGAGGATCGGGGTGAGGGTGGTGCCCTGGGCGTCCACCCGGCCGCCGGACGCCTGTCCCGACTCCACCTTGCCGATGGCGGCGAGCAGTTGCCAGGGCAGTCGGCAGCCCGGCTCGCTGCGGCGCAGCGCGGCTTCGGCGCGGCGGTAGGCGAGGAGCACGGTGGCGGGCACTCCGGAGGCGGCGGACGCGGCCGCGCCGGAACCGGTGAACACGGCGGGCAGGGTGGTGGGCTTGAGGGGGGATGGAGTCGGTCCGGGGCGGGTGGGGGGCACCAGGCGGAGGGGCGCGGGGGTTGCCAGGGGCGGGAGTTCGGTGTGGTAGACGTCGTCGTTGGGCTGGTCGGCGGGTACGGGACGGGGAGTGGTCGCCGCCGCAGCGAGCGCGGTCGGTGCGGTGAGGGCGGGTAAGCCCGGGGCCTGGGAGGCGGTGAGCGCGGCCATCGCGGTGACGGCGGCGGCCGTCCCGCTCAGTCCGCGACGCATCCGGCGGCCGGGGACACGGGGTGCGCTGTCGCGGTTGCTGCTCATGAGCCGGCTCCCAGGGTGTCGATGGCGCTGATCCGCCAGACGCCGTCCTTCCGTACCGCCTCCACGGCCAGCATCGCGGCGCCGTAGGTGGTGTCTCCGCCCGCCGCCGCCTTGCCTTTGGCCCCCTTCGCGCCCTTCTCGGCTGCCGCGGTGCGGGTGTTGCGCTGGTCGGCGTAGACCAGCACCCGGGCCCGGTCCCCGTCGATCAGCTCGACCCCGGTGTGGGTGACGGTGGTGGTCAGCACGAGCTTCTGCCCGGGCCCCTGGGCGCGGACCGGGGCCAGCATGGCGCGGTGCTGGTCGACCGCCTTGCCGGTGAGGTGGTCGCGGACCGCCCGGTCGGCGGCGGCGGGGGCGGCATGGTCATAGGAGAAGAGCGCGCTCACCGCCTTGCCGATCTGGCCCGTCACCTCGCTGGTCCGGCCGATGTCGGTGAGGGCCGTGTTGCCCAGGGCGGGTGCCTCGCGCAGGGCCGCGGCCTCACTGGCGGCCCAGGCCCCGAAGGCGCCGAGCAGGACGGTGGTGGCAGCCAGGGCGAGGGGCAGGCGGCGGGAGTGGGGAGCGGGGGGCGCCTCGACCGGGTCCGGTGATGCCTTGGCCGGCTCCGGGGCCGGCTTGGAGGTAGCGGTGGGGGCGGTACGGGGTGGTGGGCTGGTGGTGATCAGGCGGCGGCGCCGGTTGACCAGGTGGCGGGTGGTCGACATGGTCTCGTCCTCTCAGCCGGTGGCGGCGCTGCCGACCGGGGCCTGGCCGAGGGCGCTCAGTTTCCAGCCCTCGGGGGTACGGGTCAGTTCGCCGAGCATCCGGCTCTCCTTCTCGGTGGGCGCGCCCTTGGGCGGGGTCACCGTCACCCGCAGGGCGACCATCACACTGGCCCGGCCGGCCCTGGTGTCCAGCTCGGTCACCGCCCCGGACAGCACCTTGGCCCTGGTCACCGTCTTGGCCTGCTCGATCTGCCGCTCGAACTCGGTGCGCCCGGCGGTGAGCTGGGCCAGCAGGTCGCCGGTGGCCGAGCCGCGCCAGGTCTCCAGACCTCGGCGCAGATCGCGGTGGTCGAGCGTGTTCATGTTCTGCACGGCCTGCTCCCCTGCCGCCAGCACCTCGTCGCGGGTGGCCGCGTAGGCGGCCGACTCGTCGTGCGCCGCGGCGTACCAGGACCAGCCGCCCCAGCCGGCGCCGCCCGCCGCGAGCAGGGCGAGCACCGCCGCGGCCGTCAGCAGCGGGTTGCGTGTCGTCGTACGGGCCATCGTGCGGACACCCCCTGTGGGTGATGGGTGGGTGATGGGTGGGTCATCGGGCCTGGATGGTGGTGATCCGCCAGCGGCCGCCGGCCAGTTCGGCGGTGACCGCGAGCTGGGCGGCGGCCGAGGTGGCGGGCTTCCCGGTGCGCTGGGCCACCTGGTCGAGAAAGACCAGCAGTTCCGCGCGGTCGGCGGTGAGCCGGACGGCCCCGGTACGCACCACATGGGTGGTGAGGGTGAGCCGCTGATCGGCGGCGCGCCGCTCGACCTGGCCGAACAGCTCCTCGTACTGCTGGGCCGCCTTTCCGGCGAGCAGGCGCCGGGCGGCCGTCCGGGCCCGCTCGGTGGCGTCCGGACCGTAGGAGAAGACCTCGGCGAGCCCGCCGCCCACCTCTCCCGCGACCCGTGCGGTGGCCTCGGTGTCGGTCAGCGCCCGGTTGCCCAGGGCGGGGTCGTCGGCGAGGCGGGTGGTGAGGAACAGCAGAACGCCCGCGGTGGAGAGCAGCAGCAGGGTGAGCGCGGCGGCGATCCGGCGCTGCCAGGGGCGGGCCGGGGGCTCGCTGACCGCGGGGACGGCCGGGGTGGTCGCGGTGGCGGCTGGGGCGGTCATGAGCCGGCCACCGGGACGGCGGTGAGGGCGCTGACCTTCCACCCGTCGGCGGTACGGGTGAGACCGGCCTCCAACCGTCTGCGGTCGGTGGCGGCGCGGCCGTTCGGCGGCTTGGTCTCCACCTCCACCGTGGCGATCAGCTCTGCGGTGCCGGCCCGTTCGTCCAGCGCGGTGAGCGCGGCCCCGGTCACCGTGGCGCGGGCGGCCGGGTCGGTGCTCGCCGGCGGCTTCGCCTGCTCCAGCTCGTCGTGGAGGGCGCCGGTGGAGGCCGCCAGCCAGTCGGCGCGTGCCTCGGCGGCCCGGCGCGGGTCCACGCTGCTGAGCCGGGCCACCTGCCGGGTACCGGCGTCCAGGGCGGTGTCCCGCGCCTGCGCGTACCGGCGGTCCGGGGCGCCCGCCGCCTGCGCGTACGTCCAGCCGGCCGCCGCGCAGAGCAGCGCCGCCAGTCCCGCGGCAAGCCACCACCAGCGGGTCGCCGGAAGTCGGCGGCCGGTCATCGGGCGCCCTCCGTGTCCGGTCCGCCGAGGCCCAGCAGGTCGCTCATGTCCCGGGGGGCCGCCGTGCCGGTGGAGGTGGACGCCGCCGGGCCGGGGCGGGCGGCGGGTGGAACCGGGCCGCCGCCGGGGGCCTGGGCGGAGCCGCGGACGTTCACCCCGGTGGAGGGGTCGGCGGTGCAGCGGGCCCGGGTGTTGAGCGCGGGTGGGTCGGAGAGGTCCAGCCCGTTGCGGTAGCGGGTACCGCCGTAGCCCGCTGTGCAGGGCAGCGGTTCGAAGAAGGCCACGGACATCCCGAGGTTGGCCCCGGAGGGGGTGATCGCGGTCGATCCGGCGGCGGCCAACGCGGGGAGCTTGACCAGCAGTTCCTCGATGCCGCGCTGGCGGGTCACCGCCACGTCGGAGGTGGTGAGCAGATTGGCCAGCACCACTCCGAGGGCCGGATCGAGGTCCCGTAGCAGCCCGCTGAACTGCCCGGCGGCCTGCGGGGCGGTGGCGATCAGGGTACGCAGATCGGTGTCGGAGTCCTTGAGGCGGGCGGCCAGCTCCCGGGCGCCGGAGGCGAAGTCGGTGAGGGCCTTGCCCTCCTCGGCCTGGGTCCGCAACACGGTCTGGGCGTCGTCGATCAGCCGGGTGGTGGCGGGCAGCGCCTCGTCGGCGGCGCGGACGAAGGAGTCGCCGTTGTCCAGCAGGACCTGGAGGTCGTCGCCCCGGCCGGCCAGCGCGGTGCCCAGTTCGTCCACGACGGTCCGCAGCGACTCGGTGTCCACCGAGGCGGCCAGATCGGTGACGCTGCCGAGCACCGTGGTGACCGGGGCGGGCAGCCGGGTGTCGGCGCGGGCGATCACGGAGCCGTCGGTGAGATAGGGGCCGCCGTCCCGGGTGGGGCGGAGGTCGATGTACTGCTCGCCGACGGCGGAGAGGTTGGCGACCACCGCCTCCAGCTCGGCGGGGATGGCGGGCGCCGAGTCCTTGATGCGCAGTTCGGCCTCCACACCGTTCTCGGTGAGTCTGATCGGGCCGACCCGGCCGACGGACACTCCGCGGTAGGTGATGTTGGAGTGGGTGAACAGACCCCCGGTGGAAGCCAGTTGTACGCGGACGGTGTAGTGGTCGCGGATTCCGACGAGGTGGCCGAGTCCGGCGTAGCGGACCCCCAGATAGCCCAGGACCAGGACGCCGACGACCAGGAAGGCGAGGTTCTTCAGCCGGATGGCGGTGGTGATCATCGGGTCGCCCCTCCGTTCGGGGCCCCGGTGGAGGTGGAGGGGAGGGGGAGCGGAAGGCCCGGGACCTTTTCGGCGGAGGGGGCTTCGCCCGGGGGCTCCGGCGGTTGATCAGTGGGAGGCTGGGGGCCCGGGGGCTCGTCGCTCGGGGTGAGGGCGGGCACGATCTGGGTGCCGGGGACGGCGGTGACGTCAAGGTAGACATTGAGGTAGTCGCCCTTGACGCCGCGCAGCACCTCGTCGGTGAACGGATAGGTCAGCAGCACCTGGAGCGAGTCGGGCAGTGCCTTCCCGGAGTCGGCGAGCGCCTTGAGGCTGGGGCCGAGGGCCTTCAGGTCGGCGATCATGTCCTCCTTGGCGCGGTCCACGGTGTCCACCGCGACCGTGGAGAGGGTGTCCAGCGCGCGGAGCATGGTGAGCAGGGAGCCGCGCTGCTCCTCCAGGACCTTCAACCCCGGACTGAGGCGGGTGAGGGCGGTGCCCACGTCCTGGCGGCGGGTGGCCAGGGTGGCGCTCAGCCGGTTCACTCCGTCCAGGGCGGCGGTGATGTCCTCCTTGTTGCCGTCGAGCCCAGCGACCAGGGTGTTGATACGGGTGAGGAGTGAGCGGATCTCGGTCTCGTTGCCGCCCAGCGCGGTGCCGAGTTCACCGGCGATGGTGCGCAGCTGCTGGATGCCGCCGCCGTTGAGCACCATGGACAGGGCGCCGAAGACCTCCTCCACCTCGGGGTTGCGGTCGGTGCGGCCGGCCGGGATGCGGGCGCCGTCGGCGAGACTGCCGCGGGCCTTGGCGGGCGCGGTGAGCTGGACGTACTTCTCGCCGAGCAGGCTGGACTGCTCCAGCCGGGCGTAGGCGTTGGCCGGGAGGCGTACTTCGCCGTTGACCTTCATGGTGACGGTGGCGGACCAGTCTTCGGGGTCGAGGGTGATCCGGGTGACCCGGCCGACGGCGACGTCGTTGACCTTGACCGCGGACTGCGGGACGAGGCTGAGGACATCGGCGAACTCGGCGGTGACCTCGTAGGGGTGGTCGCCCAGGTCGGCGCCGCCGGGCAGCGGCAGTTGCTCGATGCCGGTGAGTTCGATGCCGGGGGCGGAGCAGCCGGCTAGTGCGGCGGCCAGCAGCAGTGCGAGCGCGGCGGGGAGACGGCGGTTACGGCGGAAGGCTGCGGAGGGGCGCGGCCGGGGGCTCATCGGGTGGCTCCCTTCGCCGGAGCGGTCTTCCTCGCACTCTTGGCGGCCGGGGCCTGCTCCGGGGTGCCGTAGAGGGGGCCGACGGCGGGGAGCGGGAGGGCAGGGAGGGCGGCGCGGCGGGCGGGGTCCTGGACCGGGACGAGCCCGGCGGGGGCGGTGGAGTCGGGGGCGGCGGGGCTGAGTTCGTTGATGTCGGCGCGTCCGTTGAGGGTGCGGTGGACCGGGTCGTACGCGGCGAGCGCGTTGCCCGCGGCGAGTGGGGCGGTGTCCAGGAGTTCGGCGAGTGAGGCGCGCTGGTCGGCCAGCGCCTGGGTGACCGGGAGCAGTTGGTCCACGTTCTTCTTGAGCTCCCCGCGGTGGTCCTCGATGAAGGTCTTCACCTTGGCGAGGGCGCCGCCGAGTTCGCTGAGGGCGGCGGCCAGGTTCTCCTTGTCGTCGGCGAGGAAGCCGGTGACGGAGGCGAGCCTGCGTTCGGCGTCGCGGACGTCTGTGTCCTTCTCCTTCAGCATGGTGGTGAAGGTCTGGAGGTGGGCGAGGGTGGCGAACAGGTCGCCGCTGCTGTTGTCCAGGGTGCGGGCGGCCTTGCCGAACTCCTTGATGGAGTCGCCGATCGCCTTGCCGTTGCCCTTGAGGTTGGCGGCTCCGGTGTCCAGGAGTCCGGCGAGGGCCCCGTCGGCGTTGGCGCCGTCCGGGCCGAGGGCCTGGCTCAGTTCGGTGACCGAGGCGTAGAGCTCGTCCACGTCGAGCGGGGCGGCGTTGCGGTCGGCGGGGAGCACGGCGCCGTCGGCGAGCCGGGGGCCGCCGGTGTAGGCGGGGCTGAGCTGGACGTAGCGGTCGGCGACCAGGCTGGGGGCGACGATCACGGCGCGGGCACCGGCCGGGACGGGGACGTCGTCATCGAGGCGGAGGACCACTTCGACCTTGGTGCCCCGGGGGCGTACGGCGTCCACGGTGCCGACCTTGACGCCGAGGACGCGCAGGTCGTTGCCCTCGTAGACGCCGGTGGCGCGGTCGAAGAGGGCGGTGACCCGGGTGGACTCGGAGCGGTCCAGGGCGCTGATCCCGGAGGCGGCGGCCACGGCGACGAGCACGAGTCCGGCGCCGATTCCGGTGAGGCGGGTGGGGTTCACCGGGCACCGCCTCCCTTCGGGGTGGGCGGCATACAGCCGGTGGCGGGGGGTGTGCCGGCGGGCAGATAGCTGCGGGGCACCAGTCCGCAGACATAGGTGTCGAGCCAGCGGCCGTTGCCGAGGGTGTTGCCGACCAGCCGGTAGTACGGTCCGGCGAGGGCCAGGGTGCGGTCCAGGCTGTCGCGGTTGCGGGCGAGCACCCCGGTGACCCGGCTGAGCGAGGCGAGGGTGGGGCCGAGTTGGCGGTGGTTGTCCTCGACCAGTCCGGTGAGCTGGGTGCCGAGGTCGCGGGCGCCGGTGAGCAGCAGATGGATGGCGTCGCGGCGGGCCTGGAGCTCGCCGAGCAGGGCGGAGCCGTCCTCCAGGAGGAGTTCGAAGCTGCTCTTCTTGTCGGCGAGGCTCTTGCTCAGTTGGCGGCTGCCGGCGAGGAGTTCGGCGAGCTGGGTGTCCCGGGCGGAGACGGTGCGGGAGAGGGCGGACAGCCCGGTGGCGGCGGCGCGGACGTCGGGCGGGGAGTCGGCGAAGGTGGCGGAGATGGCCTCGAAGCTCTTGGCGAGCTGGTCGGTGTCCAGGGCGTCGATGGTCTCCCCGAGGCCGGTGAAGGCCTGGGTGACGTCGAAGGGCGAGGTGGTGCGGGTGGCGGGGATACGCCGGGTGGGGTCCTGGGGCGAGGTGCCGAGCGGGTCCAGGGCGAGGTACTTCTCGCCGAGCAGGGTCCTGATGGCGATGGCGGCGGTGGTGGCGTCCCCGATCCAGGTCTTATCCGCGATCTCGAAGGCGACCTTCACCTTGGCGCCGTCCAGGGAGATGGAGGTGACCTCGCCGACCTTGACCCCGGCGATCCGCACCTCGTCGCCCTCGTCCAGTCCGGCGGCCTCGGTGAAGTCGGCGGTGTACTCGGTGCCGCCAGTGAAGGCGTCGATCTTGTAGACGAAGGCGGCGATCAGGGCGAGCAGCAGCAGTCCGACCAGTCCCACGGCGACCGGGTTGCGGGAGCTGAGCGGGGTGCGGGCGAGCCGGGGGCGCCGGCGGCCGGGGCGTACCGGGGCGTCCTTGGGGGGAGCGGCGGAGGCGGTACCGGTGGCGGCACTCCCCCGCGACCAGGGGGTCCTCATGCGCGGCACCTCGATTCGGTGAGCGGGATGCCGGTGGGCGGGGTGGAGCCGTCGGAGGTGGTGACCCCGGAGACCCTGGCCTCGCAGAGGTAGAGGTTGATCCAGGAGCCGTAGGAGGCGAGCCGTCCCACGGCCTGCATCTTGGCGGGGGTGTTGGCGAGGAACCGTTCGATCTGCGGGGTGGAGTCCGCGAGTTGGCCGGAGAGCCGGCCGAGCTGGCGGATGTCCTCCTTCAGCGGGGCACGGCCGTCTTCCAGGAGCCCGGCGGTGGTGCCGGCGAGCGAGCCGAGGGCGGCGACCGTCTCACCGAGCGGCTTGCGGTCCTCGGCGAAGCCGCTGACCAGCTGCTGGAGAGTGGTGACGAGCTGGTCGAAGCCCTCCTCGCGGTCGTTGACGGTCTTCAGCACGGTGGTGAGGTTGCCGATGACCTCGCCGATCACCCGGTCCTTGGCGGCGACGGTGGTGGTGAGCGAGCCGACGTGCTCCAGCAGGGCGTCCACGGTGCCGCCTTCGCCCTGGAGGACCTGGACGATGGAGCCGGCCAGGCTGTTGACCTCCTTGGCGCTGAGCCCTTCGAACAGCGGCTGGAAGCCGTTGAACAGCTGGGTGAGGTCGAGCGCGGGGCTGGTGCGCTCCAGCGGGATGACCGCCCCGGGTGGCAGGGTGCGGCCGACCGGTCCGGGGCCGCGGTCCAGGGCGATATAGCGCTGGCCGACCATGTTGAGGTACTTCACCGAGGCGGTGGTGGTGGCGGGCAGGGCGCGGCCCTTCTGCACGGTGAAGCGGACCTCGGCGATCCGGCGGTCGGCGACCCGTATGGAGTCGACCTGGCCGACCTTGACCCCGGCGACGCGTACCCCGTCCCCTTCGGTGAGCCCGGTGACATCGGTGAAGCGGGCGGTGTAGGCGACGGTGTCGCCGACGCCCTTGTTGGCGATGGAGAAGGCGAGGACGCCGGTGGCGAGGACGGTGGCCAGCACGAAGACCAGGGACTTGACGAGTGGTCCGGCGAGGGGGCGGCGGTTCACTTCAGGCTCACCTCCGTGCCGCGGAAGACGGGGCCGGTCAGCACGGTGGACCAGTCGGGCAGGTCGTTCGGAGTGGTGCGCAGGGCGGGTGCCATCAGCTCGTTGACGAGGCGGTTCTCCTCGGGCGAGTTGGGCAGCCCGAGCGGCTTCGGCGGGGTGGCTCCGGTGCCGGCGGCCGCGGCGGGGGCGGCCTTGCCGGTGTAGGGGACGGCGTAGCAGTGCGCGGGGCCGGCCGGGTCGTAGGGGGCGGGCCGGTCGGTGCCGGGCCGGTACTCGCCCAGGGAGGGGACGGTGCGCAGGTTCACCTGGAGTCCGGGCCGGTCGGTGCCCTTGCCGAGCGCCCGGTCCATGGCGGGGACGAAGCCGGCCAGGGTGCGCAGGGTGCAGGGGAAGGCGGCGGAGTTGGCGGCGAGCAGTTCCAGGGTGGGCCGGGAGGTCGCGGAGAGCCGGATGAGGTTCTCGCGGTTCTGCCGCAGGAAGGCGGTGACGTCCTGGGCGGTGCCGGTGGTGGCGCCGTACAGCCCGGCGAGTGCCTGGCGCTTCTCGTCGAGGGTGCCGGTCGTGGTGGTGGCGTCGGTGAGCGCGTCCAGGATGCCGGGGGCGGCGTCCCCGTACACCCGGCTGACCTCGACGAGCCGGCTGATGTCCCGGTTGAGCGCGGGGAGATGGGGGTTGAGCTTCTTCAAGTGGGCGTCCAGGGTGACCAGGGTGGTGCCGAGCTGCTCGCCGCGGCCTTCGAGCGCCTGGGACATGGCGGTGAGGGTGGCGGAGAGCTTCTCCGGCTTGACGGCGGTGAGCAGCGGCAGCACCTGGTCCAGGACCTGTTCCAGTTCGACGGCGTTGCTGGAGCGGTCGGGCGGGATGACGGCGCCGGCGGCGATCGGGCGGGCGGTGGCGGGCCGGTCGTCGGGGGGTACGAGGGCGACGAACCGTTCGCCGAAGAGGGTGGTGGGCAGCAGCTGGGCGGTGACGTCGGCGGGCACCC
The DNA here is from genome assembly GCF_040644755.1 of Streptomyces sp. NPDC046887. NCBI lineage: Bacteria > Bacillati > Actinomycetota > Actinomycetes > Kitasatosporales > Streptomycetaceae > Streptomyces > Streptomyces sp. NPDC046887. The sequence continues at coordinate 21,476 of NZ_JBEYXH010000028.1, forward strand.
GGTCCAGTTCGGCGGGGTCGAGGGCGAGGGTGAGCCGGGCGCCGCTGCCGTCGGCGCGGACCTCGCGGACCTCGCCGACGACCACTCCGCGCAGCTTGACCTCGGCGCCGCGGCGCATCTCGTTGCCGGCGCTGGAGGTGAGCACGGTGACCGTGGCGTCGTCGCTGAACTCCTTGCCGTACACGGCGACGGAGAGCCGGACCAGGACGATCGGCACCAGCAGGAAGGCCACCCCGGCCAGTCGGCGGCGGACGGTCCGGCCCCGGTCCCGGGCCGCCCGGGCGGGTGGTGCGGGCGGGCGCGTGGTGGGGAGGGGGACGGTCGCGGTCATGAGCGCACCTCCCGGGCCGTGGACAGCGGAACGGTCGCGGTCATCCGGCCACCTTCACGGTCGTGGTCGCGCCCCAGATGGCGAGCGAGAGGAAGAAGTCGGTGACGCTGATCAGCACGATGGCGTTGCGGACCGAGCGGCCGACGGCGACGCCGACACCGGCCGGGCCGCCCTCGGCGCGGAAGCCGTAGTAGCAGTGGGCGAGGATCACCATCACGCTGAAGACGAACACCTTGAGGACGGAGAGCAGCACGTCGTCCGGAGAGAGGAACAGCCCGAAGTAGTGGTCGTAGGTGCCCACCGACTGGCCGTTGAAGAGCACGGTCACCATCCGGGAGGCCAGATAGGAGGAGAGCAGCCCGATGGCGTAGAGCGGGATGATGGCGACCACTCCGGCGATGACCCGGGTGGTGACCAGGTAGGGCATGGAGCGGATGCCCATCGATTCGAGGGCGTCGACCTCCTCGTTGATCCGCATGGCGCCGAGTTGGGCGGTGAAGCCGGCGCCGACGGTGGCGGAGAGGGCGAGCCCGGCGACCAGCGGGGCGATCTCCCGGGTGTTGAAGTAGGCGGAGACGAAGCCGGTGAAGGCGGAGGTGCCGATCTGGTCGAGCGCCGCGTACCCCTGGAGTCCGACCACGGTGCCGGTGAACAGGGTCATGGCGATCATCACGCCGATGGTGCCGCCGATGACGCCCAGTCCCCCGCTGCCGAAGGCGACTTCGGCGAGGAGGCGCTGCACCTCGCGGAGGTAGCGGCGCAGGGTGCGCGGGATCCAGAGCAGGGCCTTGGCGTAGAAGACGAGCTGGTCGCCGGAGCGGTCCAGCCAGCTGAGCGGGGAGGCCATGGTCAGGCTCCCTTCGCGGGCACGATCTGGAGGTAGATCGCGGTGAGGACCATGTTGACGAAGAAGAGGAGGAGGAAGGTGATGACCACGGACTGGTTGACGGCGTCGCCGACGCCCTTGGGGCCGCCGCGCGGGTTGAGTCCCCGGTAGGCGGCGACCACTCCGGCGAGGAAGCCGAAGATCAGCGCCTTGATCTCGCTGATCCAGAGGTCGGGGAGCTGGGCGAGGGCGGAGAAGCCGGCCAGATAGGCGCCGGGGGTGCCGTCCTGCATGATCACGTTGAAGAAGTAGCCGCCGAGGGTGCCGACGACCGAGACCATGCCGTTGAGGAGGACGGCGACCAGCATGGTGGCCAGCACCCGGGGCACCACCAGCCGCTGGATCGGCGAGACGCCCATCACCTCCATGGCGTCCAGCTCCTCGCGGATGGTGCGCGAGCCGAGGTCGGCACAGATCGCGGAGCCGCCCGCGCCGGAGATCAGCAGGGCCACGATCAGCGGGCTGGCCTGCTGGATGACGGCCAGCACACTGGCGCCACCGGTGAAGGACTGGGCGCCGAGCTGCTCGGTGAGCGAGCCGACCTGGAGCGCGATGACCGCGCCGAACGGGATGGAGACCAGGGCGGCGGGCAGAATGGTGACGCTGGCGACGAACCAGAACTGCTCGATGAACTCCCGCAGTTGGAAGGGGCGCCGGAAGGTGTCCCGGACCACCGTGCCGGCCAGCGCGAAGAGCCGTCCGGTCTCCCGCAGCGGGGACAGCCAGCGCGACGGGGGCACGGGGGTCGGCGGGGGCGGAGGTGGTGCGGCGGGGTCCGGCGGTACGGGCCGGTGGTCGGCCACCGTCATGAGACGGCCCCGCCGACCGGGGCGTAGCTGCGCAGGATCGCGGCCCTGGCCGGTTCCGGCAGCTCGGGCAGCATGGCGAGGACCCGTTCCCGGCGGCGCTGGGCACCGGCCCTGGGCGGCAGCCCCGGCGAGGGCTCCAGCTGGGGGGCGAGGACGCGTTCGGGGTACGGGAGGGCGGCGCGCTGCTCGCGGGCAAGGGTGGCCGCGTCCTTCTCCTCCGACATCCCGATGGGGCCCTCGCGGCGCCCGGCGAGGAACTGCGCCACCACCGGTTCCTCGCTGGTCAGCAGCGCCTCGCGGGGGCCGAAGGTGACCAGGTTGCGCCGGAAGAGCATGCCCATGTTGTCCGGCACGGTGGCGGCGATGTCGAGGTTGTGGGTGACGATCAGCATGGTGGCGTCGATCTGCGCGTTGAGGTCGATCAGCAGCTGGGAGAGGTAGGCGGTGCGCACCGGGTCGAGTCCGGAGTCGGGCTCGTCGCAGAGGATGATCTGCGGGTCCAGGACCAGGGCGCGGGCCAGCCCGGCCCGTTTGCGCATACCGCCGGATATCTCGCCGGGGAGTTTCCGCTCGGCGCCGACCAGGCCGACCATCTCCACCCGCTCCATCACGATGCGGCGGATCTCGCTCTCCTTCTTGCGGGTGTGCTCGCGCAGCGGAAAGGCGATGTTGTCGAAGAGCGACAGGGAGCCGAAAAGCGCCCCGTCCTGGAACATCACCCCGAAGAGTTTGCGGGTCTCGTAGATGTCCCGCTCGCGGCTGTTCACCATGTCGGTGCCGGCCACCAGGACCCGGCCGTGCTCCGGTTTGAGCAGCCCGATGAGGGATTTCAGGAACACGGTCTTGCCGGTGCCGGAAGGGCCGAGCATCACGCTGACCTCACCGGCGGGCAGGGTCAGGGTGACGTCCTGCCAGACGTTCTGCCGTCCGAAGGACTTGGTCAGTCCCTCCACGACCACTTCTGCTCCCACCACGAAACTCCCGGTGCCGGTTTGCTGAGGAAGTGACAAAAGCGCCTTGGCGAGCGCACGTTACGTTCGGCGATCGGACGGCGACAAGATCCGTGCCGGGACCGGATTCCCGGGGCCCGGAACGACCCGCCGGTTTGTCATCGGGTGACAAACGGGCCGGGCGGCCTTTGTCGCCGGGTGCGCATCCGGCGCCCATCGGTGCCCGTACGCCGCCGGGTGCGCATCCGGCGCCATCGGTGCCTGTGTGCCGCCGCCGGGTGGGCTGACGCGCTCACCGCTCGGGCTTCGGTCGCGGCGCGTCCGGGCAGAAGTCCTGCGTTCCGGAGCAGAGCGCGCCCTGGGTCATCTTGGTGTAGTTGCCGGGGCCGGAGAGGGCGCCGGTGAACACCCGGTCCAGGTCCTCCCCACCGGTGCCGCAGCCGGTGAACGGCGGGATGGTCGCGGTGCCGGTCAGCGGGCCGCCCAGCTCCACGGTGTAGCCGTAGGGGACGCCGTTCACATCCTGCCCGCCCCGTCCGATCAGGGTCAGCTCCATGGGCCGGACGGTGCGGCAGCCGGGGCCGACCTCCAGCGGAGTGCCGTTGACCTCGACGTCGTACAGCCGTACCCGTATCTTTCCGGTCGCCTTGGTGACCTGCGGCTGGGAGAAGTCCGGGGCGAAGTAGCTGTCCGTGGCGATCTCCAGACGGCCCTCCAGAGCGAGTTCCACGCTCGCCGTGGTCGGCATGAACCCGAAGGTGAGGAACGTGGACCGGGCGGGCGGGAACTGCGGCTTGCCCCGGTAGTCGAGGGTGGCGTCGCTGTAGAGGGTGAAGACGGGTTCGCCCTCTTTGGCGCAGGGGTGCATGTGCAGCGCCTTCGCCATGCGGACCCGCATCAGACCGGGGTCCTTCACGAACATGGCGGCGCCCAGCTTCAGCACATTGGCGTATCCGGCGACATATCCGTGGGCGGGGACGGCGGGGAGATCCTGGGGCGGCGGGTCCACGCAGTCGTCCGCCTTTCCGCCCTTTCCACCGGGGGCCTTTCCGGGAGGATTCACGGGGACTTCGCCGGTTTCCTTCGTCGGCGGCCGTGTGTCGGGGCCGGCCTCGCCGTCCCCCGGGGCCGTCCCGCCGTCCGACGGCTCGCCGGAGGGGCCCGGGGTGGTGCCGGGCTCACCGGGCTGGTCCACCTCGGGCGGGGTGCTGGGCCGACTTGTGCCGCCCGGTCCGGGCAGCACCCTGACCGTGGCGATCACGGTGTCCCGGTCGGGCTCCGGGGCGCACTCCACGGCCAGTTGCGGTGGCTCGGCGGGGGCGCCGTCGGCGGTGCGGGTCAGCACATCCAGGGTGAGGGGCCCGGTGGCGAGGGTGAGCACGCCCGGGGACCCGGCGGTCACCGAGGGCACCGCCCCGGCGCCCTGAAGGACGTAGGCGCCCTCGGCCGGAATCGGCGTGTCCGGGGCGGTGAGCTGGGTCCAGGGCAGTTCGGCGGAGTGCTCGCCCTGGGTGGCCCGCCCGGTCAGCCGTACCGCGCCGCCCGCGCTCGCCACACCGCGCGCGGTCAGCTCGGCGGCGGCCTCGGCCGGCAGTTCGACGGCCACTCGCACGTCCACCGGCCGGATCGGACGGCCCACCGCCACCTGGCGCGGCAGGCCCGCGGAGACCCGTACCACCGCCGGATGCTCCCCGCTGGGCAGGGCGCACCGGTAGGCGAAGGACACCTCGGCGGCCTGGGCGCCCTCGTCGAGCGCCGCCACGGTGCCGGGCACCAGCCCGGCGACCAGCACGGCGGCCCCCACCGACGCGGTACGCGCCAGCGCGCGCCGCCCTCCCCGGCCCGTACCCCCGGACCTCCCCTTGCTGCCGATCACCGCGCCCCCTCCTCGTCACTGCGCCGGTCTGCGCCCTCGGGCCTCGCCTGCCCCTGCCCGAACGCGGGTCGTGCGGCCGGCACGCGCACCGGCCGCACGACGCTCTTCCGCTGTCCGTCCCGGTGGGGGCGGGGTCAGGGGCTGGTGACGGTGATGATCGGCGTCACCTTGTAGGTGGCGCTGAACTTGGCCTTGTTGCCGGTGGCGATCAGCCCGGCGCAGGAGCCGGAGGCGCTGGTGACGGTCAGCGCCGGGGTGGCGTCGGCCGCGATGGCCAGCAGTCCGGTGGAGTTGGTGTACGTACCGGTGTTGGCGGAGCCCTCGATCACCGCGTTGCAGGTGCCGAGCAGGCTGGTGCCGGTCAGGCTGACCTTGACGTTGGTCAGGGTGCCCTTGGTGACGCCGCCGGAGTAGCTGACGCCGTTGAGCTTCATGGGCTGGGTGGAGGAGGAGACCCACTTGGATCCGAGCGGGCCGTTGCACTTGTTGGCGCTGGTGCCGAAGGTGGCGTTGGCGATGGTGGCCAGACCGGCGCCGCTGGCGTAGGTGCCGTCGACCGCGGTGCCGTTGGCGGCGTAGACGGCGCAGGTGAGGGTGGCGCCGGTGGTGACGTTGGTCAGGACGGCGTTGACCCCGGTCTGGTTGACCGCGGTGAAGGTGTCGTTGGCGGCCGGGTTGGTGACGGTCCACTGCGCCTGGGGCGCGGCGGAGGCGGTGGTGACGGTCATCCCGGCCGCCGCCGTGAGGACGGCGGCGGAAAGGGCGGCGATTCGGGTCGTACGTCGCACGGGCTGTTCCTCCTAGGCGGATCGGGCGTACCTGATTAGCGGTCAGGCGTTTTCCTGGAGCGGTCCCGCCGGAATTCGATTCCGCCGATACGGCTTTGGCGGAATACGAGGGGGATTCCGGTGAGGGGTAAGGGAAAACGAAGACCGTCGAGCGGCTCACTTCACGGAACGCGGGGCCAGAAGACGAATAGGCCACCAGGCCGAGCACCTTGCGCGATTGACGCTACGAGTGGGTAACCGGCGGCGCAATACGCGACCGTAAGTTTCTGCGGGCGCTCTTACCGGTGGGTATTTTCTTGTCGCCGGTGCAGCAAGCCCGCCGGATTTCTTGTACGGAAGTGAGCAGAACCACCCCCGGGGCGGCCGGCGGCGGGCCCCGGCCGGGCGGTGACGGGGCGGGTTCGGCCGGATTGCGGCGGCGGGACCCCAAGGCCCTCGCACACGGGTGTGCCGGGGACCCGGCGGTGGTCTATGTTCGGCAGCCGCACGTCCCAAGAGACCTCGCTCAGTTCCCAAGAGACGAGAGAGCCGAAGAGACGCGCCGGAGAGCCGAGAGAGCCGGAGAGCCGAGCCGGAGAGACGGGCCCGCAGAGACGAGAGGGACCACCCGCATGCCGAGAACCACTCAGCCGTCGGACGCGGGCGAGCCGCTGGGGCCGCTCCCTCAGGAGTTCGCCGCCATCGTGCGGCCCGAACTGCCCAGTCTCATCCAGGAGATCGGCCTGGAGATCACCCGGGCCTACCCGGAGTACGCGCGGCTGCTGCACGGCCCCCACAGTGCGGCGATCCGGTACGGGGTGGAGCAGCACATCGCCGCGTTCGCCGAGCGGATCGCCTCGCCGGGCGCCCCGACGCCGCTGCGGGACGAGGCCTGCCGGCGGTTCGGCCGCTTCGAGGCGTACGAGGGGCGGGGGTTGGAGCGGTTGCGCGGCGCCTATCGGCTGGGCGCCCGGGTGGCGCTGCGGCGGGCCAAGAAGGTGGGCCGCCGCTACAACCTCTCCCCCACCCTGATGCTGAGTTTCGCCGACACCCTGTTCGCCTACGTCGACGAGTTGGAGGCGGTCTCCCGGGAAGGCTATCTGGAGGTGCGGGCCGGCACCGACGGGCGGTCGGAGGCGTTACGGAGACGGCTGCTGCATCTGCTGCTGTCGGGCTCGCCGGTGCCGAGGTCCGCCATCGCGGAGCTGTGCGAGCAGACCGGATGGCTGCTTCCGGAGCAGGTGACGCTGGTGGCGCTCCGCTCCCCCGCGGGTTCTCCGGCGGTCGCGATCGACAACGATGTCCTGGCCGACCTCTCCGATCCCCAGCCCCACCTGCTGATTCCCGGCCCGGCGGACGAGACCCGGCTCGATCTGCTGGCGAAGGCGTTCCCGGGGGTGCCGATGACGGTGGGGCTGACCGTGGCACCCGCCGGCGCCTCCGACTCGATCCGCTGGGCCCGGCGGGTGCTGGAGCTGATGGAGGCCGGGGTGATCGAGGACGCCCCGCTGGTGTTCTGCGCCGACCATCTGCTGACGCTCTGGCTGCTGGCCGACCCGGCGCTGCTGGACCGGCTCGCCGAGCGGGAGTTGGCCCCACTGGCCGGGCTGACCCCGACCCGGCGCGACCGGCTGGTGGAGACCCTGCGGATCTGGCTGGAGACCCGGGGCACCGCCGCGCGGATGGGCGAGCTGCTGGACGTCCATCCGCAGACCGTCCGCTACCGGATGCGGAACCTGGAGGCCCACTACGGCGGCCGGTTGACCGAGCCGGGCACCCGGTTCGCCACCGAGGCGGTGCTGCGGGCCCTGCACCTCCGCGGTGACCAGCGGCGACGCGGCCGCCGCTGACGGCCGCTCAGGGGCGCACCCCACGGGCCCGGCGGCCGGGAATGCCCGGCGGGTCCGGTGAACGGTTGCCGTACGGAGACAAAACTTCGGAAAAAGCGTGAACGAGATGGTGTACCCATGGAGGGAGCACGGCAAACTGGCCGCTGCCACAAGCAGCGCACAGCAGGTACAGCAGGTACAGCAGAAGGACACCACGTGATCGCGTCGCCCCTCGTTCCCGTTCCGATCCCCGACCGGGTCGCGGCCCTCATCGGCTCGTGCATGCCGCTCGGCATCCTGCAGGCCGAGTTCGACGCCGAGTGCGCCGCCCGCGAGGTGCGCCGCTTCCAGGCGCCGCTGTGCACCGAGGACCAGGCCGACCGCGAACACGCGCTGGCCGCGCTGGCCCGCGCCAACAAGGTGCTGGGCGCCTACAACCCCCGGCTGCTGCTGCGCCCCGGCGGCCCCGGCCGCTGACGCCCCCTCAGCCCCCTGACGCGTCGTCCGGGAAGGTCCCGTCCAGGTACACCCAGCGGCCGTCGGCCTTCTCGAACCGGCTGTGCTCGCTGAGCGCACCCGGCTGCCCGTGGTGGGTGTAGCGGGCGGTGAAGGTCACCGTGCCGGTGGAGTGGAACAGGGTGCCGTCGGTGGTGCCGGTGATCTCCAGCCCGGTCCAGCGCATCGCCGGGTCCAGCTCCAGGGTGGCCGGCCGGGTGGCCGGTGCCCAGGTGCGCAGCAGATAGCCGGCGTCGCCCACGGCGAAGGCGCTGTAGCGGGAGCGCATCAGCCGCTCGGCGGTCGGCGCCGCCGCCTCGCCGGAGTGCAGCGGTCGGCAGCAGTCGCCGTACGCGGCGGGCAGCCCGCACGGGCAGGGCGCCTGGGGCCCCGGCGGCGCGGCCGGGGTGGCGACGGTGGACGGGGCGGGACGGCGGCGGGCGGTACGACGGGCCATCCGGCCATTCTGCCCGGTGGAAGCCCATCGCCGGAGGTGGGGCACCGGCCCGGGCCCCACCCTTCAGTCGCACAGTTCGCGGTACGGGATGTCGGGCGGCGCCACCGCCTCCCACTCCGCCCTGGTCACCGCTCGGCCGATGCGCTCGCACAGCCGGTCCATCAGCGGGGCGCGCCACAGGGAGACATCCCAGCGGCGCGGTACGGCCTCGGACGATCCGGCGATCAACCGGCGGCCGTCACCGCTGATATGCGTCTCCCGCCAGATGTCCTCGATCTCGTAGGGGAACGGGGGCGCCAGTCGCTCGCCTCCCTCCCTCGCGTACAGGGAGACCGTGTCCACCCCGACCATGGCCAGTACGGTCCCATCCGGAGAGAGCGCCGCCGCGGGCGCGACGGCCCTCGGCCCCCTCACCGCGCGGGGCCGGGCCGGGTCGGCCGTATCCCAGAGCTGGGTGCCCGCCGAGCCGCTGACCATCAGTCTCCGGCCATCCGGGCCGAAGGCCAGCTCGGTGACGGCGAGGCCGTCCACGTCCGGGGCCTTGGCATCCTCCGGAAGGAGCGGAGGGTCGGCCAGGCGCTTGCCGTCCGCGACCCGCCACAGCCCGAGCCGACCGGGCCCCGCCGCCACCTTCGTGCCATTCGCCTCGCTCCGTTTCATGTCGGCGGCGGTGAGGTGCCCCGCGGCGGCGAGCAGTCGGCCGTCCGGGGAGAAGGCCAACTCCGGCCGCTTGGGTGGGGTGGCCTGTACCGGGCCGGGCTGCCCGGTGGCGGTGTCGTGGACGGTGAGCCGGACTCCCTCGTACCGGCCGTCGACCACCGCCACCCGGGTGCCGTCCGGCGAGAAGACGGCCGACTCCACCTCGCCGAGCGTCGTGTCCGACGTGCCCGGTGCGTGGAGTCGGTGTGCGGGACCGGTCTGCTTCCCCGTCACCAGGTCGAACCGGGCGAGCCTGCCCGTGGCGTCGACCAGGGTGAGGGTGCCGGTGCCCATGGCCGAGCCGTCCCGGACATGGAAGGCGAGGCCGCCGCTCACCGAAGGGGGATAGGCGGTGTCCGGCAGCGCCCCGTGCAGCAACAGGAAGGAGCGGAGCAGCCGGCCGCGCCGGCCGTCCCAGACATGGACCGCCATCGGTCTGACGGTCGCCTCCGGGGCCTCGGGCAGATACAGGGTCGAGGTCGGTTCGGTGACGCTGACCACGGTGCCCCGGGCGGTCTCCGGGCTGAGGAAGACGGTGGTGAGGGCCTTTCCCATGCTCCGTACCTGGTCGCCGCCCCCGGCGCTGATCTTGTCCGCCGGGAGCAGGGCGACTGCCAGACGCTCGTCCATGGTCAGCAGCCGGCGTCCGTCCGGTGCGTAGGCCAGCGCGGTGTACGCGCGCCAGCCCGCCACCGTGCTCCCGGTGGAGAGGATCTGGGTGAGCCGACGGGCCCCGGCGTCCCAGGCCGCGAGCATCCCGCCGAGGTCGGCGACGGCCAGTTCGCCGTCCGTCCCCTGCCAGGCCAGTGCGGTGATCGCCCTCTGCGGACCGTAGAGGAGGGCCGGGGCGCCGGACCCGGGCGCCGTGCCGCCGGACCCTAGGGTCCAGACGCGGACCGCCCCGTCGGCGCCGCCCACCGCCAGCCGGCGCCCGGAGGTGTCCAGGGCGAGCGCGGTGGCCGCCACCGCGGCGGTGGAGCCGGGGCGGCGCGGGTCGGTGAGCCGCGTGAACCACAACTGCCGCCCGGAGGCCCGCTCCCGTAGCCGTACGGTGCCGTCGCGGCCGGCCGACAGCAGCGCGCCCCCGTCCGGGGTGAGCGCCACGGCGGTCACCCGCCCGCGGTGGCCCGGCAGGACGCGGGGCTCTCCGGCCCCGTCCCGGTCGGCGTCGTCCCAGACCAGCACCTCCCCGCGGTCGGAGCCGGCCGCGAGCACGGGCGCGGCCGAGGCGTGCGTCAGGGCGCGCAGCGGTGCGGCGCCGCGCCAGGACCAGCGCTCCCGGCTCGGGGACAGCGACCACTGGCGGACCGAGCCGTCTGCTCCGGCGGTGGCCAGATCCGTCCCCGCCGCGGAGTAGGCGACTCCGGTGATCGCCGCGGGCAGCCGAGGCAGCGGCGGCGGCCGCCAGGAGACCGCCCCATTCTCGTCGTCCGCCCGCAGGGACACTCCGTCCCAGCCGCCGGCCGCGAGCGCGCCGTCCTCGGGTCCCCAGGTCACCGCGCCGGGCCGGTCCCCGACGGCGGTGGTGAAGGGCAGTCCGGGGCGTGACACCGGGTCGAGGTTCCACAGCCGGACCGCTCCGGCTCCGCCCTCCGCCGGGGCGCCGGAGGCCAGCCGGTTGCCGTCCGGGCTCCAGTCCAGGGTGGTCACGTTTCCGGTGTGGCCGTCGAGCAGCAGCCCGGTGTCGGCCCCGTCCGGGTTCCACACCCGGACTTCCACATCGGTGGCGCCCGAGGTGGCCAGCAACGTCGAGTCCGGCCGCCAGGCGAGCGCCCTGACCCCGCCGTCGTGGGCGCCGAAGGGAGAACCGTACTCCTGGCCGTTACCGGTGAGCCAGGTCCGGGAGGTGCCGTTCTCGGCGCCGCAGGCCAGATGGGCGCCGTCGGGTGAGAAGGCGAGCACGGTCGCCGTGGAGGAGGCGCCGGTCATGGTGCGGCCGGTGGCCTTGCCGTCGGCCAGGTTCCAGCGGCGTACCGTGAAGTCGTCCTTCGCGCCGGGCCAGTCTCCCGTACCGGCGGCGGTGGCCAGGGTGGTGCCGTCCGGGCTGAACGCGAGGGCGCGGAGCGGGCTGGTGTGGTCGGTGCGCAGCCGGCGGAGCGGCTTGCCGGTGCGGACGTCCCAGAGGGTCACGGTGGCATGGGCGGCGTCCATCGCGCGCAGGCCGTTGGTGCCCCGGATGGTGGCGAGGGTCCGGCCGTCGGGGCTGAACGCCACCTGGGCGAGTTCCTCCCCGTCGAAGTCATCGTCTCCGGATGCTTTCAGCGGTCCCCGGGGCTTGCCGTCCGGCAGCGCCCACAGCCAGACCTGCCCCTCTTCGTCGCTGGTCGCCAGGGTGGCGCGGTCCGGGGAGAGGGCGAGGGGACCCGGTTGGCGCCAGCGTTCAGGGTCGGGCTGGGCGGCGTCGAGCACCCGGCCGGTGCGCTTCCGGGACCGGACGTCGAAGCCGAACACCCGCCGCTCGGTGTCCACGGCGAGGAGCCCGCGGCCGTCCGGGGTGAAGCCCGCCCAGGCGCCCGCGCCGGGCAGCACGGCCCCGGACTGGGCGGCGAGCACCGCCCGGGCGGCGGACCGGGCCTCGGGGGTGTCCGAGGCGTCGAGGGCGGCCGCGGCGAGGACGGTGGCGCCCATCGGATCGACCTTCGCCTTCTTGTTGCTGCCTGCTGCCAGGGTCCGCGAGTCGGCCCTGGCCTGCTCCCGGTCGACGTTCCGGTTCTCCTGCCACTGGCGCCAGGAGAACGGCGCGGCCACCACGACCACAGCCAGGAGCGTCGCCAGCAGGACCCGGGCGCGGTTGAACCGGTGGGTGTGCCGGTAGGCCTGGTCGAGGGTGCTCGCGAACGCGGTGCGCACCCCCGTGCCGGCGGCCTGGGCGGCCCGCTGGGCCTCGGTGCGGTTGCCGATCGGCAGGACCACCAGGGTGCCGGAGCGGGCCGCGGCGAGCTTGGGTCCCAGCTGGTCCACCCGGTCGATCTCCCGTTCCGCGCCGAGCACCCCGCTCAGTGCGGCGTCCTCGCGGAGCAGGACGGACCAGCGCGGGGGGCGGAACGGCCCTCGGCCGTAGAGGTCGAGGAGCGCCACCCCGAAGGCCGCGCCGAGCGAGCCTCCGCTGATGTCGTTGCACGGGGAGCGGCCGGTGCCGACGGGCTTGGCCTCGGTCACCGCCCACAGCGCGCAGTCACCGCGCGCCGCCGCGCCGGAGGCGGCCTGGGCCGCGGTGAGGCAGGCCGACAGCCGGTCGTCGGGGCTGGCGAGGAAGGCCATCACGGCCGGGTCGGGGTGGAGTCCGGGCGGCCCGTCCGGTACGCGGCGCAGCCGGAGTTCGGCGGGGAAGCCCCGGCCCTGGCGGACCAGTAGCACGGTGATCGCCGCCTCACCGCGCCGGTGGCGCCACCGTGGTCGGCTTGGTGCGGAAGCGGCCGGGCGGCCCGTCAACTCCCGTACCAGCAGTGCCGTGAACGCGGCGGCGGGGCGGTCCGCCAGCCGCTCGACGGCCGCCCGCACGGCGGGGAGGCCGGGCGGGAGGAGGTCTTCCGCCGCGGAGCCGTCGGCCCGCGGTAAGGGCCCCGGACCGGCCGCCGGTGTCTCCGGACACGCCACCAGCATGCCCCGGTCCCGCCAGTGCCGGGCGGCCTGCTCCACCGCCCGCTCCGCCCGTCCCGTGCCCGCGTCCGGGTCGGCCAGGGCCCGGGCCAGTTCGAGCAGCACCCTCGCGGTGCGCAGACCGAAGGAGAGGGCCGGGGCGAGCGGGTCGTCCCGGTCGGTCTCGCCGCCCCGGTCGTCGTGCTCGGCCAGGGCCCGGTACGCCTCGCTGCCCGGGGCGAGCAGTCCGTCCAGGTCGCCGGGGGCCTCGCGCAGGGTCTCGGCCAGCACCCGGACCCAGTTGCGGTCAGCTCCGGTCAGTTCCCGGAAGCGCTGGTACGGCTGGTCCGGCGCGGGGCTTTTCGGGGCCCGGGCGGGCTGCCGGGTGGGCCGCTCCGGCGTCTCACCGGCCCGGTCGTGTCCGGTCTCGGTCATGACGGGTCCCCCGTTCGGGCCGGTCCCGTACGGGGGACCGGCCGGTCGCTCCTGTCGGGGCGGCGGTCAGGAGGCGCCGTCCCCCCAGCTCTGGCGGCGGATCTCGGCGATCACCTCGGTGCGTACCGGATGGTCGGGGGGCAGCGCTCGCGCCACCTGCCGCCAGAGGTTCTGGCCGCGCAGGGTGGCGGCGGCGAAGGACGCCCCGATCGCCGTCACCTCACGTTCGGTCAGCTCCCCGGCCTGGCGCAGTGCCGGATCCACCGCGACGAACCCGGCTCCGGAGCCGCTGAGGGGGAAGACGACCTCGCCGGCCAGCCGGTCGGCCTCCGCCTCGCTCTCCTCCGCGGCCAGCGGTACCAGCAGGGTCAGCGGCCCGCGACCGCCCTCGCTGACGGTGACGGCGGCCAACGGGACCCCGGGCGGCGGGGCGGGCGGCCGGGCGGCGGTCGTTCGAACGGTCAGCAGGGCTTGCCGCCCCGACTGCGGGCTGACCGTGCCGGTCAGCCGGCCGTCGCCGGTGGCCCAGTCGGCCGGCTCCGGATCGGGCGCGTCCGGGTCGGTCGCGGACGCGAACCGGGACATCGCGATCACGGCCGGGGCGGGTGGGAGGCTGTGGACCGCGCGGAAGTCGGGCGGATCCTCGTCCTCGTCGGCCGGCGGTCCCATCGGGACGGGCCCCCCGTGCCGCGCCGCGACCGGTCCCCAAGCGGCGCCGGACGTGAACTCGGGGAAGGGGCTCGCGTTGTCAGGAGTCGAGGGCAGGCGGGGCAGCGGGGTGCCCGGCCGAGCCGCGAGGGTGCGGTCGACGATCCGGGTGCGGTCGGCCGGCTGGGGGGCGTCGGGCCCCAGACCGGTGTACGTGGTGAAGAGGCCCGGCACGGCGGCGTACCCGCGCAGCAACTCGCGCCGCAGATCACCCTCGCCGTCCTGGTCCCCCGTCACCAGGGCGGCCCAGTCCAGCGCCCGCACCAGCCGCTCATGGTGGTCGGCCAGCAGCGGGGGCGCCTCCCGGGCGGCCCGCCGCGCCCGGTCGGCGGCCTCGACGGCGTCGGCTCCCTCGGTGCGCCGTGCCACCTCCCAGGCGAGCACCCGGGCGTCGGTACGGAACGGGCTGGTCTCCACCAGCGCCTCGATCCAGCGGTCCCGGCGCGGGTCGGAGACGGCCAGCAGCAGCCGCCCCACCGCGAGTGCGGTGAGCGGGTCGGGCAGGTCGTCCGGGGACGGCCCATGGGCGGAGATCACCGCCTCGGCGAGCGCGGCGGCCTCGTCCATCGACCCGCGGTGGAGGTAGCCGAGCAGGGTGAGCGCGGTACCGGGGGGCGGGACGGCCGCCCAGCCGGGTGCGGCCGGGTGCGGCGGACCGAAGCCCGGCGGCAGCGGGGGGGACGCCGCACCGGGCGCGTCGGGGCCGGCGGGGCCGGCGGGGCCGAGCAGCGGCACCAGCCGTACCTCACCGCCCTCCGGCACCACCGTCAGCACCCTCAGCCCCTCCGGTCCGGGTGCCTCCAGGATCCAGCTCCCCGGCCCTGAGGATCCCTGCCGGGCGACGGGCAGCCAGCCGAACGACGAGCTCGGCCACCAACGGGACACCGGGCCTTCGCGGCCGGGCCAGTACAGCCGCAGGTGCGGTAGTGCCTCACCACCCGGGGCTTGGGTGCCGGACTGCGGGTCCACTGCCAGCCTTACCCATCCGACCCACTCGGCCGTGTCCAACTCCGCCCGCAGCTCCGCGCCCCAGGGGGTGTGGCCCGCCAGCAGGTAACGGCCCGGCCCGGGCAGTTCGAGTCTTTCGTTGGTGTGGGCGCGAAGCACCAGCCGGCCGATCTGGCGCAGCCGCTCGTCCATCACCCGTACCACCGCGGCGATCTGGCCTGCCGGTGTCTCATCGGTCTCCAGGGACACCCGGGCCGCCAATCCCCGGAAGGGCTCATACCAAGGAGAGCGCCCCGTCATGACCGCTCCAGTGGCATCCGGCGGGAGTAGCGCGGGGGCAACAGCCACCTGTTCTTCTCGGACACGTCCCGCCAGCCGCCGTGGGGGAAGCGCGCGGTGAGGTCGTAGATTCCCGCGCGGGTCTCCCCCTGCCAGGGGCTGCCGGGCCGCCCCGGGCCGACCGACGCCCCGCTCGCCCGATCGGTGAGGAGCAGTTCGGCCGCACGGGCGGCCTCCGCAGGGTCGCACCGGATGCTGAAGGGCACCAGCGGAGGGCCGTCGAGCTCGCGGATCGGCAGCTGGGTGGGGGCCTCGACCAATCCCGAGGTGGGCAGATGGTCGCGCTCGTCGCCGGGGAGCGTGGTCCGGTCGCGGACGGACTGCACGGCGCCCAGGAGCTTCCCGGCCTGGATCCGCCAGACCCCGTCCTCGCCCTGCTCGCTCGCCAGCCCGTCGAAGGCGGCCCGCAGTTCGCGGGAGAACCGGGTCGGCTGCCGACGCCGGCCGAAGGCACTGCCGCCGAGGGCGGTGGCGTGCAGGGTGAGCAGCGAAGTCCGCCGCAGCCAGTCGTTCCTGCCCGGGGTGAGGACGACCTGGGCGTTCAGGCGGTCGAGTTGCAGCGCCTCCTCCCGGATCTCGCGGCAGCAGTCGAAGAAGAAGAGCTGGGTGCGGGCCTGGCAGTAGCCCATGCCGTCGACCAGCCGGTGGGTGTCCAGGGCCTTCTGGAAGGGAGCGTCCGGCAGTCTGCCGAAGTCCGCCAGTAGCAGGGCCTCATCGCCCCGCCAGCGGGCGAGACCGTGGCCGGCGAAGTAGAAGAGCGCGGTGGCCGAGGGGTCCTGGCACCGGTCGCGCCAGCGGATGATCGCCTCGCACACCGGGTCGAACGCCGCGCCCTCCACCTTCTTGGACTGCCCGTCCACCTCCAGCACCGGCGCCGGACCGCCCGCCGCCGAGGAGACCAGGACCTCCAGGCTGGCCAGCGGCAGCACCGCGTCCTTGCGCTGGGTCTCCACCAGCCAGCCGGCCATCTCCAGCGCGGTGACCTCTGCGGTGGAGACGTCGGGGATCCCCGCCGGGAGGGAGCCCTCCGGCGCGGCGGCGCCGCAGTGCGGGTAGCCGGCCACGCCGATCACCAGGGCGTGCATCCCCGGGCCGGGTACGTCCTGGTGGAAGACCAGCGTCACACCGCACCGCCACCGGCGCCGAAGCCGCCGTCGGCCGAGGTGAGCCGGTCGGCCAGCCTGGCCAGGAACATCGGCTGGTGCAGGGCGGCGCTGTGCGCCCACAGCGCCCCGGAGGTGTACGTGTAGTCGCTGACCCCCTCGAAGACCGGCTCGGCGCAGAACGCCAGCGGATCGGCGCCGTCCACCACATTGAGCCAGCGGCCCACGGCGGCAGGCAGGGCGACCCGGGCGCCGCTGCCGCCGGTGACGGCCGGGTCGCTCTCCCGGAACAGCTTCAGCTCCTCGAACAGCCCGACCTGGGTGCCCACGGTGACCAGGGTGTCGACCGGGAGATCGGGGCGGTAGTGCGTGAGCAGGTCGTAGACGATGTCGCCGCCCATGCTGTGGGCCAGCACCACCAGCGGATCGGCGCCGGTGCGCTCGGCGGCGGCCCGCTCCAGCACTCCGCCGACCCGCCGCACGATGGGCCCCGGATCCTCCCGGGTGCCGCGCCGAGCCAGATAGGTGGTCACATCGCCGATCAGCAGCGGGATCGCGTCCACCGCGCGGGTGCGGAGGCGGCCGACCGGCCGGGCCAGCACCCGGCCGGTGACGGTCCGACGCAGCCGGCTGACGGCGGAGCCGAGGGTGCGCCACGGCCGCGAGCGTGATCGTTCTCCCCCCAGCACCTCCGTGTCGTCGCCACCCGGATTCACGGCGCCGGGGGGTCTGATCCGCTCGGCCAGCGCCGCCAGCAGCTCGTCGTCGTCGCGGAGCCCGGCCAGCCAGTCCGGCGGACCGGGCGACTCCCGGTCCGCCGGGTCGGCCGGTTCGGCGAAGGCGTAGTGGTCGGCCAACCGGCTCGAAAGTGAGGCCAGTTCCTCGGCAGAGGCCTCCTGCTCCCGTCCTTCGAGACCGGCCAGGGTGAACAGCAGGTCCACCGCGTCCGGCAGGGAGCGCAGCGCCACATCCAGGACCAGCCGCTCGGGGCGGGGCTCGGTGCGGCGGGCGATGTCCTCGGTGACCTCGGCCGCCAGCTGGGCCAGCGGGTCGTCGTCACCGCCGAGCCTCTGCAGGCCCCGCTCCGGGAAACTGTCGCCGTTCCAGGCCAGCGAGCCGCCGAGGTCGCCCCAGTGGGCGGTGTGCAGTGGCTGGTCGCGGCCGCCGGGCAGCGCCGACAGCAGATGCTCGCGGAACAACTCGTCCCGTAGAGCGTCGGCCCGATAGGCGCCACGGCCGCGGCGGTTGGCGATCCCGTGGACATAGACCAGTGGCATAACGCGCTCCCCCGTCGGCGGCCGTCTCTTCCCCTGATGCGGCGGCCCGGCGTCCGGACGGGTGCGCCTCGCCTGGTCGCGGCGGCGGATCCGGCGCTCCCGGGGCCCGCCGGGCGCCTTGGGGATCGTATCGACCGGACGGATGGCGGGGCGGGCGTTTCGCCGGATTGCCGGTGGTGGGGCGCGGCGGGGGCCGCTTGTAGGTTGGCGGGCATGAAGCTGACGATTCTGGGCGGTGGCGGGTTCCGGGTGCCGCTGGTGTACGGGGCGCTGCTGGCCGACCGGGGCGAGGGCCGGGTGACCAGGGTCGCGCTGCACGATGTGGACGCCGGGCGGCTGACCGCGATCGGCCGGGTGCTGACCGAGCAGGCGGCGGCTGCCGGGGCGGGGGACGCCCCGGTGGTGGAGGCCACCACGGATCTGGACGCGGCGCTCACCGGGGCGGACTTCGTGTTCTCGGCGATCCGGGTGGGCGGGCTGGCCGGGCGGGCGGCGGACGAGCGGGTGGCGCTGGCCGAGGGGGTGCTCGGGCAGGAGACGGTCGGCGCGGGCGGGATCGCCTACGGGCTGCGCACGGTGCCGGTGGCGGCGGCGATCGCCCGGCGGGTGGCGGCGCTCGCCCCGGACGCCTGGGTCATCAACTTCACCAATCCGGCCGGTCTGGTGACCGAGGCGATGTCCCGGGTGCTGGGCGGGCGGGTGATCGGGATCTGCGACTCGCCGGTGGGGCTGGGGCGACGGGTGGCGCGGGCGCTGGGCGCCGACCCGGACCGGGCGTTCTACGACTACGCGGGCCTGAACCATCTGGGCTGGCTGCGCGGGGTGCGGGTGGCCGGGCGGGATCTGCTGCCCGGGCTGCTGGCGGACGAGGCGGCGCTGAACACCGTCGAGGAGGGGCGGCTGTTCGGCGCCGAGTGGCTGCGCGGACTGGGCGCGGTGCCCAACGAGTATCTGCACTACTACTACTTCAACCGGGAGGCGGTCGCCGCCTACCGGGGCGCGGAGCGGACCCGGGGGGCGTATCTGCGGGACCAGCAGGCCGGGTTCTACGAGGAGTTGGGCGCGTACGGCGAGGGGTCGGCGCTGGGGGCCTGGCGGCGGACCCTCGCCGACCGGGAGGCCACCTATATGGCGGCCAACCGGGAGGCGGCGGGCGCCGGGGACCGGGGCGGGGAGGATCTGGAGTCCGGTGGCTACGAGAAGGTGGCGCTGGCGCTGATGCGGGCGATCGCCCGGGACGAGCGGGCCACCCTGATCCTCAACGTGCGGAACCAGGGCGCGCTCGGGGCACTGGACGCGGACGCGGTGGTGGAGGTGCCCTGCCTGGTGGACGCGGACGGGGCCCATCCGCTGGCGGTCTCCCCGCTGCCCGGCCATGCGGTGGGACTGGTGGCGGCGGTCAAGGCGGTGGAGCGGGAGGTGCTGGCCGCGAGCGAGAGCGGGTCGCGGGAGGCGGCGGTACGGGCGTTCGCCCTGCATCCGCTGGTGGACTCGGTGGCGGTGGCCCGGCGGCTGCTGGACGGCTATCTGGCCGAGCACCCGGGGCTGGGGTATCTCCATTGATGAAAGGGTGAGTTGGTGGGCCGGGAAGGGTGGCCGACTGACCGGAGCGGGTCTGTTCAGGGATACGCGAAGGGCCGTACGCTCGCCGCCCATGACACCTCGCAGAACCTCTCGCCGTACGCGCCGGGCCGCCGCGCTGGCCGTCGCGGCCGCCCTGCTGACCGCCGGGCTCACCGGGGCCGGACCGGCCGTCGGCGCTGGCCCCCGCTCCCCCGTCACCGCCGCCCCGGTGGTGGATCCGGCGGCCACGGTGGTCCCGGTGCAGACCACCGGGCCGGCCGCCAAGCGGTTCAACCTGGTGATCCTCGGGGACGGTTACACCGCCGACCAGCTCCCCGAGTTCCGGGCCGATGTGGAGAAGCACCTCAATGTGCTGTGGAGCGTGGAGCCCTTCGCCTCCTACCGCTCGTACATCAACGTCTGGGCGGTGGAGGTGGCGTCACCCGAGTCGGGGGTGGACTGCGACCCCTCGCTGGACGCGCCGCGCCGGAACACCCCGCTGGGGATGGCCTTCTGGGGCGGTTGCAACGCCTCCAGCGTGCAGCGGCTGCTGACCGTGGACAGCCGCGCGGCCGCCGCGTACGCCGATCTGGTGCCGGGCGCCACGGCCGCCAACCGGCAGATCGTGGCCCTCGCCAACAGCGACACCTACGGGGGCGCGGGCGGCAGTTGGGCCACCGCCTCGGGCGGCAACGCGCTCTCCGCGCTGATCACCCCGCATGAGATCGGGCACTCGCTGGGCGGTCTGGACGACGAGTACGACTACTACGGGCGCGGGGTGCCCGGTGGGACGTACACCGGCGGGGAGCCGGACTCGGCGCACCACACGGTGCTCACCGAGGCGCAGATGCGGGAGCGCCGGGCCAAGTGGTGGCGGTGGCTGGGCGAGGAGAGCGAGTCCGGCGGGGTGATCGGGCGCCATGAGGGCGGGCTGTACTCCACCAAGGGGGTGTGGCGGCCGAGTCGGCACTCGATCATGAAGACTTTGGGCTACCCCTTCGACCAGGTGGGCCGGGAGGTGATGGTGGAGGCGATCTCCGCCAAGGTGGACCTGCTCCAGGGCCACACCCCGAACGCCGAGCCGATCGGCGCCGACCGGACCGTCTCGGTGGACACCCTGCATCCGGAGGGCGGGGCCCTGGAGGTGCGCTGGTCGCTGGACGGCAGGCCGCTGCGGCGGTACGACGGCGCCCGGGCCGTCGATCTCCGCCGGCTGGGGCTGCGGGGCGGCGAGCACCGGCTGACCGCGCGGGTCGTCGACCCGACGCCGTTCGTCCGCGACCCGGCGATCCGCGGCTCGGCGGCGCTGACCCGCACGGTGGAATGGACGGTGGACCCGGCGGTGCGCACCCCCCGTTCCGAGAAGCCGGCGGCCTTCGCCGCGCACACCGCCACGGACCGGCCGGTCGGCGCCTGGTCCACGGTGTACGCGGAGACCACCCATCCGGTCCGGGGCGTGCCGAAGGTGCGCTGGCGGCTGGACGGGCGGCCGGTGGCGACCGGGGCGAACGACCGGGATCTGGATCTGTCGAGGCTGCGGCTGCGGGAGGGGACGCACACCCTCACCGCCCGGATCGCGGGCACCGGGCAGGAGCTGCGCTGGAGTGTGGACGCCCGGCCGGCGACGGCGGCCTATGAGCTGTCGAAGCCGCTGCGTACGGTGCGGCGGCCCGGGCGGCCGGTGGAGTACGTCTACGACGGGCCGTTCACCATGGCGCTGACCGCCCGGGACGACCGGGAGGGGTATGTGGTGCGCCAGTTCCGGGTGGACGGCGACGGCTGGTACACGTACTACGGCTGGCCGACCGACGCTGAGGCGCCGTTCCGCTTCACCCCGGGCGGGACCGAGATCGACGGGCTGGTGTACGGGAAGCTGGGCGCCCCGCGGGTGGTGCCCTGGGACGACGCGACCCCGGAGTACGGCACCCACCGGGTGGAGTACCGGACGATCGACGCGGCCGGGAACACCGGTGCGGCACGGAGCTTCCTGGTGACCCTGGTCCGGCCGGGCGGGCACGGAGGGTAGCGGTTCGGAGGCGGCGGACGGCGACCGGGGGCGGTCCTCGGGTTTCCCGGGATTCCTCGGGTTTCCCGGGTTGCCTCGGGTTTCCCGGGGTTGCCTCGGGTTTCCCGGCCACCCTCCGGGCGTGGGAGCGCTCCCGAATCCGCGCATGCGTCGATACGTACGGTGATCAGTTCAGCAGGAAGTCGGCCTGGCCGGACTTGGCACCCTGGATGAAGGCGGCGATCTCGCCGTGGCTGTAGATCAGCGCGGGCCCGTCGGGGTCGGCGGACTGGCGGACCGCCACCCGGCCGTCGGCCAGCTTCATCGCCTCGACGCAGTTGCCGCCGTTGCCGCCGCTCCACGGCTTGTGCCACCCCTCGGCGCCGAGGTCGGCGGCGGGCATGCCGTTGTATATGCGATCCATGGGTTGCTTCACAGCTCCTTGCGGAGGTCCCGCAGGATCTCCTTCGTCCGGTGGGCGGTGGCCGCCTGGGCGGCCATCCGGTCCATGACCTCCAGATGGGTGGCGACCTCGGGCGGCGCGTCGAGGTAGACCGCCCCGGTCAGATACTCGCTGTAGACCATGTCCGGCAGCTCCGGCACGGCGAAGCGGAAGAGCACGAACGGCCCGTAGGTGCCGGGATGGTGCCCGCTGGCGAACTCGGCGAGCTGGAGGGTGACGTTGGTCAGCTCGGCCGCCTGAAGGAGGCGGTCGATCTGGCCGCGCATGATCGCGGGGTCGCCGGCGACCGGGCGGCGCAGCACCGTCTCGTCCATGATCACCCAGAACCTGGGGGCCTCGGGCCTGGTCAGCAGGGACTGCCGCTCCATCCGCAGGGCCACATGGCGCTCGATGTCGTCGTGCCGGATCTGGCCGACCGCGCCGCCGCGCAGGATGGCCCGGGCGTACTCCTCGGTCTGGAGCAGTCCGGGGACGAACTGGGGCTCGTAGGCCCGGATGACGGAGGCGGCGCCCTCCAGGCTGACGTACATGGAGAACCAGTTCGGCAGCACGTCGTGGAAGCGCTGCCACCAGCCGGGCCGGTTGGCCTCCTCGGCGAGCTGGATGAAGCCCTCCGCCTCCTGGGCGGGCACCCCGTAGGCGGCCAGCAGCAGCTGGACGTACGGGATCTTCAGCGCGACCTCCGCGGTCTCCATGCGGCGGATGGTGGCCGGGGCCACCCTCAGGACCCTGGCGGCCTCCTCCCGCCTGAGACCGGCGGCCTCCCGCAGCTCCTGCAGACGCTTGCCGAGTACGACCTGCCCCACGGTGGGGGCGGACCGCGGCTCGCTCACTGATGACCTCCCCACGCGCTGTTTCGATGAGTGTGCCATGGGAAGACGATCGAGAACACGGCACTCTGCACTTTTCAGAGTGGCACTTGCCAAGTGTCCGCGGCAGGAGCAAAGTATTCCGTTGGAACCAGCCTGGTGAACCAGTTCACGCGGCTGCCACGCCCGCCGTGGGGGAGACACGGCGCAGGGCGCCGCTTTCCCACGTAAGGACAGTCGACCGTGGTACCTGGTAATGCGCTCACCCCCCAGCTCATGGCCCAGCGGTCCCCGGTCGCGACCTCCCCTGATGTCCGCCGCTTCTCCTTCGAGCTGCCCGCCGGCGCCGAGTCGGTCTGCCGCGCCCGCCATCTGGTGGAGGAGCGGCTGGTGCTCTGGGGTGTGTCCGGGGACGTCTCGGACGGCGTGATGCTGGTCGTCTCCGAGCTGGTCACCAATGCCGTGGTGCACACCGCGAGCCACCGGGTGGTCTGCGAGCTGCGGGACTGCGGCGAGCAGCTGCGGATAGCGGTGCAGGACGAGGGGTGCCCGGCCGCCGGGCCCAAGCTGCGCCGGACCGCCCCCGAGGAGGGCGGCAGAGGGCTGATGCTGGTGGACGCGGTCAGTACCGCCTGGGGCGCGTACGACGCCCGCCATGGAGTGGGCCGGGTGGTCTGGGCGGAGCTCGCCCACGACGACCTCGCCGAACCATGCTGAGGTCGATGGCCTCCCTGCTGGCAGCAGGCTCCCGCCGCACACCGCCACCTCGCCGCCCGGAGCCGGACGGCGAGGTGCGGCTGCGCTCACCCCTGCCCACGCCGCTGGGCTGCGACGCGGTGGGGGTACCGGCCCGGCACGGGTTCCGGGTGCTGTCCCGGCTGTCCGGCCGCGGGCTGGTCTTCGCCGACCCGGAGTGGTGGTGGTTCCTGGTGCCGGCCGGCTCGGACGCCGAGCTGCGCTGGCCGCTGCCCTCCTGCTACGCGCCCGGGGCCCGGGTGCCGGACCGGGGGCCCCGGCTGATCCACCACCCGGAGGCCACCTCCCCGTACACCCCGCCGATCCCGCTGTATCTGGTGGTCTGCCAGCTCACCGGGGTGGCGCCGTCCTGGAGCGCGTGGAACGTGGGCGCCGGGCGCTGAGCCGCCCGGGGCCTCGAAGGCGGGTCGGTCAGTCCAGCACCGGGTGGAGCCCGGGATGCTCGTTAAACCAGGCGCGGTGGAAGGCGTTGGTGTCCACCACGGCCAGATAGGCGAGCGCGGCGGCCCGGTGCAGCAGTCCGGCCTGGGCCGCGGTGACGGTCGAGCGGTTCCAGGCGAGGCGGACCCGGCCGGTGAGCGGGGTGCTGGCCAGCGGGCGCAGCACGGTGCCGGCGGTGGCGCTGGCGGTGGGCTGGGTGAGGGCGACCGCGCGCCCGGCGGCGACCAGTTCATGGCCGAGCTGGCGGTCGGTGGTGCGGTAGCGCAGCCGGGGGGTGAACCCGGCCCGGGCGCAGGCCTCCACCAGCGCCTCGGGGCCGCCGTCGTCGTCCTCGGCGAGGGCCAGCCACTGCTCCCCGGCGAGGTCGGCCAGCTCCACGGTGTCCCGGACGGCCAGCGGATGGTCGGCGGCGAGCCGTACGCAGAAGGGCTCCCGGGGGACGACGGTGCGGGTGTCCGCGCAGTCCGGCAGCGCCACCCGGTGCTCGTTGACCTCCCCGTAGAGGACGGCGTCGTACTGCCCGGCGGCCAGCGCGCGGACCAGCGCGGTCACCGAGACGCCCACGTCCACGGTGAGTTCCTGGCCGGCCATCACGGTGTCGGTGCGGTCCAGCAGCCCGTCGACCAGCACCAGCAGGATGCAGCCGAGCCGGAGCGGCCCGCCGGGGGCGCGGCCGCGCACCTCGGCGCCGAGGGAGTCCATCTCGCTGAGCACCCGGCGGGCCTTGGCGAGCACGAAGCGGCCCAGCTCGGTGGGTTCCACGCCGTGCGGTCCGCGGGTGAACAGCTCGCCGCCGACGGCTCGTTCGATGCGGCGGAGCTGGGCGGAGAGGGCGGGCTGGGAGACGCCGAGGCGCCGCGCCGCGGTGGTCAGGCTGCCCGACTCCGCGATCCGGCGGACCGCCTGCAGATGTCTCAATTCCAGCTGCATTGCGGCAGCGTACGCACCCGGGTGCGCCGCGCACCATAACCCTGCACGTATGCCCTTCCGGGATGGGGCCGAGGCGGCATGTTCACGCCCATACTCGGCGCCGCGGGCAACCGCCTGTCCGCGCTCCCCCACCCATGGAGTGACCACGTGCATCCCTCCAGACTCACCGCCGCCGCGGCCGCGTTGGCACTGACCGCCGGGCTCGCCGGCGTGCTCGTCCAGCCGGCCGCCGCGGCCTCCCCGACGTCCGCGGTGGCCGCAGATCCGGCCGCCCGGGCGGTCGCCGCCGCCGACCGGGCCGTCCACAGCGGCCTCGACGCGGCGGTCAACGCGCCCCAGGAGCAGTACGAGCGGCGCCAGGTGACCCCCTGGCTGAAAAACCTCTACTCGGTCGCCTATGAGCGCAGCTACCGCGGGCTGCCCGTGGTGGGCGGCGACACGGTGGTGCTGGCCGACGGCGAGGGCGAGGTCCGCGCCGTGCAGGCCGCCTCCGCCAAGGCGGTGGACGTGGCCACCGAGCCGTCCGTCACCGCCGCCCGGGCCGAGACGGTGTCCCGGTCCAGGCTGGCCAGGGTCGACAAGGTCGACAGCCACCGGCTGGTCGTCAAGATCACCGACGGGCGGCAGGCGCTGGCCTGGGAGACGGTGCTCACCGGCCGTACCGCCAAGGCCCCCAGCCGGCTGCATGTCTTCGTGGACGCCCGCACCGGCAAGGTGCTGGACACCCATGACGAGGTGGTGGCCGGCAGCGGCAACAGCCAGTGGAACGGGCCCAACCCGCTGACCATCGACACCACCGCCGCCGGCTCCTCGTACTCGCTGCGGGACCCCAACCGGACGGGGCTGAGCTGCGCGGACTACAGCACGGGCCAGGTCTTCACCAAGTCCACCGACTCCTGGGGCACCGGGCAGGCCACCTCCAAGGAGACCGGCTGCACGGACCTGATGTTCGCGGCCCAGAAGCAGTGGGACATGCTGAAGAACTGGCTGGGCCGCAACGGGGTGAACGGCAGCGGCCGCTCCTTCCCCGCCAAGGTCGGGCTGAACGAGCTGAACGCCTACTGGGACGGCAGCCAGGTCACCATCGGCCGCAACAGCCGCAACCAGTGGATCGCCGGTGTGGACGTGGTGGCCCATGAGTACGGGCACGCGATCGACACCAACACCCCCGGCGGCACCAGCGGCCAGGAGTCCGGGCTCGGCGAGGGCACCGGAGACATCTTCGGCGCGCTCGCCGAAGCGTACATCAACCAGCCCTCGCCCTACGACACCCCCGACTACACGGTCGGCGAGGTGATCGACCTCCAGGGCCGGGGGCCGATCCGCAACATGTACAACCCGCCGGCGGTCAACAACGACCCGGCCTGCTACAGCTCCTCGATACCGAACACCGAGGTGCACGCGGCGGCCGGTCCGCTCAACCACTGGTTCTATCTGCTCGCCGAGGGGACCAGCCCCGGCGGCGGCAAGCCCAACAGCTCCACCTGCAACAACAGCACGCTGACCGGCGTGGGCATCCAGAACGCCGGCAAGGTCTTCTACGGGGGGATGCTGCTGAAGACCAGCAGCATGTCGTACAAGAAGTACCGCACGGCGACCCTCACCTCGGCCAAGAACCTGGACGCCACCTGCGGGCTGTTCACCAGGACCAAGGCGGCCTGGGACGCGATCAGCGTGCCCGCGCAGTCCGGTGACCCGACCTGCACCCCGTCCGGCCAGAACGACTTCTCGCTGGCGCTGAACCCGTCCGCCGGGACCGTCCAGCAGGGCGGTTCGGTCTCCACCACGGTGGCCACCTCCACCACCACCGGGCAGGCCCAGCAGATCACCCTGACCGCCTCCGGGCTGCCGTCCGGGGTCACCGCCGCCTTCAACCCGGCCACCGTGCAGTCCGGGCAGTCGTCCACGTTGACGCTGACCGCCTCGGCCAACGCCGCGCCGGGCTCCGCCACCGTGGTGGTCAAGGGCCAGGGCGGCACCCTGTCGCACACCGTGGACTACACGCTGAACGTGGGCGGCACCCAGCCGGGCACCGACCCGCCCAACATCGACGTGGCCAACGTCCGGGCGCATCTGTCGCAGTTCCAGACCATCGCCACCAACAACGGCGGCAACCGCCGGGCCGGCAGCGCCGGTTACACCCAGTCGCTGGCGTATGTGAAGGGCAAGCTCCAGGCGGCCGGCTTCCAGGTCAGCGAGCAGAACTGCACCAGCTGCCGCTACCCGTCCAACAACCTGATCGCCGACTGGCCGGGCGGCCCGAGTGACCAGACGATCATGTTCGGCGCCCATCTGGACGGCGTCGCGGCCGGCCCCGGCATCAACGACAACGGCTCCGGCTCGGCCACCCTGCTGGAGACCGCGCTGGTGCTGGCGCAGAAGAACCCGACCATGACCAAGCACGTCCGGTTCGCCTGGTGGACCGACGAGGAGCAGGGCCTGAACGGCTCGAAGTTCTACGTCGGCCAGCTCAGCAGCGCCCAGCGCTCGGCCATCAAGGCGTACTACAACTTCGACATGGTCGGCTCGACCAACGGCGGCTACTTCATCAACAACGTCAACTCCACCGCCGCCGCCCCGCTGAAGGCGTACTGGACCTCGCTGAACCTGGCGCCCGAGGAGAACACCGAGGGCCAGGGCCGCAGCGACGACTACTCCTTCCAGCAGGCGGGCATCGCCACCTCCGGCTACGCGGCCGGCGCCAGCGCCCGCAAGACCTCGGCGCAGGCGTCCAAGTGGGGCGGCACGGCGAACGCCGCGTACGACTCCTGCTACCACAGCTCCTGTGACACCTCCAGCAACATCAACGCCACCGTGCTGGACCGCAGTGCGGACGGGGTGGCCTACGCGATCTGGAAGCAGGCGGTCGGCAGCGACACCCCGGCCCAGGACTTCTCGGTCTCGCTCAACCCGGCGGCCGGCAGTGCCAACCCGGGCGGCTCCACCACCGCCACGGTGAACACCGCCACGCTCAGCGGTGCCGCGCAGACCGTGAACCTCTCGGTCTCCGGGGCGCCCGCCGGGGTGACCGCCACGGTGAGCCCCACCTCGGTGACCACCGGCGCCTCGGCCACCCTGTCGGTGCAGGTCGGCGCCTCGACCGCGCCCGGTACGTACACCCTCACCGTGACGGCGGCGGGCACCACCAGCCACTCCACCGCCTACACGCTGACCGTCGGCGGCGGGGGCGGGAACTGCACCCCGGCGCAGCTGATCGTCAACGGCGGCTTCGAGAACGGCACCTCGCCCTGGACCCAGACCGAGGTCATCACCAACCAGGCCGGCCAGTCGCCGCGCAGCGGCTCGTACATGGCCTGGCTGAACGGCTGGGGCTCGCCGCGCACCGACAGCGCCGCGCAGACGGTGACCATCCCGGCGGGCTGCACCTCGGCCAAGCTGAG
The DNA here is from genome assembly GCF_040644755.1 of Streptomyces sp. NPDC046887. Lineage (NCBI taxonomy): Bacteria > Bacillati > Actinomycetota > Actinomycetes > Kitasatosporales > Streptomycetaceae > Streptomyces > Streptomyces sp. NPDC046887. Next base: position 49,332 of record NZ_JBEYXH010000028.1, read on the forward strand.
CTACTGGGTGCACATCGACACCGACGAGACCGAGAACACCGTCTACGACACCTTCACGGTGACGGCCGGCGGCAAGACCCTGGCCAGCCTGTCCAACGTGGACAGCAACACCGGGTACGTCCAGAAGACGCACGACCTGGGGCAGTTCGCCGGGCAGAGCGTCACCGTGAAGTTCACCGGGGTGGAGGACCAGTCGCTGCAGACCTCCTTCGTGGTGGACGACGTCACCCTGGAGGCCCGCTGAACCCGCTGACCGTATAGCCACGGCGTACTGAGTGCGCCCGGGGCCGGGACCGGTGCTCCCCCACCGGTCCCGGCCCCGCCGTGCGGCCTGGACCAAGGGAGCCCGGGGCTCGTAGCGGGCGCGGGCCCCCGCAGACTGGTCCGATGATCACACGGATACCCCGGCGGGCGGCGCGGGTCGCGGTCCTGGACCCCAGCGGGTCCGTCTTCCTGTTCCGGTACGACAACGAGGAGGTCGGCGTCCACTGGGCGCTGCCCGGCGGCGGGCTCGACCCGGGCGAGACCCCGCTCGCGGGGGCCCGGCGCGAACTGCGCGAGGAGACCGGCTGGAGCGGGGTGGAGTGCGAGGGCACCCCGCTGTGCCGCTGGGAGCACGACTTCACCCGGGCCGGGGTGCCGGTGCGCCAGTCCGAGGACATCTTCCTGGCGTACGGGCCGCGCCGGGACCCGCTCGCCGAGGCGGCCGGCGTCCATGCCGAGGAGGGCATCCTGCGGTGGCGCTGGTGGTCGCCCCGGGAACTGGCGGACGCGGGCGAGCCGGTGTGGCCGCCGCGGCTGGCCGAGGTGTTGGAGGGAGTGCGCCGCGAGGGGCCGCCGCGGGTCCCGGTGGACTTCGGATTCGTACCGGAGACGGGGGCTCCGGGCCGGTAGCGGGCCCGGGGGCGAGGGGCGGGATCGCAGGTGGCGGGGGTGACAAGGGTTTTCCCCGTATCGGGGGGTGCCTGGCTGTCCCTACTGTCTGGCGCACCGGCGGTTCCGGTGCACCTGAATGTCAGGTGCATGTAATCCGACTGCCGTACGGCCCCTTCCCCAAGGGGCCGCCGCGCCGGCGGCGGCGCACAGGGCAACACCCGGCCCAGGGGCCACGGAGCGCCACCCCCACGGTGTCTCCGCGGTCCCGTGCCCCGCCGCCACTCGCAACGGCGCGACCCAGCACCGTCAGCCGCCCCGGGAGTCGCCGGGGCGGCTCCTGGAAAGGGCAACACCTTTGAACGGTTCACGACGGAGACTCATAGCGATCGCGGCGGTCTGCGCCACGATCGCCGGCACGGCCGCCACCTCCTCGGTGGCACTCGCCGTGGAGGCCACCCCCACCCCCTCCCCCGTCTCGCAGTCCATGGACACGCCGGCCGGCGCGCCCGTGGAGAAGGTCATCGTCACCTACAAGGCCCGTACCGCCGAGGCCACCTCCAACGAGGCGGCCCGCAGCGACACCGCGGCCAAGGCGAAGGAGACCGGCGAGAAGCTGTCCTTCGAGCGCCGGCTCGCCGGCGGCGCCGCCCTGGTCGACCTGGGCGCCGGCGCGGAGGGCAAGAAGGACCTGGCCGAGGTCATGGCCGCCTTCAAGGCCGACTCGTCGGTCGCCACCGTGGAGCCCGACATCCGGGCCTACCCGCTGGCCGTCACCCCCAACGACACCGACTACGCCAAGCAGTGGGACCTGTTCGAGGCGACCGGCGGCATGAACGTGCCGACCGCCTGGGACACCACCACCGGCAGCGGGGTCACCGTCGCGGTGATCGACACCGGGATCGCCGCGCACAGCGACCTGAGCGCCAACACGGTCACCGGCTACGACTTCATCTCCTCCTCGGCGGACGCCCGCGACGGCAACGGCCGCGACGCGGACCCGCGCGACGAGGGCGACTGGAACGACTACGACGCCGAGTGCGACCCCGACTCCAAGGCGGGCCCGTCCTCCTGGCACGGCACCCATGTCGCGGGCACCATCGCCGCGACCACCCACAACGGCAAGGGTGTCGCGGGCATCGCCTACGGGGCGAAGGTCCAGCACGTGCGGGTGCTCGGCAAGTGCGGCGGCTCCTCCTCGGACATCGCCGACGCCATCACCTGGGCCTCGGGCGGCAGCGTCCCGGGCGTGCCGGCCAACCCCAACCCGGCCAAGGTCATCAACATGAGCCTGGGCGGCGGCAGCGCCACCTGCCCGAGCGTCTACAAGAACGCCATCGACGGCGCCTTCTCGCGCGGCACCACGGTGGTCGTCGCGGCCGGCAACAGCAACACCACCGCCGCCAACTCCACCCCGGCGAACTGCGCCAACGTCATCACGGTGGCCTCCACCAACCGCTCCGGCGGCCGCGCCTACTACTCCAACTACGGCTCGGCGGTGGACGTCTCGGCGCCCGGCGGGGAGACCCGCAACGGCACCACGCAGACCCCGCAGAACGGCATCTGGTCCACGCTGAACTCCGGCCAGAAGACCCAGTCCGCGGAGTCGTACGCCGCCTACCAGGGCACCTCGATGGCCGCCCCGCACATCGCCGGGCTCGCCGCGCTGCTGAAGTCGGCCAAGTCGAGCCTGACCCCGGCCCAGATCGAGACGGCCATCAAGAACAACGCCCGTCCGCTGCCGGGCACCTGCTCCGGCGGCTGCGGCACCGGTATCGCCGACGCCGCCAAGACGGTCGCCGCGGTCACCGGCGGCACCACCCCGCCGGCCGGGAAGAGCTTCACCAACACCGCGGACGTCACCATCGCGGACAACGCCACGGCCTCCTCGCCGATCACCGTCAGCGGGATCGCCGGCGCCGCCCCCGCCGCGCTCAAGGTGGACGTGGACATCCGGCACAGCTACCGCGGCGACCTGGTGGTCGACCTGGTGGCCCCGGACGGCACCGCCTACCGGCTGAAGAACTCCAGCGGCAGCGACTCGGCCGCCAACGTCACCGGCTCGTACACGGTCAACGCCTCCAGCGAGAGCGCCAACGGCACCTGGAAGCTCCAGGTGCGCGATACGGCATCGGGTGACACCGGCTACATCAACTCCTGGGGTCTGACCTTCTGATCTCCCAGCGAAAGCACATCACCGCAGGTCAGGGGCGCGTTCCCGGGTCAGTCCCGGGGGCGCGCCCCGCCGCCGTGCCCGGGGCCGGCTGTCCATATGCCGGACACGACCCCTGGACGCGGACCGGGGCGTTCGTATTCTCTGGGCTCGAACGGCCGCTCCCCAGCACATCCCCGCGCTGATCCGGCCGCGACGGCCGTGGACAGGGGGTCCGCGCCGCGCCGGAGGGTGGTGGCACGCAGGTGAGATCGGCTCCGTATCCTTCCGCGCCGATGGACCCCGCGCCGCCCGGCGGCCTGGGCCCGGTCGGCCGGGCCGAGCTGCTGGGACGGCTGGACCGGGTGCTGCTCGGCCGCGGCCGGGCCCTGCTCACCGGGCCGCCGGGCATCGGCAAGACCGAGGTCGCGCACGCCGCCGCCGCACGGGCCGAGGCCCGCGGCGAGGCCGTGGTCTGGCTGGCGCCCCAGCCCGCCGACCGCCATCTCACCGGCGCGGCCGCCGCCGCCCTGATCGCCTCCGTGCCCGGCCACGCCCTGGACGGGCTTCCGGGCCCCCAGCGCCAGGCGGTGGCGGTGCTCTGCCGTGAGGCCACCGCCCCCGAGGGCGCCCCGCTCGACCCGATGGCGCTGCGCCTGGCGCTCGCCGGGGTACTGCGGGCGCTCGCCGAGCGGGCCCCGGTGCTACTGGTGGTGGACGACACCCAGCGGGTGGACGCCGAGAGCGCCGACCTGCTGCGGTTCGCCCTCCATCTGGCGCCGGACACCCTGCGGGTCCTCGCCGTGGAGACCCCGGCACCCCAGCGGGAGGACACCACCGCCCCGCTGCCGCTCTGGGTGGCCGCCGAGGCGGACGTCCTGCTGGTGGGGCCGCTCCAAGCCGACGAACTGGCCGAGCTGCTGGTACGGCACGGGCTGCCGGCCCGGCTGGCCGGCCGGATCCACCGCACCAGCGGCGGCAACCCGCGGCTCGCCCTGGCCGTCGGCCGCTCGCTGGCCGACGCCCCCGGGCCGGTCCACCACGCCGAGGCGCTGCCGCTGTCCGGGCGGGCCCGGGACGCCGCCCGGCGGATGCTCGCCCCCGCCTCCCCCGAGGTCCGGGCCACCCTGCTGCTGGCCGCCCTCGCGCTGCGCCCCACCGCCGCGCTGCTGCGCCGGGCCGGCCGCCCCGCCGCCGAGGCCGAGCTGGCGGCGGCCGAACGGGCCGGGCTGGTGGCGCTCGCCGAGGACGGCACGGTCGCCTTCACCGCCGGGCTGCTCCCCTCCACCCTGGTACGGGACACCTGCTGGACCGAGCGGAGCGCCGGGCACGCCGCGCTGGCCCGGATCGCGGACGACCCGGTGGAGGAGGTCCGCCACCGGGCGCTGGCCGCCGACGCCCCCGACGAGGAGCTGGCCGCCGAGGTGGCCGGCGCCGCCGACCGGGCCCGGGGCCGCGGGCAGGGCGCGCTCGCCGCGGAACTCGCCCTGCTGGCCGCCGAGTCCACCCCGGCCGCGCTGCCCGGGCGGCGCATCGGCCGGCTGGTCGAGGCAGCCGAGGAGGCGGCCCGCGCGGCCCGCGCGGATCTGGCGCTGCGGGCCGCCGCCGAACTCCTCGCCCGGGACGCGGCCCCCGCCGACCGGGTCCGCGCCCGGCTCGCCGTGCTGGACACCGCGGGCCAGGGGCTGACCGACCTGGACGAGATGTATGTGCACGCCATGGAGGACTCCGAGGACGAGCCCGGGCTGCGGGCGGCGGTCCTGCTGCGGCTGGCGGTCAAGTACGTGCTGGCGGACGCCGACCCGGTGCGCTCCCGCTCGGCCGCGGTGGAGTCGGCCGTGCTGGCCGCCTCGGTCGGCGACCGGCACACCGCCGCCCAGGCGCTCACCCACCAGGCCCGGATGGACCGGATCCTGGGCTCCCCCGGCGCCGAGGACACCCTCGCCCAGGCCCGGGCGCTGGAGATGACCGACCGGCCGCTCGGGGTGCGCAACGCCGCCCAGCTCCTCACCATCCGGCACGCCCTCTTCGACGACCGGCTCGGTGCGGCCCGCGACCAGTCGTACGCGCTGCTGCCGCTGGTCGAGCGGCGCGGATCGACCGAGGACGCCATCGACCTGCTGCGCACCCTGGTGGAGGTGGAGGCCCGGGGCGGCCAGTGCGCCGCCGCGCTGGCGCACGCCGGGCGGTGCCTGGCGCTGACCCTGGAGGCCGGCCTCTCCCCCGGCCCGGCCTGGTACGCGCTGGCGGTGGCCGAGACCGCGGGCGGCTCCTTCGCCCGGGCGGCCGGCTACGCCCGGCGCAGTGTGCGGGCCTCCGAGGAGGAGGGCGACCAGGTGTTCCTGTCCCGCGCCCTGTACGCCCTGGGCCGGGTGCAGCTGCTCACCGGCGAGGTGGCGGCCGCGCTGGAGACCCTGCGCCGGGTGCGGGACGACACCTGGGTGCGGTCGACCGTGGACCCGGCGATGCTGCGCTGGCAGGAGGAGCTGGCCGAGGCGCTGCTCGCGGCGGACGCGCCGGACGAGGCCCGGGCACTGCTGGCCGATGTGGGCCCGGTGGCCGAGCGGCTGGGCCGGGCCACGGTGCTGCTGGGCTACGACCGGGTGTACGCGCTCTGCCTGGCGGCGGGCGGCCGGCCGGACGAGGCGGCGGAGCTGCTGGTGGAGACCGCCGAGCGGTTCGCCGGGCACGGGCTGGCGCTGGAGCAGGGGCGGTGCCTGGTGGCGCTGGCCCGGGTGGAGCGCCGTCGGCGCCGCAGATCCGCGGCGGCCTCGGCCCTCCAGGCGGCGGCCGCGGTCTTCGAACGGGCCGGTGCCGCGCCCTGGTTGGGGCTCACCGCGGACCGCCCGGCCCCGGCGGACGGCCCCACCGCCCTGGAGCCCGCGTGCGGCGGTGCGCTGGCCGCGCTCACCGACGCGGAACTGCGGCTGGCCCGGCTGGTGGGCGCGGGCGCCAGCAACCAGGAGGCGGCGGCCCGGCTGTATGTCAGCGTGAAGACCGTCGAGGCCCGGCTGACCCGGATCTACCAGAAGCTGGACGTCCGCTCCCGCGCCCAGCTGGCCTCCGCCCTCAACGGCCCGGCGGCCCGGGCCCGGTGAGGGACAGCTGCCTTGGGCTTGGTGCCGGTCCCGGGCGCCTCGTACGGGCGGGTGCCCTGGATCGGCCCACCCGGCCGGGGGCGCGGCCGCCCATGGCGTACTCCACGGCGGACGGCCGGCCCGCGACGCCCGTACCGGCCGGGTCCTCCCCGCCGGCTCGCCGTGGCCCGCGCCGGCCGCCCTGCGGGACCGCTGCCCGCCGGGCTGACCCGGCCGGGCGGAGGAGAATGCCGGGGGGCGGAGCGAGAGCGGGGGGCGCTCAGGCCACCAGCAGCGAGTCGTCCTCGGGGCGGGCGCCCGGGAGCCGGTGGCGGGCCGCCACCAGGGCGGTGTCGATGTCGGCGGTGCCGGTGGCGGTGCACAAGGTGCGGGCCAGCTCGTCCATCCGCGCCCGGACCTCCGGCCCGCCCTCCTCGGCGTGCAGGGCCACCAGCGTGGCGTACTCCTCGACCAGGTTGTCCAGTACGGCGGGGTGCGCCATCAGCACGGCGGGTCTCCTTCCGGGGGCGGGCGGCCACCCGGGCCGCTCGTCGGGCGCCGCTCGTCCGGCACCGCTGTCCCGCTACCCGGTGATCGCCGGCCCAATCAGCCGTCGGTCCGCGGCGACCGGTCCGGATCGGAACCGATCGGTCTCGATACGGTTCCGACTCCTGCGCCGAGGCCCGGCTTCGACTAGCTTGCCTGGCATGATCAGCGCTCCCGGGCCGTCGTTCAGCGAGGTGCTCACCTCCTCCGGCCCTCCGCTCGTCCTGGACGGCGGCCTCGCCCACCAGCTGGAGACCACCGGACACCAACTGGGCGGCGCGCTGTGGTCGGCCCAGCTGCTCGGTGACGACCCCGAGGCGGTGGTCGCGGCGCACCAGGCGTACTTCGAGGCGGGTGCCGGCACCGTGATCACCGCGAGCTACCAGGCGTCCTTCGAGGGGTTCGCCCGCCGCGGCATCGGCCCCGACCGGGCGGCCGCGCTGCTGGTGCGGAGCGTGGAGCTGGCCCGGGAGGCGGCCCGGCGGGCGGAGGCGCGCACCCCCGGCCGGGCGCTGTGGGTGGCCGCCTCGGCCGGCCCGTACGGGGCGATGCTCGCCGACGGCTCGGAGTACCGGGGGCAGTACGGCCTGTCGGTACGGGAGTTGGAACGGTTCCACCGGCCGCGGCTGGAGGTGCTGGCGGCCGCCCGGCCCGACGCGCTGGCCCTGGAGACGGTGCCGGACGCCGACGAGGGCCGCGCCCTGGTCCGGGCGGTACGGGGACTGGGGGTGCCGGCCTGGCTGTCGTACAGCGTGGAGGGCGGCCGGACCCGGGCGGGCCAGCCGCTGGAGGAGGCGTTCGCGGTCGCGGCGGACGCGGAGGAGATCGTCGCCGTGGGCGTCAACTGCTGCCGCCCGGAGGAGGTGGCCCGGGCGGTGTCGGTGGCCGCGCGGGTGACCGGCAAACCGGTGGTGGCGTACCCCAACAGCGGTGAGCGCTGGGACGCCGGGGCGGGCGCCTGGCGCGGTCCGGCGACCTTCTCGGCCGACCGGCTCGCCCAGTGGCGGCGGGCCGGGGCCCGGCTGGTGGGCGGCTGCTGCCGGGTGGGCCCGGAGCAGATCGCCGCGCTGGCACGGGAGGTGCGCCCCTCCGGGGTACGCGCCGGTCGCACCCGCCCGGCGCACTGAGGGGCCGGGCGCACCGTGAACGAGGGAACGCGGCGCCGGCCTGCGCCCTCCTCCTTACCGAAGGCCCGCCGCGCGGCGCCCATGCGACGCCGCATGAACGATTCACCCGCACACGATCCACCAGAGCACGAACGAACGGACCCATGGCTCCTGCAACGCTCCTGGACGTCCTGCTGATCGCGGCGGACGAGTCCCCCGGGCAAGTCCTCGTCCATGTCCGCGGGGACGGCACCGAGAGGGCCGTCACCTTCCGGGAGCTCCTCCAGGTGTCCCTGCGCGTCGCGGGCGGTCTGCGCGCGGCCGGGGTCGCCCCCGGCACCTGTCTGCCGCTGCTGGCAGACCGGGGCGAGGACTTCCAGCCGATGTTCTGGGGTGCGCTGGCGGCCGGGCTGGTGCCGGTGCCACTCGCGCCTGACGCGCGGCGGGTCGGCCCGGTGTGGGAGCATCTGGGCCGCCCGCCCGTCCTGGTGGACGCGGGCTGCGCGCCGCTGGCCGCCGAACTGCCCGGCCCGGTGCGGGTCCTGCGGCTGGAGACGCTGCGGGAGTGCCCCGTACCCGCCGCCCCCGCCGTACCGGCCCCCGAGGACCTGGCCTTCCTCCAGTTCTCCTCCGGCAGCACCGGCGCGCCCAAGGGGGTGGAGCTGACGCATGCCGCGGTGGTGGCCAATCTGCGCCAGATCGTCGCCGCCTCGGCCCTCACGGAGCAGGACGTCCTGGTCAGCTGGATGCCCTACTTCCACGATATGGGGCTGATCGGCACCCATCTGGCACCGCTGGCCGCCCGGTCCAAGCAGGTGAGGATCGGCCCGCTGTCGTTCGCCAAGAACCCGTCCCGGTGGTTCGAGACCGCCGCCCGGCACCAGGCCACCGTGCTGTCGGCCGCCAACTTCGCGCTGGCGCTGGCCGTCCGCCGCGTCCCGGACGAGGTGCTGGCCGGGCTGGACCTCGGCGCGGTGCGGCTGATCCTGGTGGGCGCCGAGCCGATCTCCGCGACGGTATGGCGGGACTTCGCCGCCAAGCTGCGCCCGGCCGGGCTGGACCCGCGGGCGGCGACACCCGTCTACGGCCTGGCCGAGGCGACCCTCGCCGTCACCTTCCCTCCGCCGGGCGAGACGGCCGTGCCGGTGATCCTGGAGCGGTCGGCCCTCAGCCGGGGCGTGGCCGTGGAACGCGCGGCGGGCGGGGACGCGGTGGAGGTGATGGACGTCGGCCCGCCGGTGCCGGGCTGCTCGGTCCGGATCACGGACGGCGCCGGGCGGTTGCTGGGCGACCGGCGGGTGGGGCATATCGAGGTGAGCGGCCCGCAGCTCGCCCGCGGCTACCACGGACTCCCGGAGGCGACGGCGCTGGCCTTCAGTGAGGTGGCCGACGACTCGGGCGGCGCTGGTGGCTGGGACGGCCCCGGCGGCACCGGGCGATGGTTGCGCACCGGGGACCTGGGCTTTCTGCGGGATGGGCGGCTCTGTGTCACCGGTCGGCACAAGGACGTCCTCTTCCTCAACGGCCGCACCTTCCACGCCCCGGACATGGAGGAGGTCGCGGCGGCGACCCCCGGGCTGCCGCCGGGACACCCGGTGGTGGTCGGCTCCACGGACCCGGTGACGGGCGGTGAGCGGGTGGTGGTCTTCGTCCCCTGGGCCCGGCCCCCGGGTGACGCGTCCGAGGTCCTGGACCAGGTCGCGCGGCGGGTGCGGAGCGCGCTGGCCCACGACGACGTACGGGTGCTGGCGCTGCCGCCCTCGGCCTTCCCCCGGACCACCAGCGGCAAGGTGCAGCGGCAGCGTATGCGCACCCGCTTCGAGGAGGGCCGCTACCGGCCCACCGCCTCCTCCGGAGCCCCGGCGGTCGCCGCCGTTCCCCCGGCGGTCGCCCCGCCGCCCCGCTCACGCGCCGAGGTCCGGCAGCTGGTGCGCGGGGTCTGGGCCCGGGTGCTGGGGCTGCCCGAGGCGTCGTTCGGCGACCGGGACGCTTTCGCCGCCCTGGGGGGCACCTCGCTGAAGGCGATGGAGGTCCTGGCCGGACTGGAGGAGGCGCTGGGGATCACCCTGGGCCCTGCCCTGATGCGCCATGACACCGTGGCCGCGCTGACCGACCAGCTGCTGAACGCGACGGATGGGGCCTCGGCCCCGGCGGTCAGGGTATCGGCGCCCTCCCAGGAGGGGGCGGCGGTGGTCGCGATGGCCTGCCGCTTCCCCGGCGCGTCCACTCCGGAGGAGTTCTGGGAGCTGCTGGAGACCGGCCGCGACCAGGTCACCGAGGTACGGCCGGACCGCTGGGGCACCGAGGCGGCGGCAGCCCCGTCCGCCGGGCGGTGGGGCGCCTTCCTGTCCGACCCGGCCGCCTTTGACGCGGAGCACTTCGGCATCGGCGACGAGGAGGCCCGCACCCTGGACCCGCAGGCCCGGATCTTCCTGGAACTCGCCCATGAGGCCCTGGAACGGGCCGGTTACGCCGGGCCCCGCCGACGCGGTCTGCGGATCGGGGTGTTCGCCGCCGTCGGGGACAGCGGCTACCGGCAGATCCTCGCCGGGACCGCCCCCGCCGCGCCGCCGTCCGCGACCACGTTGACCGGCAACCTCCCCAACCTGATCGCCGCCCGGGTCTCGCAGTGCCTGGACCTGGACGGCCCGGCGCTCGCCGTGGACACCGCCTGCTCGTCGGGGCTGGTCGCGCTGCATCTGGCTCGGCGCAGCCTGGCGGAGGGCGAGTGCGACATCGCCGTCGTCGGCGGGGTCAATCTGCATCTCACTCCGGACGGCTACCAGGCCCTGGAGGCCGCGCAGGCGCTGTCGCCCACCGGGCGCAGCCGGGCGTTCAGCACGGCGGGCGACGGGTTCGTCCCCGGCGAGGGCGGCGCGGCCCTGGTGCTGCGGCGGCTGGAGGACGCCCGCCGGGACGGCGACCAGGTGCTCGCCGTCGTACGCGGCACGGCGGTCAACAACGACGGTACGAGCCTGAGCCTGATGGCGCCCAACCCGCTGCGGCAGCGCGAGGTGATCGCCCGCGCGTACCGGGACTGCGGGGTCGACCCGGCCTCCGTGAGCTATGTCGAGGCCCATGGCACGGGCACCGCCGTCGGCGATCCGGTCGAACTGCGCTCCCTGGCCCATGCCTTCCCCGCCCGCGCGGACGGCCGGCCACGGCTGCTCGGCTCGGTGAAGACCAACCTCGGGCATCTGCTCAACGCGGCCGCGCTGCCCTCCCTGGTGAAGGTGGTGCTGGCGCTCGGGCACGGCCGGCTGCCCGCCTCGCTGCACTCCTCGCCGCCCTCCCCCGCCGTCGAGCGGTCCGGGTTCGCCCTGGTCACCGAGGCGACCGCCTGGCCGTCGTCGAACGGCCCCCGCAGGGCCGGGGTCAACGCCTTCGGCTTCGGCGGCACCAACGCCCACGCGGTGCTGGAGCAGGCGCCGCTGGCGGACGGACCGGACCAGAACGGCGAACGGCCCTCGGCCCCACGGCTGCTGACGCTCTCGGCGCGCACCCCCGCCGGTCTGGACGCCTGGGCCTCCCGCATACTCGACCACCTTCGCGAACACCCCGAGCTGGACGAGGCCGAGGTGTGCCGGGCGGTGGCCATGGCCCGGGACGAGGGGGACCACCGGCTCGCCCTCGTCGCCGACCCGGGCGAGCTGCGCGACCGCCTGGCCGCCGGTTCCGGGGCGGTCCGGGCGACCGTGGGGCACCGGCCCCGTACCGTCTTCGTCTTCCCCGGCCAGGGTGCGCCGCGACCGGGCCAGGGCCGTGCGCTGTATGAGACGGCACCGGTGTACCGCGCCACCCTGGACGAGGCCTCCGCCCGGGTCGGCCCGGTGCACGGACGGGAGTTGAGGGAGTGGTGCACCGACCCGGGGGCGAACGCACGGGCGCTGGCCGCGACCGAGGTGGCCCAACCGCTGCTGGTGGCCCATGGGGTCGCGGTGGCACGGCAGTTGGCGGACTGGGGGGTGCGGCCCGACGCGCTGCTCGGGCACAGTGTCGGTGAGCTGACGGCCGCCTGCGCCGGAGGGGCGCTCACCTTCGCCGACGCCCTGACCTTCGCGGCCGAACGCGGACGGCTGATGGGGACGGCGACCCCGCCGGGCGCGATGGCGGCGGTGCGCGGGGCCGACGAGGAGCAGGTGGCGGCCCTGCTGGCGGCGGCCCCCGACGCACTCGCGGTGGCCGCGTACAACGGCCCCGGCGCACTGGTGCTCTCCGGCGACGCTGAGGCGGTCGAGCGGGCGGCGACCCGGCTCACCGCAGCCGGGGCGACCGTACGGCCCCTGGGGGTGACCCGGGCGTTCCACTCTCCGCTGATGGAGCCGATCGCCCCGGTCCTGGCCGAGGCGGCACGCGCCCTGACCGTCTCGGCCCCGGCCATCCCCCTGCTGAGCACCCTCACCGCCGAGTGGCAACCACCCCTGGACCCGGACCATTTGCGCGAGCACGCGCTGCGCCCGGTGCTGTTCGGGCGGGCCGTGGCACGGCTGCTGGCCGAGGGTTATGACACTTTCGTGGAGGTCGGCCCGCAGCAGAGCCTCACCGGTCATATCCGGGCGGCGGCCGCCGGTGAGCGGGCGGGCCGGGACGTCCTCGCACTCTCCGCGCCCTCCGCACCGGCCGGGCCTCCCCGGGACGAGGTCGCGGGTGGGGCCGGTGAGTTGCTGGAGACGGTGGCGCGGCTGTGGGCACGCGGGGCGCACCTGGACCGGCCGGTACGGAACACGGGGCGGCGGCGGGTGCCGCTGCCTCCGTACCCCTACCAGCGACGCCGCCACTGGCCCGAAGAGACCCGCTTGCTGCACCGTGTCGTCTGGCAGCCGACGCCGCCGCCTCCGCCGCCGTCCGGCGATACGGCGCCGGTGCTGGTGACCGGCCCGGACTCGGCGGCGGTGTACACGCTCACGCGGCAGCTCGCAGAACGCGGCATACCGACGAGCACGGCCCCGGACGCGCGCCCGGCGACCGTGCTGCTCCTGGCAGGCCCCGCCACTCCCGCAACGGCGGCGGACGTCGTAGGCATCCAGCGTGAGTTGGTCACGGCCTTCCAGGAGGCCCTTGCCCTGCTCGACCTGTCCAAGGCCGACCGGCTGCTGGTGGTGACCGAGGACGCGCACACCACCGGGCACGGCCCCGAGCGACCGGAGCCGACGCAGTCGGTGCTGGGCGGGCTGACTCTGGCCGTGCCGACGGAGTCCCCGGGAGTGGTGGGCGACTGGCTCGACCTCTGCTCCCTCGATGACACCGAGGAGCGGCTGCGGGCCGTGCTCGCCGAGGTGGTGGGGCGGCAGACGGAGGGGGTGGTGGCCGCCTGGCGCGGTGGGCAGCGGCTGCTGCGGACGGTCGCACCGCAGGGGGTGGGCCTGCCCGCCGTCCGGGGTCGGCTGCCCGCCGATGGCACCTTTCTGATCACCGGCGGTGGCGGCGGCCTCGGCTCGGCCCTGGCCCGGGAGCTCGCCGGACGCGGCCGGCCGGTGCTCCGGCTCACCGGCCGCTCCCCGCAGCCTCCGGCGGGCCTCCTGGAAGAGCTCTCCGCGCTGGGCGCCGACGCCCACTACCACCGGGCCGATCTCACCTCCCGCGATGACGTCGAAGCGCTGGTCGCCGCCCTGCCCGCCACCCCCGACGCCGTCTTCCACGCGGCCGGAACCGTCCATCCCGGAAGCCTGCGCGGGACCAAGCCGGAGGAGACGGTGGAGGCGTTCGGGGCCAAGACCCTGGGCACCCTGCTGCTCTCCGAGGCGCTCCAGCGGCAGGGCCGGGACCCCGGGCTGTGCGTGGCCTTCTCCTCGGTCTCCTCGGTGTTGCCGGGCTTGGCGGGAGGGCTGGGCTCCTACGCGGCGGCCAACGCCTTCCTGGACGCGTTCGCCGCCGCCGAACGGCAGGCCGGACGGCCCTGGTTGTCGCTGAACCTCGGGCCGTTCGCCGGGACCGGCCTGGCCGCCGGGTTCACGGCCGACACCCTGCCCGGTGCCGGAGGCCGTCCGCTGGCGACCGCTCCGGCCCTGGCGGCGCTCCGGGACGCCTGCGGTAGGGACCTGGCCCAACTGCTGCTCGCCGACCGGACGGTGGAGGGCCCGGTACGCGTACGAGACACCCGACCGCCCTCGCGCCCCGCGCCGCACAGGTCCACGGGACCGGTGGCCACCTCCGGCACCGCCGCGCTGCTGCGGGAACTGCTGGCCGAGTCCCTGGGCGTACCGGTCCACGCCATCGATGACGACGCGCCGTTCCTCTCGCTGGGGCTGGACTCGCTGGGCGCGGTCGACCTCGTCAAGCGGCTCGAACGCCGGGCCGGGCGGACCCTGCCCACCACCCTCTTCTTCGAATACCGGACGGTCCGCGAACTGGCCGTCCACCTGGACGCGGAGCCCGCCTCCCAGCAGCCCCGGGCGTCCCTGGAGGCCGCTGAACCGACCGCCCCCTTCGCCCTCACCCCCGTACAACTCGCCCTGCACACCAGCAGCCGGCTGTATCCGGACCTCCCGGCCCGGGGCCATCTGCGCATGACCGTCCAAGGTCCCCTGGACACCGAGCTGCTCGGCCGGGCCCTGGCCGTACTGGCCGAACGGCACCCCATGCTGCGGCTGCGGATCGAGGACTCAGGGAACGGGCCGGTGCAGTACCCGGCACCGGCCGCACCGCTGCCGACCTGGTACGAGGTCCGCGCCTGCGGGGCCGGGGAGGTGGCCGAGCTGGAGACGGCCCTGTGCAACCGGCCCTTCGACCTGAGCGCGGAGCCGCCGGTACGCGCCCTGCTGCTCCGCCAGGACGCCGACCTGGCTCGGCTGCTCTTGGTCGCGCACCACACGGCGGCCGACGGCTACAGCCTGAATCTGCTGGCCGAGGAGGTGTGGGAGACCTACACCCTGCTGGCGCGGGGCGAGCACCCGACCCCGGCGCCGAGCGGGCCGGGCTTCGCCGCGTACGTGGCCGCCGAGGGCAGGGGGTCCGGCGGCACCGCACCGGAGGCGGACCGCCGCTACTGGTCCCAGCGGCTGGCGGCGAGGGCGCCGGAACCGCTGCGGCTGCCCTGTGACGGCGATCCGGACGGGCCTCCGTCGGGCCCGCTGGTCCAGCATTACGGCGTGCTCGACGCGCCCCTCACCGCCGCCCTGGAGCGGCTGGCCGCCGAGCACGAGGTGTCGCTCTTCCATCTGCTGCTGGCCGGATATGTGCGCTGCCTCGCCCGCTGGACGGGCCGCCCGGACATCGCGGTCAATGTGGCCCGGGCCCGGCGGGAGGGGCGCTTCCCCGGGTTGGACCGGCTGGTGGCCCCGCTCGCCGACACCCTTCCGCTGCTCTGCGAGACGGCCCCCGAGGAACCGGTCCTCGCCCTCGCTCAACGGCTGCGCGGCAGCTGGCTGGAGAGCGAGCGGCACTCGGACGTGAGCAGCCTGGACCTGGCCGCGCTGCTGCCCGGCGGCGGTGGTCCCCGTACGGTGAGCCCGGCGGGCTTCAGCTTCGCCCGCTTCCCCGCCCGGCTCGCCGCCGACTGCCCGGTGGAGGTACGGGCCGAGGCGGCCGGCACCGGCTCGGCCGCGACCCGGCTCAGCCTGCTGTGCTGGGCGGACGGGCCCGTGCTGCGACTGTCCTGGAACTTCCCGCTGCCGCTGTTCCGACCGGAGACGGTGGCCCGACTGGACCAGGAGTTCCGCGCCGAACTGGCCGCCGCCCTCACCACCCCCGTACCTTCCCGGTCGTCCGGCGTGGTCGATCGGCTGCTCCGGCAGTTCCGCGCCACGCCCGGGGCGACCGCCGTGTCCGCCGATGGCACGGCGCTCGGCTACGCGGAGCTGGACCGCGCCTCCGCTCTGCTGGCCGCGCGGTTGCGCGCCGCCGGGGTGCGGCCCGGGGCACTGGTCGGGCTGCTCACCGAACCCGGCCCGGACACCGTGGTCGGCGTGGTCGGCATTCTGCGCGCCGGGGCCGGCTGGGTCCCGCTGGACCCGTCCCACCCGCCCACCCGGCTGGCGGACCAGCTGCGGCGCGCGGAGGTCTCCACGGTGGTGTGCCATGCACCGACCCTGACCGCCGCCCGGGCCTTCGACGGAGTGCGGGCGGTGCCGGTCGACGGCCCGCCGGACGCCACGGCGGACACACCCCCGCCCGCGACCGCCCATGACCCCGAGGCGATCGCCTATGTCATCTTCACCTCGGGCTCCACGGGCCGCCCCAAGGCAGTGCCGATCACCCACCGGTCGATGGAGAACTACCTGGACTGGGCCATCGGCACCTTCGGTTACACCTCCGACGACCGGCTGGCGCAGACCGCGTCCCCCTGCTTCGACGCCTCGGTGCGCCAGCTCCTCGCGCCGCTGCTGGTCGGCGGCACCGTGGTGACCGTGCCCAGGGAGCTGCTGCGCGATCCCGAACTGCTGCTCGCCTACGCGGAGCGGACCCGGATCACCGTGTGGAGCTCCGTTCCGACGCTGTGGGAGCAACTGCTGTCGGCGGCCGAGCGACGGGTGCGCGGCGGCGGGCCGGGGCCGGATCTGTCGGCGGTGCGGTGGGTGCATGTGGGGGGCGAGGCCCTGTCCGCCGCCCAGGTGCGCCGCTGGTTCGACCTGTTCGGCGCGGGGCAGCGGATCGCCAATCTGTACGGGCCCACCGAGACGACCATCAACGCCACCTGCCACATTATCTCGGCCCGCCCGGCCGACGAGGAGCGCGCCCTGCCGATCGGACGGCCGGTGGCCGGTACGGAGTTGGCGGTCGTCGGCCCCGACGGCGCCCTGTGCGGGCCGGAACAACCGGGTGAGCTGCTGATCGCGGGGGTCGGACTGACCCCCGGCTACCTCGGTCAACCCGAGCTGACCGCACGGGCGTTCACCGTACGGGACGGGCGTCGCTGGTACCGCAGCGGCGACCGGGTCCGCCGCCGGGCGGACGGGGTACTGGAGTTCCTCGGCCGGATCGACGACCAGGTGAAGATCCGGGGCAACCGGGTGGAGCTCGGGGAGGTGGAGGCGGCTCTGCTGACCCATCCCGGCCTCGCCCAGGTCGCGGTCATCGCCCACGAGGGCCGGCTGCTCGCCTTCGTCACCGCCCGGCCCGGCACCGGGCAACCGGATCCGCGCGCGGTGCGCCGCCGGTTGGGCACGCTACTCCCGCCCTATATGGTCCCCTCGCGGATCACCGTGCTGGCCGAGCTGCCGCTCACCGGCACCGGCAAGGTCGACCGCCGCGCGCTGGCCGGCCGTACGGGGGACGCGGTGACCGCCACCGCCCCCACGTCCGCGGGCCCCAGCCTCCCGGCCACCCCCACCGAGCAGCAACTCAGCGGGATCTGGTCCGAGTTGCTGGAGGTCGAGGCGGTCCACCGGGAGGACGACTTCTTCGAGCTGGGCGGTGACTCGCTGCTCGTCCTCCAGGTGTTCGCCCGGCTCGGCGAGATCAGGTCGCCACTCCCCCGGCCGACCGTGGTCTACGAGCACCGCACCCTCGCCGCACTCGCGGCCGCGGTGGACGCGGCCACCACCGAGCAGACGCCTCTCACCGTCGCACCCGCCGACCACACGACCCCCTTCCCGGTCACGGCCGTCCAGCGCGGCTTCCTGCTCGCCGAGGCGCTGGCACCCGGTGGAGGCGGCGGCTCCTGGACGGCACGGCTGCGGCTGACCGGCCTCCTGGATCCCGAGCTGTTCCAGTCGGCGGTGGACCTGCTGGTGGAGCGCCACGGCATGCTCCGTACCGTCTTCCCGGCCGGCGCCCGGCCGCCCGTACAGCAGGAGCTTCCGCCCTCGCTACGGCTGCCGGTCACCTTCGCGCGGATCACCGACCAGGCCGAGGGGGAGGCGTACGCGGCGGCCGAGGGCGCGCGACGCCTGGAACCCTGGGCCTGGCCCCTGCTGCGGCTCCATGTCCTCAGCCTCAGCGAGCGTGAGCATGTCCTCCTGGTCCACGCCCACCATCTGATCGGCGACGGCTACAGCGCCGCGCTGCTCCTCCAGGAGCTGACCGCGCTCTACGACCACGTGGCGACGGGCCGCCCCGCCGAGCTGCCCACCCCCCGCGCCACCTTCCGCGACCACGCCCTGCTGCCGACCAACGCCGCCCCCGGCCCGGCACGGCAGGCCCGGACGGAGGCGCTGGAGGCCCCCTACCGGCCCCCCGTACTGCGCACGGACCGGACCCCCGCACCGTTCCACTCCACCACCTTCCTGCTCGACGGCGAGCGGACGGCGGCGCTGCGGGCGCTCGCGGCGAAGGCGGGGGCGACCCTCTACGCACCCCTGCTGACCGCGTACCACCAGCAGTTGGCCCGCCTCACCGGCCAGGCGGACCTGATCGTCGGGCTGGCGGTGAGCGGCCGCGACCGACCGCTGCCCGATGTGCACCGGATCTTCGGCCCGTTCGCCACCGCTGTCCCCGTCCGCCCGGCGGTCGCCGCACATGATGACGAGGAGTTCGCGGAGGCGCTGCGGCGGGTCGTGGCCGAGGCCGAGGAGGCGCGCCGACATGAGGAGGTGATCCCCCGGAACGGCGACGGGCTGCCGCTGACGGCGCAGTTCTTCTTCACCTTCTTGGACTTCTCCGTGCTGTCCTCCCCGCCCGGGCAGTCGCTGACGGTGTCCTGGGACGACGGGGAGGGCGCGTTCGCGCCGCCCTCCTCGGCGACGGATGTGTTCCTGGCCGTACGGCCGGAGGAGGACGGCGGCCTGCGGGTGACGGTGCGGGGCTCCGCCAGGGCCTTCTCCCCCGCCGCCCTGGAGGAGTTCGCCCAGGCGCTGCGAAACCGCCTCGACCGGGCCACCGGCACCCACCACACCCGGCGCACCATGGACGCCGCGCTGGTCGGCTATCTGCCGTCCCCGGGCCATCTGGCGCGGCTGGCGGGTCTGCCGGAGGAGGCCGTGCGGCGGGAAGAACTGCGCGCGCTGCTCTTTCCCGACGGTGCGCCGAGGTTGCTGGAGACGGTAGGGACCGGTCTTGGCAGCTCGGGCTTCGTCTGCGTACCCCTCTTCGCCGATGAACTCGCCCAGGACAGCGGGTTGGTGAGTCATACCGCCCGGGCGGTGGCGCTCGCAGCCTCGCTCGGCGCCCGGTGTGTCTCGCTGGCCGGGATGATCCCGTCGCTGACCGGCTATGGCTTCGAGGTGCTGCGCGCCGTGGAGGGGACGGGCTCGACGGTGGAGGTGACGACCGGTCATGCGGCCACCGTGGTCTCGGTGGTCCGGACGGTGCGGGCGGCGCTGGACGCCCTCGGGCACGAACTGGCCGACCTGGAGGTGGCGTTCGTCGGGCTGGGGTCGATCGGCGCCTCCTCGCTGGAGCTGCTGCTGAGCCGGGCGGCCCGGCCGCCACGGCGGCTGCTGCTCTGCGACGCACCGGGCAGCGGTGCGCGGCTGGAGCGGTTGGCGCGGCGGCTACGGGAGCGCGGCCTGGCGGGTGAGGTAGAGGTGGTGGAGTCCCGGCCCGCCCTGCCGGACGCGGTGTACGGGGCCGGGCTGCTGGTCACGGCGGTGAGCGGTTCCGCCACCCTGCTGGACGTGGACCGGCTGGCGCCGGGCACCATCGTGGTGGACGACTCCTTTCCGCACTGCTTCGACACCGGCCGGGCGCTGGCCCGGATGCGGGAGCGCCGGGATGTCCTGGTCCTGGGCGGTGGGCTGCTGCACCTCGGCGAGGTGAGCCGGGAGGTCGCCGAGGACCTTCCGGCGGCCGCAGCGGCCGGCTATCTGGCCCAGCCGTGGATCGAGGGCACGCTTGCCTCCTGCCGGGTGGAGTCACTGCTGCACGCCGCCGACCCCGGCCTTCCACCGGTGCACGGCCTGGTGGACCCGGCGGCCGCCCTCGCCCACTGGGAGGTGGTGGAGCACTCCGGGGTGGTGGCAGGGCCCCTGCATCTGCTGGGCCACACCCTTGGACCGGAGTTGGTGGCGGAGGTGAGGGCCGCCCACCAGGAATCCCCTCCCCGATGATCGTTCGATCATCTCGCCGCTCGCTCTTGACCGCTACCCGATCGGTCGATCACGATCTCCCCGTCGCCGGTCCCACAGGCGGCCATCCGTACGGCGGGGAGGCTGGTTCCGGTATGACCGGTACATCCAGGAGGGGCGAGCATCCGGGGGGCGCGGCGCAGCTGCTGCGGCTGCCCGGCGAGGACCGGGCTCTCAGCCCGTACACCGGCTACACCCGCGCCCACTGGGAGGCCGCCGCCGACGGGCTGGTGCGGGCGGCCTGGCGGTGGGCGACGCCGGGCGGGGCGCTGCTGGACCTGCCCGGACGCCCCTCCGTCTCGGGGGTGCGCTCCGACGGGCTGGAGGGGTACGCCCGGACCTTTCTCGCGGCAGCCTTCCGGGTGGCCGGGGCGGGCGGCGAGGATCCGTACGGGCTGCTCGGCCGGTACGCGGACGGGCTGGCGGCCGGCACCCTGCACCCCGGGCGGGAGGACGCCGAGTCCTGGCCGGAGATCCTGGACCACGGGGTGGGCGGCCAGCCGATGGTGGAGTCCGCCTCGGTGGCGCTGGGGCTGCGGTTGACCCGGCCCTGGCTCTGGGACCGGCTGGACGACGGCGTTCGGAACCGGGCCGAGGCCTGGCTGCGCGGGGCGCTGCGGCACACCCCGGCGCCCAACAACTGGTATCTCTTCCCGCTGACCGTCGCCGGGTTCCTGGAGTCGGTGGGGCGCGGCGACGCCGAGACCGCTCGGGCCGTCGAGCGGGGGCTCGGGCTGCTGGAGAGCTGGTACCGGGGGGACGGCTGGTACGCGGACGGCGAGGGGCGGGCGTTCGACCACTACAACGGCTGGGCACTGCACCTCTATCCGGTGCTGCACGCCCATCTGGCGGACGACACGGCCATGCTCGCTCGCTACGGGGAGCGACTGCGCGAGCATCTGCGGGGTTACAGCTCGCTGTTCGGCGCCGACGGGGCGCCGGTGTACTTCGGCCGCTCGCTGGCGTACCGGTTCGCGGCGGGCGCGGCGGTGGGCGCGGGCGCGGTCACCGGGTACACCCCGCTGGCGCCGGGGGTCTCGCGGCGGTTGCTGAGCGGCTGTCTGCGCCACTTCCTGGACCGGGGCACGGTGGACAGGCAAGTCGGGCTGCTGACGCCCGGCTGGTACGGGCCGCATCCGCCGACCCTCCAGTCCTACTCGGGCCCTGCGTCGCCCTACTGGGCCTCCAAGGCGTTCGTGGCGCTGCTGGCCGGGCCGGAGCATCCGCTGTGGACAACCGTGGAAGGGGCGGGGCCGGTGGAGGGCCCGGACCGGGTGCTGGCGCTGCCGGGGCCGGGGCTGCTGGTGCAGACGACCGGGGCGGACGGGGTGGCCCGGCTGCACAACCACGGCAGTGACGCGGTCGCCCCCTGGACCGGGGACACCGCGGCCGGGTCGGACCCGCTGTACGGGCGGTTCGCCTACTCCACCGCGACCGGGCCGACCGCCGAAGGGAACGCGCCGGACAACCATCTGGCCGTGGAGGTGGCCGGGGCGGCCTCGGTGCGCTGCCGGATCCGGCCGCTGGGCGCGGGCGGCGGGGAGGGCTGGGGCTGGGCCGCCTCCGCGCACCGGCCGGTCTTCCCGGCCGGTCGGCCGCTGCCGCCGGACCTGGAGGTGGTGAGCGTGACGGTGGCGTACGGGCGGTACGAGCTGCGGGTGCACCGTGTGACGGGCCTTCCGCCGGGCGCCCGGCTCCGGTTGACCGGCTGGGCCACCGGCCCGGACCAGCCGCTCACCTCCCAACTGCACGGCCTCTCCGGCTGGGCCGGACCCGACGAGGTCCGCGCGCCCGCCGGCACGGCGTTCACCCCCTGGGCGGTGCTCCCCCGGCTGACCGCCGGGCCCGTGGAGGCGGGCGGGGCGCCGCGAGTGCTGGTCGCTCTCGCCTCCCTCACCGGTATCGAGGCCCCGGCACAGCTGGCCGGTGCGGCGGAGGTGCTGCACGCCGACGCGGAAGGGGTGTCGGTGCGCTGGGCCCCCGAGGGCGTGGGCGCGGTGACCCGTATCGCCTTCGACCCGCTCGCCGTCGGCCACGATCCCGTACCGCCGCCACCGGACTGAGATGATCGAGGGGAACCACCGGACTCCGGGCATGCTCCGGACCTCGGAAGGGAGCCGCCGCCGTGCGGGTCGCGCTCTTCGTCACCTGCGTCAATGACGCGGTGTACCCGGCCACCGGGATCGCCGTGGTGCGGATCCTGGAGCGGCTGGGGGTGGCCGTGGACTTTCCGGCGGCGCAGAGCTGCTGCGGGCAACCGCAGTACAACTCGGGCTATCGCGAGCAGGCGCGGCGGCTGGCCCGGCGTACCGCCAGGGCGTTCGACGGCTACAGCCATGTGGTCACCCCCTCCGGCTCCTGTGCGGCGATGGTGCGCGCCCACTACGCCGGGCTGGGCGAACCGGGGCTCGGGCCGCGGGTGTACGAGCTGTCGGAGTTCCTGGTGGATGTGCTGGGGGTGGTGGACGTGGGCGCCGTCTTCCCGCACCGGGTGACGTACCACCCGTCCTGTCACGGGCTGCGGCTGCTGGGGCTCGGCGACCGGCCGCGGCGGCTGCTGGCTGCGGTGAAGGGGCTGGAGCTGGTGGAGCTGGAGGGCGCGGAGGAGTGCTGCGGCTTCGGCGGCACCTTCGCGGTGAAGAACCCGGAGGTGTCGGTGGCGATGGGCCGGGACAAGGTGGGCGCCGCCGTGGCCACCGGGGCCGAGGTGCTGTGCGGGGCGGACAACTCCTGTCTGATGCATCTGGAGGGCGTCAGGGCCCGTACCGGCGGTGAGCGGGCGGCGGGGCTGCGGACCGTGCACCTCGCGGAGATCCTGGCGAGCACGGAGGAGGAGCCGCTGCGATGAGCGGGACGTTTCTCGGTATGCCGACCTTCCCCGAGGCAGCCAGGTCCGCGGTGGCGGACCCGGTGCTGCGGGCCAATCTGCGGCACGCCACCCATACCATCCGCGCCAAACGGGAGCGCGCGGTGGCCGAGTTGACCGACTGGGAGCAGCTGCGCCAGGCCGGCAAGGAGATCAAGGACCGGACCCTGCGGCAGCTGGATACCTATCTGCTCCGGTTGGAGGAGGCGGTGACCGCGGCGGGCGGCACCGTGCACTGGGCCGAGGACGCCGAGGAGGCCAACCGGATCGTCACGGAGCTGGTCGAGGCCACCGGGGAGCGGGAGGTCGTCAAGGTCAAGTCGATGGCCACCCAGGAGATCGGGCTCAACGAGGCACTGGCGGCGGCCGGGATCGCCGCCTATGAGACCGATCTCGCCGAGCTGATCGTGCAGTTGGGGGACGATCGGCCCTCGCACATCCTGGTGCCGGCGATCCACCGCAACCGTGGCGAGGTCAGGGACATCTTCCGGAGCCGGATGGGGGACTTCGGCCGCCCGGCCCCGGAGGGGCTGACCGACGAGCCCGCCGAGCTGGCGGAGGCGGCCCGGCTCCATCTGCGGGAGAAGTTCCTGCGGGCGAAGGTCGGGATCTCGGGGGCCAACTTCATGGTGGCGGAGACCGGCACCCTGGTGGTGGTCGAGTCGGAGGGGAACGGCCGGATGTGCCTGACCCTCCCCGAGACGCTGATCTCGGTGGTGGGCGTGGAGAAGGTGGTGCCGACCTGGCGGGATCTGGAGGTGTTCCTGCAGACCCTGCCCCGCTCCTCCACGGCCGAGCGGATGAACCCGTACACCAGTATGTGGACCGGCACCGCGGACGGCGACGGGCCGCGTGCCTTCCATCTGGTGCTGCTGGACAACGGCCGTACCGCCGCGCTGGCCGACGCCACCGGGCGGCAGGCGCTGCGCTGTATCCGCTGCTCGGCCTGCCTCAATGTCTGCCCGGTCTACGAGCGGGCCGGGGGCCATGCCTACGGCTCGGTGTACCCGGGCCCGATCGGCGCCATCCTCACCCCGCAACTGCGGGGCACAGTCAGTGAGTTGGATGCCTCACTGCCGTATGCCTCCTCGCTCTGCGGGGCCTGCTACGAGGTGTGCCCGGTGGCCATCGACATCCCGGAAGTGCTGGTGGCGCTGCGCGAGCGGGTGGTGGCGGAGGGCGGCTCCCCGCACCGCTCCGGGCACCGGCTGGAGCGGGCCGCGATGGCGGCGGCCACCTGGGTGTTCGACCATCCGGCCGCGCTGGCCGCGGGCGAGCGGCTGGCCTCCGCCACCCGGCGGCTGCATCCGGCCCGCCCGCCCGGCGCGGGCGCCTGGACCGACGGGCGGAGCCTGCCGGAGCTGCCCGAGCGGTCGTTCCGCGAATGGTGGCGGCGGCGCGCCCGGGACGGGGAGGAGGGGTCGTGAGCGCGCGGGAGCGGATCCTGGCCCGGATCCGGACGGCCAACGCCGGGGCACCCGAGGCCCCCGAGCCGTCCAGGGACTACCTCACCGCCCACGCGCCCGCCGACGACCCGGCCACCCTGGTGGACCTGCTGCACGAGAACCTGGCCGACTACCGGGCGCGGGTCCACCGCACGGGACCGGCCGGGCTGCCGGGGCTGGTGGCGCGGCTGCTGGCCGAGCGGGGTGCCCGGTCGGTGGCGGTGCCACCGGGGCTGCCGGCCCACTGGCTGGCGGAGACCGGGGCCGAACGGCACCCCGACGACCGGGCGGCCGGCCCGCTCGGCGCCCGTGAACTCGACGCGGTGGACGCGGTGGTGACCGGCTGCGCGCTGGCCATCGCGGAGACCGGCACCCTGGTGCTTGACGGTGGTGCCGGGCAGGGCCGCCGGGCGCTGACGCTCGTCCCGGACCTGCATCTGTGCGTGGTACGGGTGCCGGAGCAGCTGGTCGCCTCGGTGCCGCTCGCCCTGCCCCGGCTCACCCCGGGGCGTCCGCTGACCTGGATCTCCGGGCCCTCTGCCACCAGCGACATCGAGCTGGACCGGGTGGAGGGCGTGCACGGCCCGCGCACCCTGGAGGTCATCCTGCTGAGCACCTGACCGGGGCGGGCCTCAGTCCGGCAGCGGGAGGCCGTAGGAGCACGACCGGCGGGTCGTCAGTCCGGCAGCGGCAGGTCGTAGGAGCGTCCCGGCTCCACCGCCACGGTGCGGCCGTCGGCCAGTTCCACCTCGACCGGGGACCGGCCGCCGTCCGGCGGTACGGCGACATGGAGCCCGCCCGGGGTCATCCGCAGCCGCACGCCCCAGTGGCCCAGATAGCGCAGGCTGACGTCGTACGCGGAGAGCTCCGGCAGCGGCACCGGGTCCAGTCGCAGCCGGCCCGCGCGGGTCTCCAGTCCGGTCAGCCCGCGCTGCACCAGGTCCAGGGTGCCGGCCATCGCCCCCAGGTGGATGCCCTCGCCGGTGGTGCCGCCCTGGAGGTCGGCGATATCGCCCTCCAGCGCCTCCTGGCAGAACTGCCAGGCCTCCTTGCGGCGCACCCGGGCCAGCACCCAGCCGTGCACCAGCCCGCTGAGCGTGGAACCGTGGCTGGTGCGGCGCAGGTAGTAGTCGACGGTCCGCCCCCAGGCCGCGTCGTCCAGGGTGTGCCCGAGCCGGGCGAACAGCGCCTTCAGCTCGGCGGGCGGGAAGAGGTAGCCGAGCATCAGCACATCGGCCTGCTTGGAGGCCTGGTAGCGGTTGACGGTGTCGCCGTCGGCCTCCAGCACCCGGTCCAGCCGGCGGATGTCGCCGTGCCGGCGGCGCAGGCCCTCCCAGTCCAGCTCGGCCAGCTCGCCGAAGCCCTCGAACTGGCTGATCACGCCCTGATGGAAGGGGACATGCAGCCGCCGTGACACGTCCTCCCACAACTCCAGCTCACCCTGCGCCAGTTCGGTGCGCTCGCCCAGCTCCAGGCGGCGCGGCTCGGGCAGTTCGCGCAGCAGTTCCAGGGTGCGGGCCAGCACCCAGGAGGCGGTGACATTGGTGTAGGCGTTGTCGTCCAGGCCGGGCCGTACCGCGTCGGGGTAGGCGTCGTGGTACTCGTCGGGGCCCATCACGCCCCGGATGCGGTAGCGGTCCAGCTCGGGGTCGAAGGTGGCGCGCCCGGCCCAGAAGCGGGCGATCTGGAGCATCATCTCGGCGCCCTTGGTGTGCAGGAACTCGCTGTCCCCGGTGGCCTCGCAGTAGGTCCACACGTTGTAGGCGATGGCGGAGCCGACATGGTGCTGGAGATGGGAGTGGTCGGGCAGCCAGCGGCCGGAGCGCGGGTTGAGGTGGAGCCGCTGGGTCTCCTCGCGGCCGTCGCTGCCGGACTGCCACGGGTACATCGCCCCGGTGCAGCCGGCATCCCGGGCCGCGAACCTGGCCTGCTGGAGGCGGCGGTGGCGGTAGGTCAGCAGCGACCGGGACACCTCGGGGAAGTGCAGGTTCAGATAGGGCAGCACGAACAGTTCGTCCCAGAAGACATGGCCCCGGTAGGCCTCGCCGTGCAGCCCGCGGGCCGGCACGCCCACATCCAGGTCGGCGATGTGCGGGGAGAGGGTCTGGAGGACGTGGAAGAGGTGCAGCCGCAGGATGCGCCCCGCCTCGTCGGGGACCTCCAGTTCGGCCCGCCGCCACAGCTGGCCCCAGGCGGTGCGGTGCGAGGCGAGCAGCGCGTCGGCGTCCGGGGCGCGGCGCACCCGGTCCACGGCGGCGTGCAGCGGGTCGCTGATCGCGGCGTCGCGGGAGGTGTGCAGGGCCACGCACTTGTCGACGGTGACCGGGTGCCCGGGGCGCAGGTCCAGGGTGATGCGCTGGACGCCCTGGCGGTCGGGGTGGTGGGTGCTGCGCTGGACGGCGGCCTTGGCGGGCGCCACGGTGGTACGGGCGGCCAGGCCGATCCGGATGTCGGAGGTACTGGTGCGGCAGCGCAGCCAGAGGGTGCCGGGGTCGCTGGCCGGGTCGGCGTCGCCGGTGTGGACGTCGACCAGGTGCTGTGCGGCGAGTTGCCGGTAGCGGGCGACCCCGGTGTTGGCGACCGTGCCGTCCAGGGCGGCCTCCACCTCGATGGTGCCGGCCCAGTTCTCGGCGGTGAACTCGGTGCGCAGCAGGGCGAGATGGGGGTCGGCCATATGGACGATCCGCCGCTGCCGGACGGTGAGCCGCCGGCCCTCGCCGTCCTGGTAGCGGGTGCGGGTGTGCAGGATGGCGCGGCGCAGGTCCAGGGTCATCCGGTGGTCGGTCACCGTCTCGTCGGCGGGGCCGAGCCAGTCGCCGGAGGCGGCCGCCCGTACCGGCCCCTGACCGGGGTCCGGCCCATGACCGGAGTCCGGCCCATGACCGGAGTCCGGCCCATGACCGGGATCCGGCCCATGACCGGGATCCTGAACGGCCGCGTCCCGGTCCGCTTCCCGCTCCCGGGGCGGGGTCTGGTCCAGGACGCGGTAGCGCAGCGGCAGCCAGTCAGGCAGGTTGACGATGTCCTCGTTCTCGACGGTGCGACCGGCGACCTCGGAGGTGAGCCGGTTGTAGCAGCCGGCCGCGTAGGTGCCCGGGTAGTGGGTGCCGTCGGCGCCGTACTCGGTGAGGGCGCCGCGGGTGGCGAAGTAGCCGTTGCCCAGGGTGCACAGGGACTCGCGCAGGCTCTGCCGCTCGGCGGCGTACCCCTCGTACTCCCAGGTCCAGGCCCGGTGGTCGCTGCTCACCGGGGTGTCCCGGGCGGGTACGGCCGGGCGGCCGGGGGCTCGGGCAGCAGCGCGGAGAGGTCGGACACGACCAGGTCGGCGCCGTGCCGGCGCAGCTCGGCTGCCAGCTCCTGGCCGGGGCTGCGGTCCACCCCGACGACCAGGCCGAAGCCGCCGCGCCGGGCGGCCGCGACCCCGGCGGTGGCGTCCTCCACCACGGCGCAGCGGCCGGGTGGGACGCCGAGCCGCCGGGCCGCCTCCAGGAAGAGCGCGGGCTGCGGCTTGCCGGGCAGCCCCAGACGGGCCGACTCCACCCCGTCCACCAGGGCGTCGAAGAGCCCGAGGACATGGGCGGAGGCGAGCACCGCCCGGGCGTGCCGGGAGGCGGAGGCGGCGGCCAGCGGGGTACGCGTACGGCGCAGCTCGCGCAGCAGCAGCACGGTGCCGGGGAAGGCGTCGGCGCCCCGCTCGCGCAGCAGCGCGGTGTAGCGGCGCTCCTTGTCGGCGGCGACCGCCTCCACGGTGGCGCGGTCCGGCTCCGGCACCCGGGAGGCCAGGAAGGCGGCGGCGCCGTCGAGCCGGGACTTGCCGTCCACATATCGCGTGTAGTCGGCGACCGGGTCGAAGGGGCCGCGCTTGGCGGGGTCGGCGGGCGGGTGAGCAGTCAGCCAGTCGTCGAAGGCGGCCTGCCAGGCGGCGGCGTGCAGCCGGGCCGAGTCGGTGATGACCCCGTCGGTGTCGAACACCACGGCCTGCATCTCGGCCAGCCCGTGCGGGCCGCCGTCGGCCCCGTGCGGTCCATGGGCGGGTCTGCTCGGTCCATCCGCCGCGCGAGCGGTCATCGGGCGCCTCCCTCCGGGCCGCGGACTGCGACCGCGGACGTCTCATGGACCCCGGCGAGTGCCCGGCCGGAAGCGGTGTAGGCGTACGAAGACTCCGCGTGTCCGCCGTTCGGGTGAGGGCCGGCCCGGGCACGGTCCGCGCCCTTCAGCGGATCTCCACAGCGAATGTACAGACGTCACAGGGCGGCCCCCTTCTCCGCGCGGAGCCCCGGCGCCGACCCGCCCCCCGCCCGCTCCCACGTACCGGAATGTCCCCTTCCGGAACGACTCGGGAACCACCGCCGCCACCACTCCCCCGACCCTCATGTGGAGAATTCGCCACCGCCCCATGGACGCTTCCGCACACCGCCGTGACCGGTCCGCCCGAATTCCCCTCCCGGGCAGTCCGGCGGATTGGCTGGCGGACGCTTACCCGTGCTTTGATCCTTCGCACCGAGGCCGCCGCGGAGAAATACCGGCGGGCGACCTCTTGTGCGTCACTCGCGTCATTCGTGTCATCCGCATTCATCCATGTGAAGGGAACCCCATGAACCACCAGCTGCAGACCCAGGAGATCTCCGACGCCGACCTCGACAACGTGTCCGGCGGTCTGGTCGGCGGCCTCGTCGGCAACGTCGTGGGCACCGTCGACTCGGTGGTCCCGGTCTCCGGCACCGTCGGCGACCTGACCGGCACGGTCGACGGCCTCACCGGCCTGAACACCACGGGTGCGGCCAACTTCGCGGCCGGCCTCTGAGGGAGACCCTCCCGGGCGGCCCCCGGCGGCGACGACGCACCCCACCATGGCCGTCGCCGCCGCCGGCCGCCCACCCCTACCGCCATAGCGGCGGCCCGCGCCCGGAAATTCCGCCACACTCCTCCCGTTATCACCTCCCGGAATTCAGCACTTTCACCCCGCCTTCCTCTCCACGGCCGCCCGCCGTCACATTCCACAGCCCTGGAACACCATCCGTGCAATTCCGCCAACAGGCCCTTTCCCGGTTGCAGTCGCCCGAGGAAATCGATCTGCCGGTCCGGCTGGCCCGCCCGCAGGGGCTGCTCGTACTCTCCGTGACCCTGCTCGCGGTGGCCGCCGCCGCTCTCTGGGCGGTGACCGGCACGGTCTCGGCCACCGTGCGCGCGCCCGCCGTGCTCACCCACGGCCAGGGCGGCTATGTCCTCCAGTCCCCGGTGACCGGCCAGGTGACCGGGGCACTCGTTGAGGAGGGGGACCGGGTGGCCCAGGGCGCCCCGCTCTTCGAGCTGCGAACCGCCGAGGGGGCCCGCTCGGTGGTGCGGGCGCCGGCTCCCGGGCGGGTCACCGCGCTCGCCTCCGGCATCGGCACCGTGGTCACCACCGGCGCCGACCTGGCCTCGGTGGAACGGGTGGCGCACCCCGACGACCCGCTGACCGCCGTGGTGTACGTCCCGGCCGACCGTGCGGCTTCGCTGGCCCCCGGCGCCGCCGTGGACCTCACCGTGGACTCTGCCCCCGTCCAGCGCTACGGGGTGCTGCGCGGACAGGTCCGGGAGGTCGGGCGCACCCCGCAGTCCCGGCAGCGGATCACCGCCTTCCTCGGCAGCGGCGAACTGGCCGCCGAACTCTCCCGGGACGGACGTCCGGTGGCCGTGCTGGTCCGGCTGACCGAGGCGCCGAGGACCGCGTCCGGCTACGCCTGGTCGGCCTCGGACGGGCCGGGCCGCCCGCTGGAGTCGATGACGCTCGCCTCCGGCTCCGTACACCTCCCCGACCAGCACCCGATCGACTGGCTCCTGCCGTGACCGCGCACCGCGCCCCCACCCCCACCCCGCACCGGACTCCCAGCGGCCGACGTGCTGTCTCCGGCCGCCGTGCCGACACCGGCCGCCGTGCCGACACCGGCCACCGGACCGCCTCCGGCCGCCGCGCCGCGCCCGGCCGCCGCACCCTCCGGCGTACCGTCCGCACCCCCACCATCCTCCAGATGGAGGCCGTGGAGTGCGGGGCCGCCTGCCTCGCCATGGTGCTCGCCCACCACGGCAGACATGTCCCGCTGGAGGAGCTGCGGATCGCCTGCGGGGTGTCCCGGGACGGCTCCCGGGCGAGCAATCTGCTGAAGGCGGCCCGAGCGCACGGGCTGGCGGCCAAGGGCATGCAGATGGAACCGGCCGCGCTGGCCGAGGTCGCGGCCCCCGCCGTCCTCTTCTGGGAGTTCAACCACTATGTCGTCTACGACGGCCCCGGCCGCCGGCTCGGCCGCCGCGGGGTGTGGGTCAACGACCCCGGGCGGGGCCGCCGGCTGGTCCCCGAGGAGGAGTTCGACACCTCCTTCACCGGGGTGGCCCTGGTCTTCGAGCCGACCGCTCAGTTCCGGCGCGGCGGCCGCCCGCCCAGCGTCCTCGGCGCGATGCCCGCGCGGCTGCGCGGTACCACCGCCACCCTGCTGGCCGCCCTGGTCGCCAGTCTGCTGCTGGTGCTCGTCGGCGCGGCGGTGCCCGCCCTCAGCCGGACGTATATCGATCACTTCCTGATCGGCGGCCAGGACTCCGTACTCCCGGTGCTGTTCACCGGGATGGCGGCCGCGGTGGCGCTGACCGCCGTGCTGACCTGGCTCCAGCAGACCAACCTGCTGCACGGGCGGCTGATCTCCTCCACCCTGGGCAGCGCCCGGTTCCTGCGGCATCTGCTGCGGCTGCCGGTGACCTTCTTCGCCCAGCGCGGCCCGGCCGACCTGGTGCAGCGGCTCCAGTCCAACGACACGGTCGCCGAGACCCTGGCCCGCGATCTGGCCGCCGCCGGGGTGGACGGGGTCGTGGTGGTGCTCTACGCGCTGCTGCTCTACTCCTACGACCCCCAACTCACCCTCGTCGGCGTCGGGGTGGCGCTGCTCAACCTGGTGGCGCTGCGGATCGTGGTGCGGCTGCGCGCCACCCCCACCCAGAAGCTGCGGGCGGACAGCGCCCGGCTGGCGAACACCGCCTACTCCGGGCTCCAACTCATCGAGACCATGAAGGCGACCGGCGGCGAGGACGGCTACTTCCGCCGCTGGGCCGGGCAGCACGCGGCCACCATGGAGGTGCGGCAGCGGCTCGGGGTGCCCAGCGCCGCACTCGCCGTGGTCGCGCCGACACTGGCCGCGCTCAACAGCGGGCTGATCCTGTGGATCGGCGGACTGCGGGCGGTGGAGGGGCAGTTGTCGGTGGGGCTGCTGGTCGCCTTCCAGGCGCTGGTCACCCGGTTCACCGCGCCGATCGCCCGGCTGGGCGGAGTGGCCGGCCGGGTGCAGGACCTGGCCGCCGATGTGGCCCGGCTCAAGGACGTGGAGGCCTTCCCCGCCGACGCCCTCTACCGGCGCTCCCCCTCGGGCGACCCGGTGCGGCGGCTGCGCGGCGCGGTGGAACTGGAGCGGGTGTCCTTCGGCTACAGCCCGCTGGACCCGCCGCTGCTGACGGACTTCTCGCTGCTGGTCGGCCCCGGTCGGCAGGTGGCGCTGGTGGGCGGTTCGGGCAGTGGCAAGTCCACCGTGTCCCGGCTGCTGGCCGGGCTGTACGCGCCCTGGGAGGGCGCCGTCCGGATCGACGGCCGCCCGCTGGCGGAGATCCCGCGCGGCTCGCTGGCCGCCTCGGTCTACTTCGTCGACCAGGAGGTGTTCCTCTTCGAGGGCACCGTCCGGGACAACGTGGCGCTGTGGGACCCGTCCGTCCCGGACGAGGAGGTGGTCGCCGCGCTGCGGGACGCCGAGGTGTACGACGAGGTGGTGGCCCGCCGGCCGGGCGGCATCCGGGCCCGGGTCGAGCAGGACGGCCGGAACTTCTCCGGCGGCCAGCGCCAGCGGCTGGAGATCGCCCGCGCGCTGGTGCGCCGGCCCAGTGTGCTGGTGCTGGACGAGGTGACCAGCGCCCTGGACGCGCGCACCGAGCAGGCCGTGATGGACAACCTGCGGCGGCGCGGCTGCGCCTGTGTGGTCATCGCCCACCGGCTCTCCACGGTCCGCGACAGCAACGAGATCGTGGTCCTGGAGCACGGCACGGTGGTGGAACGGGGCCGCCACGCCGACCTGCTGGCGGCCGGCGGCCCGTACGCCGCCCTGGTCCGGGAGCACTGAGATGGCCACCGACACCGATCTCGCGCCCTACGGCGACCCGGTGGCGTACGCGCTGGGCGCGGTCGGCGCGCCGCTGACGGCCGCCGGCCCGGGCACCGTACCGCTGGAAGGGCCGCAGGTGCTGTGGCTGGTCGCGGCGGGCGCCCTGGACCTGTTCGCGGTGGACGCCGCCGCCGACGGGCACTGGCACTTCCTGGGCCGGCTGGAGCCGGGCGCCCTGCTGCTCGGCCCGGTGGACGGCACCCGGCACACCCTGGTCGGGCGGCCGGTACGGGAGTGCGCGCTGCGCCGCATCCCGCTGCGCGAACTGGCCTCGTACGAGGGGTGGGCCGCCGACCCAGGTGGCCGGCCCTCCCCCCTGGAGGAGGCCTTCGCCCTGGGCACCGCGCGCGGTCTGGGCGCGCTGATGGAGGCCCCGCTCGGAGGCAGGGCGGCGGCGGACGCGGCCGTGGGCGACGACGAGGACGACATGCTCTGGATGCCGGTGGAGCCCGGCAGCGTCCACTACGGGCCGTTCGACGGGGACGGCTGCGCCGAGCTGCTGGTGGACGGCGGTCTCTGGCAGCGGCTGGTCAACCAGCAGTACCGGCTGCTGTCGGCGGTGGACCGCTGGATCGAGCGGCTGGAGCGGGCGCATGAGGCGCGTACGGCGGCCGGGATCGAGGCCGGTGAGGCCGAGCGGACCCGCGCCGACCGGACCCTGCTGGCCGCCCTCGGCCCCCGGGCCCGCTCGACCGGCCGGGCCCGGGGCGGCGGCCCCGAGGACGAGGACGCCGCGCGGGCGGTGTGCCGGCTGGTGGCCCGGGCGGCCGGGATTCCCCTGACCGACCCCCCGGCCGTAGTCGCGGACCAGGACGGGACGGACCGGCTGGGGCCGGTGGAGCGGATCGCCTCGGCCGCGCGGATCCGCACCCGTACCGTCCGGCTGACCGGCGACTGGTGGCGCAGGGACCTCGGCCCGCTGGTGGGCCACTGGGCGAAGTCCGGGGCCCCGGTGGCACTGCTGCGGCGGCGCGGGCGGTACGAGGCGGTGAACCCGGTGTCCGGGCTGCGGATGCGGCTGGACGGGGAGAAGGCCGCCGAACTGGAGCCGCGCGCGCTGATGTTCTTCCGGCCGCTGCCCCGGGAGCCGCTGTCACCGGTCCGGCTGCTGCGGTTCTCGCTGCGCGGGTCCGGGGCCGATCTGCGTACCCTCGCCCTGACCTGCCTGGCCACCGTGGGACTGGGGGCGCTGGCGCCGATCGCCACCGGTCTGGTGCTCGGCTCGTACGTACCGGAGGCCAGGACCGGACTGATCACCCAGACCGCGGTGGCGGTGATGGCGGCCGGCGTGGTCTCGGCGGCGTTCCTGCTGATGCAGAACCTCACCGTGCTGCGGCTGGAGGGCAGGGTGGAGAGCGCCCTGCAACCGGCCGTCTGGGACCGGCTGCTGCGGCTGCCGGCCCGCTTCTTCGCCGGCCGCTCCACGGGTGAGCTGGCGAGCGCGGCGATGGGGGTGAGCGCGATCCGCCGGGTGCTCACCGGGGTGGGCCCGGTGGTGGTGCAAGGCTCGGTGGTGGGCCTGACCAACATGGTGCTGCTGCTCTGCTACAGCGTGCCGCTGGCACTCGCCGCGCTCGGGATGCTGACCGTGATCGCGGCGGTGTTCCTGGGGCTCGGGCTGTGGCAGGTGCGCTGGCAGCGGCGGCTGGTCAAGCTGAACGACCGGCTGAACAACCAGGCGTACCAGACCCTGCGCGGGCTGCCCAAGCTGCGGGTGGCGGCGGCCGAGAGCTTCGCCTACGCGGCCTGGGCGAAGGAGTTCGCCCGCTCGCGCGAGCTCCAGCGCCGGGCGGGCGCGGTGCGCGGGATCACCACCGTGCTGGACGCCGTCTATCTGCCGCTCTGCTCCCTCATCATGTTCATGCTGCTGGCGGGACCGGCGTACGGCTCCCTGTCGGCCGGGGACTTCCTGACCTTCAGTACCTCGGTGACGATGCTGCTGGCCTCGGTCACCCAGCTGACCGGGGCGCTGGTCTCGGCGGTGGCCGCGCTGCCGCTGTTCGAGCAGCTGAGGCCGGTGCTGGACGAGATGCCCGAGTCCCCGCCGACCGCCACCCCGCCCGGAGTGCTCTCCGGCGCCCTCGACGTCCGGGACCTGTCCTTCCGGTACGCCGACGAGACCCCGCTGGTCCTGGACGGCGTCTCCTTCTCCCTCCGCCCCGGCGAGTTCACGGCGGTGGTCGGCCCCAGCGGCTGCGGCAAGTCCACCCTGCTGCGGCTGCTGATCGGCTTCGAGCGCCCGACCACCGGCAGCGTCCGCTACGACGGACAGGACCTGGCCGCGCTGGACCTGACGGCCGTGCGCCGCCAGTGCGGGGTGGTGCTGCAGAACGCGGCACCGCTGAGCGGCTCCATCCTGGAGTGCGTGGCCGGCTCCGAGCCGTACACCCAGGAGGAGGTCTGGGCGGCGGTGGAGCTGGCCGGACTGGCGGAGGACATCCGGCGGATGCCGATGGGCCTGCACACCATGGTCGCGGGCGGCGCCGGGATCTCGGGCGGCCAGCGCCAGCGGCTGATGATCGCCCAGGCCCTGATCCGCCGCCCCCGGATCCTCTTCCTGGACGAGGCGACCAGCGCGCTGGACAACGAGACCCAGCGCACCGTGATCGAGTCCACCCGCCGACTGGCGGCCACCCGGCTGGTCATCGCGCACCGGCTCTCCACCGTGCTGGACGCCGACCGGGTGATCGTCCTGGACGGCGGCCGGATCGTGGAGCAGGGCCCGCCCGCCGCCCTGCTCGCCGACACCGGCGGCCGGCTGCACGACCTGGTACGCCGCCAGCTGGCCTGACACCGGGCCGACTGCGCCGACCGGACCCGCTCGAAAGGGTGGGATCGGCCGCGACACGCGCGCCGCTGCCCCGGAACGCGGGAACCCCTCCCTCCGAACCCCGCCCGGACGGACCGGGCGGTGCGTCTCACGGAGGATTCACCATGCTGAGGAAGGCCCTCGCCTGCGCCGCGCTCATCGCCGCCGCCACGGCGCTCGGTACCGTCCCCGCCGCCGCGAACGACGACGACCGCGACCACGGCAGCTTCGGCGCCGTCGAGTGGAACAAGGGCAAGTTCGCGTCCCTGGAGTCCGCGGGCGGCTCCGAGATCGCCGTCGGCGGCTGGGACCAGGGCGGCGCCATCGACGCCACCTGGTAGCAGCCCCGTCGCCACCGCCGCGCCCCCCGTCCCCGACCGCGGGAACGGGGGGCGCGGCGTGCCCGTGCACGCGACCGGTGTGCTCGCTCAGTACGGCTCGTTAGGGCTCGTACGGCTCCCGGACGGGCTCGCCCATGGCGAGGCCCCACACCCCGTCCGCCCGGTAGACGCTCAGCTGCTGCCTGCGGCCGTCGGAGAAGGACAGCTCGACCCCCGCGAGGTAGGGGACGTTGGAGGCCACCTTCGCGGTGACCGAGCCGCCGGCGGATTGCCGGTACTCCTCGATCCACCGCCTGGCCTCCGCTTCCTCCCCCTTGTAGTGAGGGTTGGCCAACTCGGCCAGCCTCCGGGGATCGCCGACGCCGACGCGCTGGACATAGGCCTGGACCAGGGGCGTCAGCTCCTCGGCCAGTTCCACCTCGTCCGGATAGGCGTCCGGCGCTGTCTGCACCGTCACCCGTACCGCCGGCGAGGCGTACACCTCGTAGGGGGTGGAGTCGGCGGCGCCCCAGAGAAACCAGCCCGCCGCGGCCGCGGAGAGCAGCCCGGACGCGATACCGACGGCGACCAGCCCTCTTCGCCTGCGGGTCCTCGTCGGTACCGGTTCGGCTTGACGCGGAGCCGCTCCGCCAGCGGCTCGTGCACCGACGCGCGTGAGTCTTCCTCGCACTCCACGACCTTTCCCTCTTCGGCACGCTCCTGCCGAAACTCCCGCGCGACCAGGCAGGACACCAGCGCGACACCCCTCGATCCGCACGGTGATCATGGAGTAAATGTGAAGATCACGTCAACAGGGGGTGGGGCGAGCAGGACAGAGTCATGGAACGGCAGAAGGCCCCAGCTCTCCGCTGAGGCCTTCGCTGGTGTCCGAGGGGGGACTTGAACCCCCACGCCCGATAAAGGGCACTAGCACCTCAAGCTAGCGCGTCTGCCATTCCGCCACCCGGACAAGGTGTCTGCCGCATCGGGCTTCCCCGCAGCGACATCGACAACTCTACCAGGGGTCCAGGGCGCCGTTCACCCGCATATCCGATGGTCAGAGGGGTTGGACGGATCGCGCTCGCGCTGCGTCCCGGGGCGGGCACCGCATGTGTCCGGGACGGTGCTCTCAGACTGCCAGCCGGCTGAGGACGGCGCGCAGGGCCCGCCGTACGGCGTCCCGGCTCTCCTCGGTGTGGTCCAGCGTCTCGAAGCCATGGCGCCCGTGCGGGACGTCGATCACCTCGACCGGGGCGCCCGCGTCCCGGGCCGCCGTGAGGAAGGCGGAGACGGTGCCCGCGATGGCGGCGTCCTCGCGGCCCACCCGGGTCAGTACGACGGGGGGTGTGCCGGTGCCGCGCGCCATCGCCTCGGCGGGGCGGAAGCGGCCGTCGACCGGGGGCCAGCCGGGCAGCGGGGCGAGGACCGGATACGTCAGTGCCAGGCAGCGCAGCCACGGCGGTGGGCCGTCGAGCCAGTCGGCGGCGAGCAGCCCGCCCGCGGAGAAGATCCACAGGGCGATCCGGTCGGGGGCCACTCGTGGGTCGCGGCGGAGCAGGGCGAGGGCGTCGGCCACGTCCTGGGCGGCCCGTGGATAAGCGTCGAGCCGGTGCAGCCCGTGGTCGACCACGGCGCCGACCGCGCCGAGCTCCCCCGCGTACCGGGCGTAGCCGAGGTGCGCGGGCCACTCCCTGGGGGTGGGCCGCAGATCGACCGGCACCGGACCGCCGTGGACGAAGAGGATCGCGGGCCGGGGGCCGGGGCGGTCGGGGAGGTGGAGGTCGAGGGCGCCGTGCCGCTCGCGGGGCCGCTCGGCGACCTCCAGGACGAAGGGCCGGAGATGGGCCGGCGGCTCCTCCTCGGTCGGGGCGGTCAGCCGGTGCCCCTCCCCGGCGGCGGCGCGCAGCAGCACCTCGGCGAGCTCGCCGGGGATGCAGAGCATCGGCCAGTGCCCGGTAGCCAGCTCGAAGAAGGCCGCCCGCGCCTTCGCCAGCGCCGTGATGTCGGGGTCGCCGAGGCCGAGTAGCCCTTCCAGCAGGGCGATGCCCACGCCGTTCGCGGTGCACAGGATCGCGGTGTCCGGCGGCGGGGTGGTAGGCCCGGCGAGGCGGAGCGGCTGGGTGAGGGTGGCCGCCGGCTGCGGGGACGCCCGCTCCGCCAGCCGGGCGAGCGCGGCGGGCGGTACGCCGTCGGTGCTGCCGAGGCGGTGCCACCCGCCGGGCCCGGGCGGCGGTACGGAACGGGGGCCGGCTCCGGGCGCCCCTCCCCCACCGGGGCCGAGCAGCCGGGCCCGGGTCTGCTCGTCGGTGATCAGGGCTAGCGGCGCCACCCCGTCCTTCGGCAGCCTCGCGTCCACATGCACCACCCGGGCGATCCGCTCCGGGCGCCGGTGGGCGGCGGCGGTCGCGGGCTGGTTGCCGTAGCCGTGCCCGACCAGCACGATCCGCTCCTCGGTCAGGGCGTCGACCAGCCTCAGTACGTCATCGGTGTGCGTGTCGAGGTCGGTGCCGGACAGGTCCGGGCGACCGTCGAGGCCGCTCAGGGTGACCGGGTACGTTGCCGCACCCGCGTCCCGGAGCCGGGCCGCCGTCTCCGCCCAGACCCATCCCCCGGTGAACACATCCGGCACCAGGACGAACGCCGTCGTCTCCGTCATGGGCTGCTCCGTCATGGGCTCCGACATGGGAGTCCCCCTCTCCTGCGCGCGGTCCCGGCCCCGGCGGCCGTCCGTGCGCGGCTACGGTAGGAACTCCCCCTGAGGGAGGTTCAAGACGTGTTTCCGGGAGCGCAGTTGCCCGCGGGCGAGGGTGACCGGTGGAGCATCGGTGAGCTGGCCGAGCGCGCCGGGGTCACCGTCAAGACCGTGCGCTTCTACTCCGATCGCGGGCTGCTGCCGGAGGAGGCCCGCACCTCCGGCGGGCACCGGCGGTTCGGGGCGGACGCTCTGGGGCGGCTCCGCTTCATCCGGGCGCTGCGCGCTCTGGACGTGCCGGTGCCGGAGGTGCGGCAGCTGATCGAGTCCGGCGCGGACACGGATGGTGGTGCCGGGGCGGTGCTGGCGGAGGTGGCCGACCGGGGGCTGGCGGAGGTCGGCGGTCGGCTGGTGGCGCTGCGCTGGCGGGAGGCGGCGCTACGGGTGGTGGCCTGCGGCCCGGCCGAGGAGCGCGTCGAACGGCTGCTGCTGGTGGGCGCGTTGGCGTCGCCGCCCAGTACCGCCCCGCTGGCCCGGTTCTGGCGGGCCTGGCTGCCGCCACGGCTGCCGGCCCGGCTGCGCTCGGCGGTGGTCGAGCAGGCGGTTCCCGAGCCGCCGGACGACCCGTCCCCCGCCCAGGCGCTCGCCTTCGCCCGGCTGCACGCCTTCGTCTCCGCGCCCTGCGGCGGCGGGGCCCTGCCGCAGCCCGCCGCGCACAGCACCGCGGACGGCTACCGCCCGGCGGTGCTGTACGGGGGCCTGACCGAGGCGTACGGGCTGGCGGCGGCCGAGATGCGGGCGGGCCGTGGGCCGCGCGCGGGCGGGGCGCTGGACTGCTTCGCCGCCGCCTACGCCGGTGCGCGCGGGGTGCGGGACACCGCGGACTTCCGCCGTGCGCTGGCCGATCGGCTGGCCGCGGATCCCCGGATCGACCGTTACTGGGAGCTGGTCACCGAGGTGGTCTCGCCGCCGTCCGGGCCGCCGGTCCCGGTGCCGGGCACCATCCATGACTGGCTGCTGGCCGCGCTCCGCGCCGAGACCGCACGGCGGGCGGGCTGAGCGCCGCGCTCAGCGGCCGCCGCGTTCGCGCAGCGCGTGCAGATGGGCGCTGGACTTGCGGGCGAACGCGAAGGAGTCGGCCGGGTTGTCGTGCTCGGCCTGCCAGTGGTGGTCGCGGCGGCCGCCGGGGGTGCGGCCCACGGCGGTCAGGAACCGCCGGTAGTCGATGTCGCCGTCGCCGACGTCCACCATGCGGTAGCCGTCACGGGCGGCGATGTCCCGTTGGCCGTCCTTGACGTGGAACAGCGGGTAGCGGTCCGGGGCGCGCAGGACGTAGTCCAGCGGGTCGAACGGCGCCGGAACGCCGTCCGGGCGCCGGCCGAAGCGGAACGCGCCCGCGTACGCCCAGTAGATGTCCATCTCCAGATGGACCAGGTCCGGGTCGGTCTCGGCGAGCAGTACGTCGTAGAGGCGGACGTCCGGCCGGTCGGTGGCGAAGGAGAACTCCTCGGCGTGGTTGTGCTGGTAGAACTTCATGCCCCGCTTCCTGGCCTCGGCGCCGTAGTGGTTGAAGTCCTGGGCGCAGCGCTTCCAGCCGTCCACGGTGGCGCCGTACCGCCAGGGACCGGAGGCGGTGCCGATGTGCTTCAGGCCGAGGGCCTCGGCGTCGTCGAGGACCTTGGTGAGGTTCTGCGCGAAGCTGTACGCGTTCGGGTTGCCGTCGTCGTGGTAGTTGACGTGGCTGCCGATGCCGTTCAGCCCGTGGTCGCGGGTGAGCCGCCGGAGCTGGGCCAGGGTGATGGGTCCGGCGAAGCCCTGGGTGTAGCCGGCGTACTCGACCTCGTCGTAGCCGTAGAGCGCCAGCTCCCGGAAGACGGCGGCGAAGCCGAGGGTGGAGACCTTGTCGCGGAGCGAGTAGAGCTGGACGCCGAGCCGGCCGGGCGGCAGTACGGGGCGTCCCCGGCCGGGCGCCGGGGTGGTGGCGGGGGCGGCCGTGGTGGCGGCGGCCGCCGTGGCGGGGAGCAGGGCGGCGGCGGTGGCGCCGGCGGCGACGCCGAGCATGCCGCGCCTGCTGAGCCGGTGGGCGAGTTCGGGGTCGCGTTCGCGCGGGGTGCGGGGCATGGGCTGGCTCCAGGATCGGGGGATTGTCAGTGGGGTCTGCTTCAGTGGAAGTCGGCAGTCTTCAGGAGGGGGTCGCGGTGGCGGGGAGGCCGGCCAGGTCCAGCAGCAGGGCTTTCACATCGGTGGCCGCGACGCGGCCGGGAAGGGAGCGCGGGGTGGAGCACACGATCAGCGGACCGTCGTCGCTCGTGGGAAGGCGTCCATGGCTGCCGCGAATAGGCGAGGGGTCCAGGGGGACCACCGCCATCCGGTAGCGCAGTCCGAGCTTCTTGCGGGCCAGGGCCGTCGCGGCCCGTAGCCGCACATAGGGGTCCTCGGGGTCCATGAAGAGCTCCGCCGGGTCGTAGCCGGGTTTGCGGTGGATCTCCACCAGCCGGGCGAAGTCCGGGGCGCGGCTGTCGTCGAGCCAGTAGTAGTACGTGAACCAGGCGTCGGGTTCGGCGACGGCGACCAGCTCCCCGGAGCGCGGGTGGTCCAGGCCGTGGGCCTTCTTGCCTTCGTCGTCCAGGAGTTGTTCGACGCCGGGCACCTCGGCGAGCGCGGCGCGCACGGTGTCCAGGTCCTCGGGGCGGCGGACGTAGACATGGGCAAGCTGGTGGTCGGCGACGGCGAAGGCCCGGGAGGCCATGGGGTCGAGGTACTCCATGCCGTCCTGGGTGTGCACCTCCAGGAGCCCGGCGCGGCGCAGTACCCGGTTGATGTCCACGGGTCGGCTGACCGGGGTGATGCCGTACTCGGAGAGGGCGACGACGGTGCGCCCCTCGGCGGTGGCGTCGGCGAGCAGCGGGGCCAGGGCGGCGTCGAGTGCGGCGGCGGCCCGGTGGGAGCGGGGGTCCTCGGGTCCGTACCGCTGGAGGTCGTAGTCGAGATGGGGGAGGTAGCACAGGGCCAGGTCGGGGATGCGGGTGCGCAGGATGTGGCGGGTGGCGTCGATGATCCACCGGCTGGAGACCAGGTCGGCACCCGGGCCCCAGAAGCGGAAGAGAGGGAAGGTGCCGAACAGTTCGGTGAGTTCGTCGTGGAGGGCGGGTGGTCGGGTGTAGCAGTCGGGTTCCTTGCGGCCGTCGGCGTAGTAGACCGGGCGCGGGGTGACGGTGATGTCGGTGTCGGCGCCCATGGCGTACCACCAGCAGATGTTGGCCACGGTGTAGCCGGGGTGGGCGCGACGGGCGGCGTCCCACAGCTTGTCGCCGGAGACCAGGCCGTTGTGCTGGCGCCACAGCAGGATGTCGCCGAGTTCGCGGAAGTACCAGCCGTTGCCGACGATGCCGTGCTCGGAGGGGAGGGCGCCGGTGAGGAAGGTGGACTGGGCGGTGCAGGTGACGGCGGGCAGGACGGTGGTCAGCGGCGCCCGGGAGCCGCAGTCGCCCAGGGCGCGCAGCCGGGGCATGTGCTCCAGCAGACGGGGGGTGAGGCCGACGACGTCCAGGACGAGGAGGGGGGTGGGGAGAGGGGAGGGCAGCGGATCGGGGTCCGCCGGTCCGCCGGGGGTGGGGGGCGTCATGGCAGTTCCTTGAGGCCGAGGTCGGTGAGGAGGTCGCGGGCGAGGGTGAGTTCGGCGGCGATCCCGTCGGCGAGGCGGGCGCGGGTGCGGGGGCGCAGCGCGGGCGGCAGGGCCTGCCAGGTGTAGGTCTCCACCTCCAGATGGCGGGTGAGCGGCGCCGGGCCGCCGACCAGCCGGGCGAGGGCGTCCCGCAGTACGGGGAGGGTGGAGGTGAGCGGCGGGTCGGGCGGCCGGTGCAGGGGGACATGGAAGTGGGCCCGCCAGGGTCTCCCGTCCGGCAGCGGGGCGACCGGGCCATCGGAGACCGCCGCGCCGGGGACGGGACTGCCGGTGACCGGACTGCCGGTGACCGGACTGCGGGTGGCCGGGCTGCGGGTGGCCGGGCTGCCGGCCAGTGCCTCGGCGAGGTCGTCGGTGCCGAGGAGTCCGGCGTCGGCGGGTGTCTCGCCGGGGGTGAGCGGTCGGGCCAGGGTGCGGGTCTGGTGGAGGAAGCGCGGTTCGGCGTACGCGGCGAGCGCCTGGCGCACCTCGGGGAGGTGCGGGTGCTCGGCGTGCAGGGCGGCGGAGAGCTGGGCCTTGGGGATGGTGATCCCCGCGGTGGTGAGGGCGGCCAGAGCGGTCGCCGGGTCCTCGAAGGAGGTGGCGAGATGGCAGGTGTCCAGGCAGAGCCCGATACGGGGGCTGCCCACGGCGGTGAGCGGGGCGATGGCGTCGGCGGTGGTCTCCACCGTGCAGCCCGGTTCGGGTTCCAGGGCGATCCGGACGGACTTGCCGGTGAGTTCCTCCAGGGCGTCCAGCCGGGCGGCCAGGGTGGTGAGCGCGGTGTGCGCGGTACGGGCGGCGGTGGCGTCGAAGGGGGTGCGCCAGGCGAGCGGAAGGGTGGAGACGGAGCCCTCGGAGGTGTCGTCGGGGAGGAGCGCGGCGAGCAGCCGGGCCAGGTCGGTGGTGTAGGCGAGGCGTTCGGGGCGGGTCCAGTCGGGCTGGTAGACCCGGTACTTGACCTCGCGGGAGCCGAAGCCCTGGTAGGGGAAGCCGTTGAGGGTGACCACCTCCAGGCCGCGCCGGTCGAGTTCGGCGCGCAGCCCGCGCAGGGCGCCCGCGTCGGCGGTCAGCGCGGCGGCGGCGTCCCGGGCGAGCCACAGCCCGATGCCGAGCCGGTCGCGGCCGAGGCGGCGGCGGACCGGTTCGCAGTGGTCGCGGAGCTGCGCGAGCACTCCGTACAGGGTCTCGGCGGGGTGGACGTTGGTGCAGTAGGCCAGATGGACGGTGGTGCCGTCCGGGTGGCGGAAGCGCATCGGGGGCTCCTCTCACTCACCGCCGCGCAGGATGGAGTTGCCCTCGTGCAGGAGGCCCGGGTCGTCGGGCGGGTCGAGCCTCAGGCGGCCGCTCAGCCCGTAGAAGGCGACCGGGTTGCGCCACAGCACCCGGTCGACCTCGTCCTCGCCGAAGCCGGCCGCGAGCATGGCGTCGCCGACCTTGCGGGTCTTCAGCGGATCGCTCCTGCCCCAGT
Source organism: Streptomyces sp. NPDC046887 (assembly GCF_040644755.1). Lineage (NCBI taxonomy): Bacteria > Bacillati > Actinomycetota > Actinomycetes > Kitasatosporales > Streptomycetaceae > Streptomyces > Streptomyces sp. NPDC046887. The sequence continues at coordinate 92,469 of NZ_JBEYXH010000028.1, forward strand.
CGGCGGCCGAGTTCACCAGCACCCGCGCGGTGCCGTGCTCCTTCAGCACGGCGACCATCCGCTCCTCGTCCATCTTGGTGTCGGGATAGACGGAGAAGCCGAGCCAGGCGCCGCTGTCGGCGGCCTCCTTGACGGTGGTCTCGTTGAGGTGGTCGAGCAGCACCCGGTCCACCGGCAGCGCGGACTCGCGGACCACGTCCAGGGTGCGGCGCAGTCCGTTGAGCTTGTCCCGGTGCGGGGTGTGGACCAGGGCGGGCAGCCCGTGCTCGGCGGCCAGCTGGAGCTGGGCGGCCAGGGCGGTGTCCTCGGCCGGGGTCATGGAGTCGTAGCCGATCTCGCCCACGGCGACGACCGAGTCCTTGACCAGATAGCGGGGCAGGGTGTCCAGCACCGGGACGCAGCGCGGGTCGTTGGCCTCCTTGGGGTTGAGGGCGAGCGCGCAGTGGTGGGCGATGCCGTACTGGGCCGCGCGGAACGGCTCCCAGCCGAGCAGGGCGTCGAAGTAGTCGTGGAAGGACTCCGGGCTGGTGCGGGGCTGGCCCAGCCAGAAGGACGGTTCGACCACGGCCCGCACCCCGGCCCGGTGCATTGCCTGGTAGTCGTCCGTGGTGCGGGAGGTCATATGGATGTGCGGGTCGAAGATGCGCATCAGAAGGCCTCCGAGGGGACGGTCAGGGCGAGGACGCGGTGCAGGTCGCCGGGGACGGGACGGCCCGCGGCGGTGCGTTCGGCGGCGAAGTCGGCCAGCATCCGGGCCAGTTCGGCGTCATCGCGGGCGCGTTCCGCCAGCTTGGCGACCGCGTCCACGGGCACACCGGTGAACAGGCACTTCAGTACGGCGTGCCGCCAGGAGTGGGGGGCCAGATGGGCGGCGCCGTAGGGGCCGACGGCGGCGGCGACCAGCCGGGTGTCATGGGTGCGCAGGGCGTCCTCGACCAGGTCCAGCGCCTCCGGCCCGGAGAACAGGGCGGGCAGGGCGAGCAGCACGGCGCGGCGTTCGGCGGCGTCGCCGTACCGGTAGAGCCGGGCCAGGGCGTCCGGGCCGGGCCGGGCGGTGCGCAGCAGCAGGGCACGGACCGCGGTGGCGTGCTCGGCCCCGCAGTGGCGGCCCGCCGAGGCGAACCGCAGCTCCCACGCGGCCGGCCGGGCCGGCGGGGGCACGGGTATCCCGGTCAGGTCGGCCACGTCCTGAGCGGCAGGGTGCCCGGCGGGCTCCCCGGTGGGCTGCCCGAGGTGCTGTTCGGCAGGCCGCCCGGCGTGCTGATCGGCGGCGTGGGCGGCTTCGGCCAGAGCCTCGGACAGCCAGGTACGGGCGGCGCCGTCGAGCCGCTCGTCCAGCTCGGCCCGGGAGGTGAGGAGGTGAGAGGTCATGGGGCCGGGGCTCCCTTCACGGAGGTGGTCGCAGGCGTGGCCGGGGCCGGGCTGCCGGAGGGATCGGTGAGGGACCGGAGGAAGGCGAGGGAGGAGCGGGCGAGTTCCGGGCCGGCGTGGGAGTGGCGGGGCAGCTCCACCACGGTCAGGCCCCGGTAACCGGTGGCGGCGAGGGCGTCCAGGACAGGAGGGAAGTCGATCTCCCCGTCACCGAAGGGAAGGTGCTCGTGCACCCCTCGGCGCATGTCCTCGATCTGGACATGGCGCAGCCAGGGGGCGGCGGCCCGTACGCAGTCGGCGGGGGACGCGGGCTCCAGGCACTGGCAGTGGCCGATGTCCAGGGTGAGCCCGAGAAGGTCAGGACCGGGGTCGCCGAGGAGGGAGCGGAGATGGTGGAAGTCGGCGAGGGTGGCGAGGAGATGACCGGGCTCGGGTTCGACGGCCAGCGGTACGCCGGCGGTGCCGGCGGCCGTGAGGACGGGGGCGAGGGAGTCCGCGAGGCGCTGCCAGGCGGTCTCGGCCGTGGTGGCGGTGGGCAGGATGCCGCTGAAGCAGTGCACCGCATGCGCGCCGAGGTCGGCGGCGACCCGTACTGCGGTGGTCAGCAGCCCGGCGCGGGCGGCGCGGCCCTCCGGTTCCGGGTCGAGGAGCGAGGGGCCGTGCTTGCGGCGCGGGTCGAGTACATAGCGGGCCCCGGTCTCCACGGTGACCCCGAGCCCCAGCTCCGCCAGCCGGGCGGCCACCTTGCCGGTGCGGGCCGCCAGATTCGGGGCGAGCGGATCGAGGTGCATATGGTCGAGCGTCAGCCCGACCCCGTGGTAGCCGAGATCGGCGAGGAGGCCGAGGGCGTCGTCCAGCCGGAGGTCGGTCAGCCCGTTGGTGCCGTAGCCGAACCGCAGGCTCGGGTCGCTCATGTGGGGCTCACCTTCCGGGCCAGTACGCGGGCGAGGGGGGCGGCCGCCAGCAGGGCGAGCCCGGTGGCCGGAGAGCCGGCGCGGGCGGCCAGCGCCGCCTGGAGCGGGATCATCGCCCGGATACCGCCGCCCACGGCCCGCCGGGTGAGCGGCGCCGAGGGGTTGAGCACGGCGTGCAACAGCGGCGGCCCGGCGGTACGGAGGTAGCCGGCGGCACAGAGCACGGCGACCACGCGGGAGGCGTCCCGGAACACGGGGGCGGCGCGGGGGTCGTCCCCGAGCACACCCGCCGCGCGGGAGGCGTCCCCGAGCGCGAGGGCGGCACCCTCAAGCGCAGAGGCGCCGCCTTCGGGTGGGCGGACGACGAGTGAGCGGCCGTCGGCGGGTGCACGGCCAGGGGACGAGCGCCCCCCGGCGAGCCAACGGCCCACCGCGAGCAGGCAGGCGAAGGCGGACGAGGGACCTACGGCGGACGAGCGGCCAGCGGGCGAGCGGACGGCGCCGGACGGCCGCCATGCCGGGCCTACGGCCCACGCGGCAAGCGCAGAGGCGCCGCCTTGGGGCGGGCGGGCGGCGAATGAACGGCCGCCGGCGGGTGCACGGCCAGCGGACGAGCGCCCCCCGGCGAGCCAACGGCCCACCGCGGGCAGGCGGGCGAAGGCGGGCACACGACCCACGGCGGGCAGACGGGCGAAAGCAGGCGCACGACCCACCGCGAGCAGACGGGCGGAGGCAGGCGCGCGGCCTATCGCAGGCGAGTGGGCCGCGACGGACGGCCGCCGGGGCGGGCGCATGACCCAGGCGGCGAGCACGGGGGCGGCGCCCTCGGGTGGGCGGACGCCGAACGAGCGCCCTCCGGCGAGCAAACCGCCCACCGCGGGCGCGCGGCCTATCGCAGGCGAGTGGGCCGCGACGGACGGCCGCCGGGGCGGGCGCGTGGCCCAAGCGGCGAGGCGGTCGGGGGTATTCGCAGGTCGGTGCGGCGCTGCGGGCAC
>NZ_JBEYXH010000029.1:0-93287 GCF_040644755.1 Streptomyces sp. NPDC046887
GGCGGACGCCCGGATCGACGCGGCGAAGCCGGGCGCCAACGGCGCCCCGGCGACGGGCGACACGCCGGCGGCCGGCCCGTCCGCACGGGCGTGCGGACGGCGGGGGCTGTTCACCGGGTGCGGGGAAGGGTCGTCCCCGCGGCCGGGACCGGTCAGACGTCGATCAGGTCGCAGACGAAGATCAGGGTCTCGCCCGGGGCGATCCGGCCGCCGGCGCCGCGGTCGCCGTAGGCGAGGTGCGCGGGGATGACCAGCTGGCGGCGGCCGCCGACCTTCATGCCCTGGACGCCCTTGTCCCAGCCCGGGATGACCTGGCCGACGCCGAGCTGGAACTGCAGCGGGGTGCCGCGGTTCCAGGAGGAGTCGAACTCCTCACCGGTGGAGAAGGCCACGCCCACGTAGTGGACCTTGACCGTGTCCCCGGCCTTGGCCTCCCGGCCGTCGCCCTCCCAGATGTCCTTGATCTCCAGGTCCTTCGGCGGCTCGCCGCCGGGGAAGTCGACCTCGGGCTTCTCGATGCTCACGGAAACGTGCTCCTTGGCTGGTGTACCGGTGTGCTGATCGCTGGTACCGGTGTGCTGATCGGTCAAACCGGCACAGTCTTACATCCTCGCGTACCCGTCCTACAGCTTGGCGAGGATGTCGAGGGAGAAGACGAGAGTGGAGTTGGCCGGGATGTCCCCGGATGCCTTGTCGCCGTAGCCCAGCTCCGGCGGCACGACCAGCATCACGCGGCTGCCGACCTTCTTGCCGGCCAGGCCCTGCTGCCAGCCCTTGATGAGGTTGGCCAGCGGGAACTGGGCCAGCTCACCGCTCTTGTAGCTGGAGTCGAACTCCTTGCCGCCGTCCCACAGCACGCCCTTGTACTGGAGCAGCAGCTTGTCGGTCGGCTTCACCGCCTCGCCGTCGCCCTCCAGGATGTACTCGGCGACCAGCTTCTTGGGCGCGGCGCCCTTGGGCACCTCGATGGAGGGGGCCTTGCCGTCGGTGTTGGTGCCGACCTTGGGCAGCGCCGCGTCGTCCTGCGGCACCGCCTTGCCCTTGGCGGAGCTCTTGCCGCTGAAGGCGTCGCGGATGTCGACCACGAAGACCAGGGTGTCGGTGCCCTTGATGCCGGCCTGCGGGTTGCCCTGGGTGCCGTAGCCGAGGGCCGGCGGAATGGCCAGCTCCACTCGGCTGCCGACCCGCTTGCCGGGCAGTGCCTGGTCCCAGCCAGGGATGAGCTGGCCGACGCCGATGGCCATGGTGAGCGGCACGCCGCGATCGTAGGAGTTGTCGAACACCTTGGCGCTGTCCCAGATCTGGCCGAGGTAGTCGAACTGGAGGACATCGCCCTTGGCGACCCGCGGTCCGCTGCCCTCCACGACCGTCTTGACCGCGAGGTCCGCCGACGGCTTGCCCGGCCCCTTGGCGACGGTGGGCTTCTCACCGAACTTGGTGCCGGCGGTGATGGCGGGCAGCGGACCGTCCACCGTCTTCGCCGAATCCTGGGGCGCGGGCGAGGAAGGGCTGTCCCCGGTCTCGGCCTTGTCGGACGAACCGTCGCCGCAGCCGGCGAGGGCGAGCAGGCCGGCGGGGGCGGCGAAGAGCAGTGAGCGACGTCGCACGGGATGCCTCGTAATCTGTGGGGTCGAGTGGACGAGGGATGTCGCGCAACTGTACTTACTCCCCCTGTCCGGTGTGCGGCCCACCGGCCCGACTCCCTCCGCCGGGGCCCGTATCCGCCGCTGCCGGCCGGGAGACGGCGGGAGACGACGGACAGACGGCGGGAGGGCCACCCGGAGTGTCCCGGGCGGCCCTCCCGCCGTACTGGTCGCTCACCGGCTCTGCGGCCGTACCGGTCAGTCGCCGGCCCTCTCGCCGTACCGGCCGCTCACCGCCCTCACATACCGGCGATCAGCTTCTCCACCCGGTCGTCCACCGACCGGAAGGGGTCCTTGCACAGCACGGTGCGCTGCGCCTGGTCGTTGAGCTTGAGGTGGACCCAGTCGACGGTGAAGTCCCGGCGCTGCTCCTGGGCGCGGCGGATGAAGTCGCCGCGCAGCCGAGCCCGGGTGGTCTGCGGGGGCACCGACTTGCCCTCGAAGATCTTCAGGTCGTTGCAGATCCGGGCGGCCTGGCCCCTCTTCTCCAGCAGGTAGTACAGGCCCCGGCGGCGGTGGATGTCGTGGTAGGCGAGGTCTATCTGCGCGACCCTCGGGTTCGACATGGTCATGTTGTGCTTGGCGCGGTAGCGCTCCAGCAGCTTGTACTTCATGACCCAGTCGATCTCGGTGCCGATCCGGTCGAGGTCCTCCTCCTCGATGGCGTCGAGGGTGCGGCCCCACAGCTCCAGGACCTGGGCGACGGTGCCGGTGCGGATGCCGCGCCGGTCGACGAAGTCCGCGGCCTTCTCGTAGTACTCGCGCTGCACCTCCAGCGCGGAGGCCTCGCGCCCGCTGGCCAGGCGGACCTTGCGGCGGCCGGTGATGTCGTGGCTGACCTCGCGGATGGCCCGGATCGGGTTCTCCAGGGTGAGGTCGCGCATGACGGTGCCCGCCTCGATCATGCGCAGCACCAGGTCGGTGGCGCCGACCTTGAGCAGCATGGTCGTCTCGGACATGTTGGAGTCGCCGACGATGACGTGCAGCCGGCGGTAGCGCTCGGCGTCGGCGTGCGGTTCGTCGCGGGTGTTGATGATGGGCCGGGAGCGGGTGGTGGCGGAGCTGACGCCCTCCCAGATGTGCTCGGCGCGCTGGCTGACGCAGTAGACGGCACCGCGCGGGGTCTGGAGCACCTTGCCGGCGCCGCACAGCAGCTGCCGGGTGACCAGGAAGGGGATGAGGATGTCCGCGAGGCGGGAGAACTCGCCGTGCCGGGCGACGAGGTAGTTTTCGTGGCAGCCGTAGGAGTTCCCGGCCGAGTCGGTGTTGTTCTTGAAGAGGTAGACGTCGCCCGCGATGCCCTCCTCGTGCAGGCGGCGCTCGGCGTCGACGAGCAGCCCCTCAAGGATGCGCTCACCGGCCTTGTCGTGGGTGACGAGCTCGGTCACGTTGTCGCATTCGGGGGTGGCGTATTCCGGATGCGAGCCGACGTCCAGATAGAGGCGGGCGCCGTTGCGCAGGAAGACGTTGCTGCTGCGGCCCCATGACACGACACGGCGGAAGAGGTAGCGCGCCACTTCGTCAGGAGACAGTCGGCGCTGTCCCCTGAACGTGCACGTGACGCCGTACTCGTTCTCCAGCCCGAAAATGCGGCGGTCCATGACTAGACATTACGCCTGATGCGGTTCGCTGAAACCGGCTTCGGCGCCCTCGATTCGATCATTTTCCGCACCGCTCGCTTCAGAAGCGGCCACAACGGCGGCCGAGGGCGGTGGAGCCGCCAGGACCCGGACGGTCACCAGCAGCACCAGCAGCGCGGCGAACCCGCCGGCGCCCGCGACGGCGAACCCGGCGGTGGTGCCGGACCATTCGACCATCGGCCCGGCGACGGCCGAACCGCCGGCCGCGCCCACCCCGAAGGTGGTGACCAGCCAGGAGAACGCCTCGGTGACCGTGCCGCGCGGGGCCTGCCGGTCCACCACCACGAAGGCACAGGCCAGCACCGGCGCCAGGAACACCCCGGAGAGCGCGGCCAGCGCGGTCATCGCGGCGGTGCCCGGGGTGAGCATCAGCGGCAGGTAGCAGACCGCGAGCAGGCCCACCAGCACCCGCAGCCGCCGCTCGGCCGGGCCCGCCCACTGGCGCGCCCCGTACAGCGTCCCGCCCACCAGGGCGCCCAGCCCCAGGGCCGCCATCAGCCACCCGTACACGGCCTCCCGTCCGGCCTCCTCGGCGTACGCGTAGCCGGCGACCGTGATCGAGCCCAGGGCCAGCCCCACGAAGAAGAACGAGCCGAGCAGGGCGAGCAGCCCCGGCGAGCGCAGCGCGCCCAGCCAGTGCGCCTCGCGCGGCGCGCTGCGCCAGCTGCGGGAGGGCCGGGAAACCACCACGGAGAGCGCCCCGAGCACTCCCAGGCCGTTGACCACCAGCAGGGCGGCGGCCGGCGACCAGAGCGCGACCAGCAGGGTGATCAGCAGCGGGCCGACGGTGAACATGACCTCCTGGGCGACCGCGTCCAGCGCGTACGCCCGGTGGACCTGGTCCGGCTTGCCCAGCACGCTCGGCCACAGCGCCCGCAGGCCGCCCTCCAGCGGCGGGGTGAACAGCCCGGCCACCGCGACCGCCGCGTAGGCCGGCGCCAGCGGATCGGTGCCGACCGCCACCAGCAGCGTCATCCCCAGCGCGGACAGCAGCGCGGCGGGGAACTGCACCCGCGGCTGGCCGTACAGGTCGACGGCGCGCCCCAGCAGTGGCTGCCCGATGGCGTTCCCGAGTCCGTAGACGGCCGACAGCCCGGCGGCCAGGGTGTAGCTGCCGCCCTCGGCCCGGGTGAACACCATGATCGCGATCGGTCCGGTGCCGTTCGGCAACCGGCCGACCAGGGTGCCCACCAGCAGGCGCAGCGCGTGCGGTGCCCTCAGAAGTTCGGCATATCCGCCCGCCGCGCCGCCCATGCGCCACCCCTCTCCCCCAGCCGCTCGGCGGGGTTTTACGTATAACTCCTCCACCATACGTACCATGTCGGCATCCCCGCGGTCCATTCCGCGGCCCGTTCCGGCCACGCCCGAACGGCCCCGTCCGGACCCCGCGACCGACCCACCGGCACCGACCCACAACGCGGAGGCGTGCGTGCACCACCCCCCGGCGGACCAGCCACCCCCCGCGGACTCCCCCACCCCTCCGCCACCCCCCTCCCCCCCAGCGGAGCACCCCCCTTCAGCCGAGGACCAGCCCTCATCGGAGCACCCCCCTCCGGCCGAGCACCAGCCTTCACCGGAGCAGCCCCCGGCCTCACCGTCGGCGGACCAGCCCTCCTCCCCCTCGGACCGCCTCCCGACCGACCCCGCTCCCCGGAGCCGCCCCCAAGCCTCCGTCCGCCCCCCGGCCGCCCGCTCCTCCTCCCAGCCCACCAGCCGGGACGTCGCCCGGACCGCCGGGGTGTCCCAGGCCACGGTCTCGCTGGTGCTGGGGGACAAGTGGCGCGGACGGGTCTCCGAGCGCACCGCCGAGCTGGTACGGGCCGCCGCCGCGGAGCTGGGCTACCGGCCCAACCAGGCCGCCCGCAGCCTGCGCCTCGGGCGCACCCGCACCGCCCTGCTGGTGGTCCCGGCGCTCACCAACGAGTTCTTCGCCCGGGTCTACACCGGTGCGGCCGCGGTCGCCGAACGCCATGACTTCGGCGTCGTGCTGTACCCCTCCCCCGAGGGCATCGGCCCGGCCCGCGACCCGTTCGACTCGGCCCGGGCCTCCTTGGACGGGGTGATCGCCTCCTCGATGGCGGCCGCGGCGCTGCGGATGATCCGGGGCACCGATCTGCCGCTGGTGATGCTGGACAGCGACCCGGCCGACCCGGACGCGGCGGCCTGCGTCAACCTGGCCATCGCCGACGGGGTGCGCCAGATCGCCGACCACCTGCTGGGCCTGGGCCACCGCCGCTTTCTGCACCTCTCCTCGGCCGTCCCCTCCTGGACCTTCGTGGAGCGCGCCCGGGTGCTGGCCGCCCGGCTGGACGGCCTCCCCGGCGTCTCGCTGCGCACCGCCTCCGCCCCGCTGAACGTCACAGCCGCGCTGGAGGCCGCCGAGCGCGCCCTCTCCGCCCCGGGTCCGCGCCCCACGGCCGTGGTCTGCGACGACGACATCATGGCCGCGGGCGCCTGCAAGGCGGTGCGGCGGCTCGGGCTGCGCGTCCCGGAGGACGTCTCCGTCACCGGCTTCGACGACCTGGCGCTGGCGTCGGCCGTCGAGCCCGAGCTGACCACGGTCGCCCTGCCCGCCGAACAGGTGGGCGCGCGCGGCATGGAGGCCCTGCTCGCCGTGCTGGCGGGGGACCCGCCGGCCGCCGCCGACCTCCCTGTCGCCCTGGTCCCCCGCGGCTCCACCGGCCCCGCGCCGGGCGGCGACTGACCCCGGAACCTTTTCCGGCTACCCCGGGCGACGGCTGACCCCGAAACCTTTCCGGCTACCCCGGGGCCATTCCCGGCTGGCGTCCGTACCCCCATGCCCCTTGTCTCGCCCTCGGTGCCTCCTTCCTACTCAGGCAACGAGTGGGGGGTGGGCGGAAGTGCCGGTTCCGCGGAAGTGGCGAGAGTTCGCCATACCGCCCTACCGCGCTGGCGGCGCCCGGTCTGCCCGCACCAGGCCGGATGTGCCGGCGCCCCACCCGGGCCTGCCTCGGACCCACGAGCCCGGTCCCACCCGGGCCTGCTCCGCACCGACGGGCCGGGCCCGACCGAGGGCTGGGCCTCCAAGCGGGGCCCCCGAGAGCATCTCGCCCCCGGCCCCGTAACGCCCTGCGCCCCCGGACCGCGGGGTGCCGCGGTCCGGGGGCGCCCAGTGAGTGGGTGGGGATGGAGGACGGAAGCTGCCCCGGCCCCTGATCCGCCGGAGGCCGACCCTCCGGCTGCTTGCCGGCCGCGGGGGCTAGTCCTCGGGCTCCTCGTCGGAGGGGGCGTCGGTGGGGGCGGTGGCGGCGGAGTCGGTGTCCAGGAGGCGGGAGAGCTGGCGGCCGACGATGCGCTTGAACTTGCGCTGCTGGGGGCGGGTGCGGTCCAGTACGGCCACCTCCAGGCGCTCGGCGGGGATCTCCCGCTCGCCGCCGTTGGTGTCCCGGGAGAGCGCCTGCACGGCCAGCTTCAGGGCCTCGGCGAGGGACATGCCGTCCCGGTGGCGCTGGTCGAGGAAGCTGCTGATCTGCTCGGCGTTGCCGCCGACCGCGACCGAGCCGTGCTCGTCGACGATGGAGCCGTCGTGCGGGAGGCGGTAGATCTGGTCGCCCTCGGGGGAGGTGCCGACCTCGGCGACGACGAGCTCCACCTCGTAGGGCTTCTCACCGGCGCTGGAGAAGATCGTGCCCAGGGTCTGGGCGTAGACGTTGGCCAGGCCGCGGGCCGTGACGTCGTCCCGGTCGTAGGTGTAGCCGCGCAGGTCGGCGTAGCGGACGCCGCCGATCCGGAGGTTCTCGTACTCGTTGTACTTGCCGGCCGCGGCGAAGCCGATCCGGTCGTAGATCTCGCTGAACTTGTGCAGGGCGCGGGAGGGGTTCTCGCCGACGAAGACGATGCCGTCGGCGTACTGCAGCACGCAGAGGCTGCGGCCGCGGGCGATGCCCTTGCGGGCGTACTCCGCCCGGTCCTGCATGGCCTGGGCGGGCGAGACATAGAACGGCGTCGTCACCGGCTGTCCGTTCCTTTCTTCAGGGGCGTGGGAGCGGGCGCACCGCGCAGCGGCGGTTGCGGGAACGTCACAGCAGTGCGGCGCGCGGGCCGTCCGGCTCGGCGAGGCGGCGCTCCAGGATGGAGCGGGCGATCTCGGAGGACTCGGCGTCGGTGAGGCGGCGGAAGCCGTCCTCGGTGATCACGGTGACGATGGGGTAGATCCGGCGGGCCACGTCGGGGCCGCCGGTGGCCGAGTCGTCGTCGGCGGCGTCGTAGAGCGCCTGGACGACGGCGGTGATCACCTGCTCCTCGGTGAGGTCCTCGCGGTAGAGCTTCTTCAGCGAGCCGCGGGCGAAGATGGAGCCGGAGCCGGTGGCCGCGTACCCCTGCTGCTCCTCGGAGCGGCCGCCGGTGACGTCGTAGCTGAAGATGCGGCCCTTGTCGCGGTCCACGTCGTAGCCGGCGAAGAGCGGGACGACGGCCAGGCCCTGCATGGCCATGCCGAGGTTGCCGCGGATCATGGTGGAGAGGCGGTTGGCCTTGCCCTCCAGGGAGAGCTGGACGCCCTCGACCTTCTCGAAGTGCTCCAGCTCCAGCTGGAACAGCTTGACCATCTCCACCGCGAGGCCGGCGGTGCCGGCGATGCCGACCGCGGAGTACTCGTCGGCGGGGAAGACCTTCTCGATGTCGCGCTGGGCGATCATGTTGCCCATGGTGGCGCGCCGGTCGCCGGCGAGCACCACGCCGCCGGGGAAGGAGGCGGCCACGATCGTGGTGCCGTGCGGGGCCTCGATGGCGCCCTGCACCGGCGGCAGGGTGCGCTTGCCGGGCAGCAGCTCCGGCGAGTGGTCGGACAGGAAGTCCATGAAGGACGAGGAGCCCGGCGTCAGGAAGGCCGCCGGCAGACGCCCGGTGCTACGAGGGTTGGCTTCCACGCGTTTCCTTCCGAAAGAGGCGGCGGCCCGCCGCGCCGCGGCGGTCGGGCCGATCATGCGTGCTGTGCACGGGACCTTACCCGCGCTGCTGCCGCTCATCCGCCCTGGTGCCGGCGGCTTTGACCGCCGGCAGCCAGGCGGCGGGGGCGCGGCCGCCGCCCGTCCGAGGGGCCGGATCGCCTCCGGCCCTCCGGGACGGGTGCCCATCCGCCCGTGCGGACGGGTTACGCCCGCCCATGCTGACGGGCGCCCGCCGGCCCCCGTGGACGGCTTACCGCCCGTCCGCGCGGATGGGCTTGCGGCGGCCCTCCGCCGCGGGCTACTGCCCGCCCTTCTGCACGAAGGAGCGCACGAAGTCCTCGGCGTTCTCCTCCAGGACGTCGTCGATCTCGTCCAGGACGGAGTCGACGTCGTCGGAGAGCTTCTCCTGGCGCTCCTTGAGCTCCTCGGAGGCCTGCGCGTCCTGCGTCTGCTCCTCGGTCTCCTCGGTGGAACGCGTGGCCTTCTGCTGACCGCCGCCGGTGTCCTTGGTCGCCATATCCCTCACCCCGCTCGGTATGCCCGCTTGGTTCGGTCCTTCAAGATCAGACCCTACAAGGAGGGTCCGACAACGGCCCCCGGTTTCCTTGACCGGTTTCCTCGGCGAGGATCCCGGCGTCCGGGGGCCATGGTCATGATTCCCGGCCGGGGGCCTTTTGCACCCTCCGGCCGGTGCCGGCCGGGAAACGCTTCCGGCTCAGTTGCCGGAGAGTACGCGGACCAGCTCCTCGGCGCTGCGGCAGCGGTCCAGCAGGTCCTTGACGTGCTCCTTCGTCCCGCGCAGCGGTTCCAGGGTGGGCACCCGCTGGAGCGAGTCCCGGCCCGGCAGGTCGAAGATCACCGAGTCCCAGGAGGCGGCGGCCACATCGTCGGCGTACTGCTCCAGGCAGCGGCCGCGGAAGTAGGCGCGGGTGTCCTCCGGAGGGTTGGTGCGGGCCCGCTCGACCTCGTCCTCGGTCAGCAGCCGCTTGATCCGCCCGCGGGCCGCCAGCCGGTTGTAGAGGCCCTTGTCGGGGCGTACGTCGGCGTACTGGAGGTCCACCAGGTGCAGCCGGGCCGCGTCCCAGTCCAGGTCGTCCCGGCGCCGGTAACCCTCCATGAGCTCCCGCTTGGCGACCCAGTCCAGCTCGCCGGCCAGGCTCATCGGGTCGGTCTCCAGCCGCCGCAGGGTGTCCTCCCAGCGGTCCAGCACGTCCATGGTCTGCGCGTCGGCGTCGGCGCCGAACCGGTTCTCCACGTACTTACGGGCCAGCTCGCAGTACTCCATCTGAAGCTGCACCGCGGTGAGTGTGCGGCCGTTGCGCAGGGTGATCAGGTACTGGAGGGACGGGTCGTGGGAGACCTGGTGCAGGGTGCGTACCGGCTGGTCGACGGCGAGGTCGACGGTGACGAAACCGTCCTCGATCATGGACAGCACCAGGGCGGTGGTGCCCAGTTTGAGGTAGGTGGAGATCTCCGAGAGGTTGGCGTCGCCGATGATCACATGGAGGCGGCGGTACTTCTCGGCGTCGGCGTGCGGCTCGTCGCGGGTGTTGATGATGGGCCGCTTGAGGGTGGTCTCCAGGCCGACCTCGACCTCGAAGTAGTCGGCGCGCTGGCTGATCTGGAAGCCGTGCTCGCGGCCGTCCTGGCCGATGCCGACCCGGCCGGCGCCGGTGACGACCTGCCGGGAGACGAAGAACGGCGTGAGGTGGCGCACGATGTCCGAGAACGGGGTCTCCCGTTTCATCAGGTAGTTCTCGTGCGTGCCGTAGGACGCGCCCTTGTTGTCGGTGTTGTTCTTGTACAGGTGGATCGGCTGGGCGCCGGGCAGGGCGGCGGCCCGTTCGGCGGCCTCGGCCATGATCCGCTCGCCGGCCTTGTCCCAGAGCACGGCGTCGCGCGGGTTGGTGATCTCCGGCGAGCTGTACTCGGGGTGGGCGTGGTCCACGTAGAGCCGGGCGCCGTTGGTGAGGATCACGTTGGCCAGGCCGATGTCCTCGTCGGTGAGCTGGCTGGAGTCGGCGGCCTCACGGGCGAGGTCGAAGCCGCGGGCGTCCCGCAGCGGGTTCTCCTCCTCGAAGTCCCAGCGGGCGCGGCGCGCCCGGTGCATCGCCGCCGCGTAGGCGTTGACGATCTGGGACGAGGTGAGCATGGCATTGGCGTTCGGGTGGCCGGGGACGGAGATCCCGTACTCCGTCTCGATGCCCATTACTCGCCGTACGGTCATGCGGCCCTCCTTGCCCGGCGGCGCTCCCCTGCCGGGAACGGCGCTCAAGTACCGCTGGGTGCTCCGATGCGATGTGCGGTGTCCGTCCCCGCACTGCGCGACCCGGCGGTACGGACGAGCCTAGAACGCCTCTGCGCTGGTGGGGAGATCGATTGCGTCATTGTGCGGTGGTACCGCGGGGTCCCCGCGGCTTGATCACGACGGTGGTGCGGGGCGATCACGACCCTGGTGGCGGGCCGGGGCCCCGTAGACGCCAACCGGCTGCGGATGCCCTCCCCCCGCCCGGAGGGGCGGGGATGGTCGGGGGCACCCGCAGCCGGAAGGCGACTGACTACAGGTACTGGCCGGTGTTGGCGACCGTGTCGATGGAGCGACCGGTGTCGGCGCCCTGCTTTCCGGTGACGAGGGTGCGGATGTAGACGATCCGCTCGCCCTTCTTTCCGGAGATGCGGGCCCAGTCGTCCGGGTTGGTGGTGTTGGGCAGGTCCTCGTTCTCCTTGAACTCGTCCACGCAGGCCTGGAGGAGGTGGGAGACCCGAAGGCCCTTCTGGTTGTGGTCGAGGAAGGCCTTGATGGCCATCTTCTTCGCCCGGTCCACGATGTTCTGGATCATGGCGCCGGAGTTGAAGTCCTTGAAGTACAGGACCTCCTTGTCACCGTTGGCGTAGGTGACCTCCAGGAACCGGTTCTCCTCGGACTCCGCGTACATCTGCTCCACGACCGACTGGATCATGGCGTGGACGGCGGCCGGCTTGGAGTCGCTGTGCTCCGAGACGTCGTCCGCGTGCAGCGGGAGCGAGGAGGTCAGGTACTTGGCGAAGATGTCCTTGGCGGCCTCCGCGTCCGGACGCTCGATCTTGATCTTCACATCGAGGCGGCCGGGGCGCAGGATCGCGGGGTCGATCATGTCCTCGCGGTTGGAGGCGCCGATGACGATGACGTTCTCCAGGCCCTCCACACCGTCGATCTCGGCGAGCAGCTGCGGGACGATGGTGTTCTCCACGTCCGAGCTGACACCGGAGCCGCGGGTGCGGAAGAGGGACTCCATCTCGTCGAAGAAGACGATGACGGGGGTGCCCTCGGAGGCCTTCTCACGGGCCCGCTGGAAGACCAGGCGGATGTGCCGCTCGGTCTCGCCGACGTACTTGTTCAGCAGCTCGGGGCCCTTGATGTTGAGGAAGTACGACTTCCCCGCGGGCTGCCCGGTGACCTCGGCGACCTTCTTGGCGAGCGAGTTGGCGACCGCCTTGGCGATCAGCGTCTTGCCGCAGCCGGGCGGGCCGTAGAGCAGGATGCCCTTGGGCGGCCGCAGCTCGTGCTCCTTGAAGAGGTCGGGGTAGAGGTAGGGCAGCTCGACCGCGTCGCGGATCAGCTCGATCTGGTTGCCCAGGCCGCCGATCTTGTCGTAGTCGACGTCCGGGACCTCTTCGAGGACGAGCTCCTCGACCTCGCTCTTGGGGATGACCTCGTAGACGTAGCCGGAGCGGGGTTCCAGCAGCAGGGCGTCGCCGGGGCGGATGGTGGTGTCCAGCAGCGGCTCGGCGAGCCGTACCACCCGCTCCTCGTCGGTGTGCCCGAGCACCAGGGCCCGCTCGCCGTCCTCCAGGATCTCCTTGAGGGTGACGATGTCCCCGGCCCGCTCGAACTCCATGGCCTCGACCACGTTGAGCGCCTCGTTGAGCATGACCTCCTGGCCGCGCCGCAGGCCCTCCAGGTCGACACTGGGGCTCACGTTCACCCGGAGCTTGCGGCCCCCGGTGAAGATGTCGCAGGTGCCGTCCTCGTTCGCGGTCAGGAAGACCCCGAAGCCGGCGGGCGGCTGCGCCAGCCGGTCGACCTCCTCCTTGAGGGCCACGATCTGGTCGCGGGCCTCACGGAGCGTGTTCGCCAGGCGTTCGTTCTGCGCGGACACGCCGGCCAGGTTGGTCTGCAGCTCGACGATCCGCTCCTCGAGAATCCTCGTGTGGCGCGGAGAGTCGGCGAGCTTGCGTCGCAGGACGGCGATCTCCTGCTCTAGGTAGGCAACCTGACCGGCGGGGTCTTCAGACCCCCGCCCCGGCCGGATGCCGCGGTTGATGTCGTCGTCGTGGGCTGCCACGGTCCTCACCTCCTCCAAGGGGAGCTGGACGCTTCCTGACCCTACCTGGGTGGGTGATGATTGAAACCCCTAGATCACAAAGACCTGGGGGAGTGTCCGATCTTCACCCTTGCGCTGCCCCTCACTGCCAGGGGGATACCCACCCATCGGCGTTCGAAAGCGGTCGGTTGTATCGTCGGGTGGGCCAACACCCTGCGGGGGTGGCCGGACTTAACCGACGGAGCTGGGAGATATGACCGTGCAGCAGGACGCTCGGGCCGAGGGCGCCGACCAGGCGCTGGAGGTCTGGATCGACCAGGACCTGTGCACCGGGGACGGGATCTGCGCGCAGTACGCCCCCGAGGTCTTCGAGCTGGACATCGACGGTCTGGCGTATGTGAAGAGCGCCGACGACGAGCTGCTCCAGGACAGCGGGGCGACCACACCGGTACCGCTGCCGCTGCTCCAGGACGTGGTGGACTCCGCCAAGGAGTGTCCCGGCGACTGCATCCATGTACGGCGCGTTTCGGACAGGGTCGAGGTCTACGGTCCTGACGCGGAGTGACCGTCCCGGCGCCCCGCTGAGGCGGGTTCCGCCACGGCCTCCGGCCCGTATCCGTGGTGCACGGGTACGGGCCGTCGTCGTACCCGGTGCCGTTCCTGGTGGGCTACGGGGAGGGGCGGGCCCTTCTCAGACGGCCCTCGGCAGCCCGGCCCCGCTCCCGCTCCCCGTGTCCTTTCCGGTACGGAGGAAGGCGCCGTTGCGCCAGCGCCAGGTGACCGTCTCCCGGGTGTCCGGGCAGCACCGGGGCACGCTCACCGAGGAGTAGCCGAGCAGCACGGCGGTGACCGCGCCGCCGTCCGCGCTCAGGGCGCCGAGGCTGAGGCGTTCGGCCGGGTCCACCAGGGTGGCCACCACCCGGGCGCCGCCCTTCCCGTCGCCCGCCAGGACGTACAGCCCGCTCGGCGGGGTGCCGGAGCCCGCGGCGCAGCGGACCTCGGCGACCGTCTCGGGCCGCCGGTCGCCGTCGAGGTCGCCCGAGGCCCGGCGGACCACCGTGGTGGGGGCGCCGGCGCAGTCCAGGGGGTACGGGACCGAGGCCGCCCCCGGGGCCGGTGCGGGCGCCGGTGCGGGGGTCCGGGCCGGCGGGGTGGCGGTGGCGGTGCCCGCCCCGGTGTCCAGCAGCGCGGCGCCGGCGACCACCGCGGCCGTCGCCGCGAGGGTGGCGAGCCACTGCCACGGTCGGGTACGGGTGTGGGCGGGCGCGGCGGGGCTGGGCACGCGGGCTGCTCCTGGGGTCCGGACGGCAGGCGGAGGGGGTGGCGGCGGTCGGGAGGTGGCCAGCATCGTGCCATACGGGCTCATCGGCCGGACATGGCGGGGACGGGTGAAGCAGGCGCGAAGACGGCCCGAACATGGGGGCGCCGCCGCCGGGTTCTCCCGGTCGTCGGGGAACTCGGCGGCGGCGTCGCGGTGTTGCCTGCGTAATGCGGGGTGC
Source organism: Streptomyces sp. NPDC046887 (assembly GCF_040644755.1). NCBI lineage: Bacteria > Bacillati > Actinomycetota > Actinomycetes > Kitasatosporales > Streptomycetaceae > Streptomyces > Streptomyces sp. NPDC046887. The sequence goes on from NZ_JBEYXH010000029.1 coordinate 13,997, forward strand.
GTGGTGCGGGGTGGAGGCGGGGTCAGCCCCGGGGCTGGCTGTTGGGGCCCTCGTAGTCCTCGCCGTAGGCGCCCTTGGCCGGACGGCGGCGGCGCATCGGCGGCTCGACGCCGTCCGCGAGGCGGCGGGCGGTGACCAGGAAGCCGGTGTGGCCGATCATGCGGTGGTCCGGGCGTACCGCCAGGCCCTCCACATGCCAGTTGCGGATCATCGACTCCCAGGGCTGCGGCTCCGCGTAGCAGCCGATCTCGCGGATGGACTCCACGGTCCGGGCGAGCTGGGTGGTGGTGGCCACGTAGCAGCAGACGATGCCGCCGGGGACGAGGGCCTTGGAGACGGCCTCCAGGCACTCCCAGGGGGCGAGCATGTCCAGGATGACCCGGTCCACATCGGTGTCGACGAGGTTGTCCTGTAGGTCGCCGACGGTCAGCTGCCAGGCCGGGTGGGGGCCGCCGAAGTAGCGCTCGACGTTCCCCTTGGCGATCTCGGCGAAGTCCTCGCGGCGCTCGTAGGAGTGGAGCATGCCCTGGTCGCCGATGGCGCGCAGCAGAAAGCTGCTGAGCGAGCCCGAGCCCACCCCGGCCTCCACGACGCGGGCGCCGGGGAAGATGTCGGCGAAGGCCAGGATCTGCCCCGCGTCCTTGGGGTAGACCACGGCGGCGCCGCGGGGCATGGACAGGACATAGTCGGGGAGCAGGGGGCGCAGCGCGAGGTAGGCGACGTTTCCCGTGGTTCGGACAACACTGCCCTCGGGGGCGCCGATCAGCTCGTCATGCGGGAAAGAACCCTTGTGGGTGTGGAAGTTCTTCCCGGCTTCGAGCGTGAACGTGTAGTGGCGTCCCTTGGGGTCGGTGAGCTGGACCTGGTCCCCGACCTTGAAGGGCCCGCGTCGGCGGGCGGCACCGGTCGGTTCGGACATACGGGCAGCTTATCAAGGGCACACGGCCCCTTCCGGCCGCCTCCGGCACCCCGCCGTACGGCCTGCTCCCGGCGGGTTGTCTGCCGGTTTCCGGCCGGCCGCTCAGTCGGACTTGCGGGCCATCGCCTGGACGAAGGCGCGCTCCACGTCGGCGGTGGACAGCACCCCGTAGACCGCGCCGCTCTCCTCGGTCACCAGGTACTCGGTGGCGGGGTGGGAGCGGAGCCGGTCGAGGAGGGGTTCGCCGGCGAGTTCGGCGGGGATGCGCATGCCCTCGGCGAGGTCCTGGGCGAGGCCGCCGACGGCGACCCAAGGGCGGCGGTGCTGGGGGACGCCGACGATGGCGGTCTCCCGGACGATGGCGGTGGGCTCGCCCTGGCCGTCGACCACGACGAGGGCGCGGGCGCCGGCCTCGTTGGCGCGGCGGAGCCCCTCGGAGAGCGGGGTGTCGGCGGCGACCGGGACGGCGCGGCGGGTCAGCGCGCGGGCGCGCAGCTCGGGCAGGTGCTCCCGGAGCCGGGCCATCCGCAGGCTGTTGCCGGCACCGGTCCAGATGATCGCGGCGAGGATGGCGGCGAGCAGGGCGTCGGTGACGGTCTCCATGCCGCCGATGTCCCCGCTGTCGTTGCCGAGGATGCCGGTGTGGGTGATGAGCGGCAGCCCGATCAGGACGGCGACGGCGAGGGCGCGGCCGATCCAGGCGGCGGCGATGGTGCCGCTCATGGGCTTGCCGGTGATCTTCCAGACGACGGCGCGCAGCATCCGGCCGCCGTCCAGCGGCAGCCCGGGCAGCAGGTTGAACACGGCGACGATCAGGTTGGAGACCATCAGCCCGGCGACCAGTACCCCGGGGACGGTGCCGGGCTCGACCGCGTAGAGGGCGGCGTAGAAGACCCCGGCGAGGACCAGGGAGAGCAGCGGGCCGACGAAGGCGAGGACGAACTCGCGGCCGGGGGTCTCGGTCTCCTTCTCGATCTCGGAGACGCCGCCGAAGAACTGGAGCTGGATACGGCGCACCGGGAGCTTGAAGCGGAGCGCGGCGATGGTGTGGGCCAGTTCGTGGACGAGTACGGAGGCGTAGAAGGCGACCGCGAAGAAGAGGGAGACGAGGTAGCGGAGGTTGCCCAGCTCGGGCAGGACGCGCTCGATCTGGTCGCCGAAGACCCAGGTGATGAGGGCGGCGACGAGGAACCAGCTGGGGGCGACGTAGACCGGCACGCCGAAGGGGCGGCCCATCAGCAGGCCGCCGCCCTCCCCGGTCCGCCGCGGCTTGCCGCCGCCTTGGGGCTGGTCGCCGGGGGACCGGTCACCGGAGCTGTGTTCCGCCGTGGAGTCGGACCGCGGGCGGGGGTGCCCGCCGCTCTCGTCGTCCTTGTTCACGAGGTCCCTTCGGTGTGAGACGTCACACCACGATCATGCAGTGTGGGGGGTTCTGGCGTCGATGGTATGCCGCTCGCTGTCAGTGGCGGGCCGTAGGGTTCTTCACCATGAGCACGAGTCCCCGTCCGCAGCCGGGCGAGCCCGAGGCGGAGCACGGCCCGGAGGGTGGCGGCACCGCCGCCGCTCCGGCGCACTCCGCGGCCCCGGACCTGGAGCCGGGCCCCGGCCCGGTTTCGGCCCCGGACCCGGCCCCGGCCTCGGCGGTCGCGGTGGCCGCCCCGGCCGAGCCCAAGCCGTCCTCCGAGTCGGATGGCGGCACTCAGGAGGCCGACGGTCCGGTCACCGGCGGACCGGATGCGGGCGCCCCGATCACCGTCGGTCCGGACGCTGTCCGTCCGGTCACCGTCGGGGCGCGGGCGCCGGTGTCCCTCTCCCCCTCCCGGGCGAACGACTTCATGCAGTGCCCGCTGCTGTACCGCTTCCGGGTGATCGACCGGCTGCCGGAGAAGCCGAGCGAGGCGGCGACCCGCGGCACGCTGGTGCACGCGGTGCTGGAGCGGCTGTTCGACGCCCCGGCCGCGGAGCGGACCGTTCCGCGGGCCAAGGAGCTGCTGCCCGGGCAGTGGGCGAAGCTGCTTCAGGCGCGGCCGGAGCTGGCGGCGCTGTTCGCCGGCGACCCGGAGGGCGCGCGGCTGGCCCGTTGGCTGGGCGAGGCCGAGGCGCTCGTGGAGCGGTGGTTCACGCTGGAGGATCCGACCCGGCTGGAGCCCGCCGAGCGGGAGCTGTTCGTGGAGGCGGAGCTCGACTCGGGGCTGAAGCTGCGCGGGGTGATCGACCGGGTGGACGTGGCCCCCACCGGCGAGGTGCGGATCGTCGACTACAAGACGGGCAAGGCCCCGCGCCCGGAGTACCGGGACGGGGCGCTGTTCCAGATGACCTTCTACGCGCTGGTGGTCTGGCGGCTGAAAAGGGTCATCCCGCGCCGGTTGCAGCTGGTGTACCTGGGCAGCGGCGAGGTGCTGACCTACGACCCGGTGGAGGCGGACCTGCGGCGGGTGGAGCGGAGGCTGCTGGCGCTGTGGGACGCCATCGCGCACGCCACCGCGACCGGCGACTGGCGGCCCCGGCCGACGAAGCTGTGCGGCTGGTGTGATCACCAGGAGCACTGCCCGGAGTTCGGCGGCACTCCCCCGGTCTATCCCCTGCCGGTGCTCCCCTCCCAGCGCTCCGGCTGACCCTGTCGCCTCTCCCCCGGGCTGCTCCCCCCGGGGCTCCACCCCCGGGCGGATGCCACGGCCCGTACGCCCCAAGGCAGAATGGGCAAGGTCAGCCGAATGAAGGAGTATCCGTGACCATCCGCGTCCTGCTGGTCGACGACCAGCCCCTGCTGCGCACCGGCTTCCGGATGATCCTGGAGGCGGAGCAGGACATCGCGGTCGTGGGCGAGGCCGGGGACGGTCTCCAGGCGCTCGACCAGGTCCGGGCGCTCCAGCCCGACGTGGTGCTGATGGACATCCGGATGCCGCGGATGGACGGTGTGGAGGCCACCCGCCAGATCACCGGCCCCGGTCGGGACGGTCCGGCGAAGGTGCTGGTGCTGACCACCTTCGACCTCGACGAGTACGTGGTGGAGGCGCTGCGCGCCGGGGCCAGCGGCTTTCTGCTGAAGGACGCCCCGGCCGGCGAGCTGGTACAGGCGATCCGGGTGGTGGCCGCCGGTGAGGCGATGCTCGCCCCGAGCATCACCCGCCGACTGCTGGACAAGTACGCCGACCACCTGCCCACCGGTGAGCAGCCGGTCCCGGACGCCCTGAACACCCTCACCGACCGCGAGGTGGAGGTCCTCAAGCTCGTCGCCCGCGGCCTGTCCAACGCGGAGATCGCCGCGGACCTGTTCGTCAGCGAGACCACGGTGAAGACCCATGTCGGCCATGTGCTGACCAAGCTGAGCCTGCGCGACCGCGTCCAGGCCGCGGTCTACGCCTACGAGAGCGGCCTGGTGCGCCCCGGCGCCCAGTAGCCGTCCCCCCCACGGCCCGCCCGGCACGCCCCCGCGGACCTGCGGTTTTCCGCGTCGCCCTCAGCCGACGGCCTTCTTCACCAGGGCGGTGATCCGCTCCTCCACCTCCGGGGTCAGCTCCCTCAGGGCGAAGGCGGTCGGCCACAGGGCGCCGTCGTCAAGCGCCGCCTCGTCGCTGAAGCCGAGCGTGGCGTATCTGGTGCCGAACTTCTGCGCGGCCTGGAAGTGGCAGAGGACCTTGCCGTCCTTGGTGTAGGCGGGCATCCCGTACCAGAGCTTGCCGGCCAGCGTGGGGGCCGCGGCCTTGACGAGGGCGTGGATCCGCTCGGCGAGGACCCGGTCCTCCTCCGGCAGCTCGGCGATCTTGGCCAGCATGTCCCGTTCCGCCGCGGCCTCCTTCTCGGCCTTGGTGCCGCGCCGCCTGGCCGCCTGCTTCTGCTCCTTGGCGTGCTCCTTCATCGCGGCCCGCTCCTCGGCGGTGAACCCGCCGTACTCCTCGGCGGAGGTGTCGGCGCTGTCGGCGGAGGGCTTGGTGCGCGGCATGGCGGTTCCTTTCGTCAGCTCGTACCGGAGTACGAGGTCATGCCCCTCACGCTAGGCGCTGCTCCCCCGCCCCGGCTTCTCGATTCCTGACCGGTCTGGTCACCTGCTTCGCCACACAGGCCGGCATCCCCTCCAGCGTGATCACCGGCCCTTCGGCCTCAACGCTCTCGGCCCCCGCGTCCGCCGCCCGGCGCCGGAAGGCCCCGGGCGACATCCCGACCAGCTCGGTGAAACGGGTGGTGAACGTGCCCAGCGACGCGCAGCCCACGGCGTAGCAGACCTCGGTGACGCTCAGATCACCGCGCCGCAGCAGCGCGGCGGCCCGCTCGATGCGCCGGGTCATCAGATACGCGTACGGCGACTCCCCGTACGCGGCCCGGAACTGCCGGCTGAGGTGCCCGGCGGAGATGTTCTCCCCTCGCGCCAGCGCCTCCACGTTCAGCGGCCGCGCGTACTCCCGGTCGATCCGGTCCCGAATCCGGCGCAGCCGCGCCAGATCCTCCAACCGCTGCGCCTCGACACGGGCGCCGCTCTGTCCCTGGGGTCGGCACATGGGGGCACGTCCCTTCGTCTCGGCGTCCGTGATGTGGACGGTGTATGTGAGGTGGACAGTGTGCACGGTGTGCTCCGTGACGCTGATGCTGTGCCGGTCACCCGTCGAAGCGCATCCAGTCGACAGGGAGGTCTGCCCACTGGTCCAGGGCGCTGCGATGGGTCGCGCCGGCCCAGACGTCGAATTCTTCGCCGTCCTCGCTACTGACCCGCACCACGAGGCCGGGAGCCACATAGAAGTGAGTGGGTGCCCATGGCCAGAAGGGGCGAAGAGGCACAGGGTGCAGTGCTTGAGTGAACCGCTCCATCTGCGCTGCCCCGAGCTTGCGGGGCAGGGCCAGGTAATCGGCGCCCAGGGCTGCCTCGAACAGGGAGAACTGCAGCAGGAATCCGCTGAGCGGTTCCTGTTCGGCAACCGGTTCCTCGTCGTTCTCGCGGAACCAGACGGTCGGATCGCTCTCGGTGTTCTCCATCGTCCACAGCAGCGACCAGAAGAACCCGCCCTGGTTCTCGACGCCGAAGACCAGTGTCTCTCCGAGCGGATCGCTGAGCAGGTCCGACTCGGGCAGGATCCTGTTCTGGGTGCCCAGCACGCCCGGCCGCCGCACCGAGATCCGGTACAGCTGCCGCAAGCCTTCCGGCAGGCGTGATGCCGCGGAGGAAAGCAGCTCGGTGCCGCCCGTGGCCGGGTACCAGCCCCTGAGGAACTGCTCAAGCGCCGCCGCACGGTCACCGTTCACGGCCCCGAGCCAGGCCAGATCCGGTAGGACAACCGGCGCTGACCGCGGCCGCACCCGGTCGAGGAGGTCCTTGCTCAAAGGCGTGTCGAGGAGCAGTTCGCAGTCGCTGAGCACACCGTCCACAGTGCCGGCCCGGCCCACATGCGCGGTGCCCAGATACAGGACTTCGTCTCCTGTACGGACCGCGATGTGGATCGGCGACATGTGCCGGTCCCCATCCCAGGCCGTACCCATCAGCCGCTCGGTGACCGTCGCGGGGGCAGGCCCGACCAGACGGACCGTCCCGGCGTTCCCCACGCCGCTCCTGTCGCCGGCGTCGTGCGCGTCCAAGGTGATCACCATGCCACCCGGGCCCATCACCACTCCGGCGCGTCCCACCATGTGGCGTACTGCTGTCGTCGGGCCGCCGATGAGCAGAGGCACGCGCTCCTCATCGAACACCCGTACCGGGAACGGCGAAACGGTGAGGGAAGAAGCCTGGTCGGTCATCCCCGCATCATGCTCGACGGCCGCCGGGCACGGTGCACGCCCCGTGCCGGGGAAGAAGACCGCACCCGGGTCATGGACGCCGTGCTCGGCGGACAGGGGACTGGGTGCGGATGGCCGGGCGGCCTGACCGGCGAAACCGCGGGTCAGGCCACCCAGGCGAAGGTCAGGCCTTCTTGATCTCCTAGTAACAGGCCGGGTCGGTGACCTGCGGGGATCTCCCCTACGGGGCGCTGACCTGGCCTTTTGCTGATGGCTGGCGATGGGGTGCGACGGTCATGATCGGGTGTCCTGCGGACTGTGTGCGGACTGGGGTGCTGTACCACGGTCGGTCACATCCGCCGGACGACTGCCGGCCTCACTTGTCAGCAGCCGGTCGACGGCGACCGGGAATTGGCCAAGCCAGGTCGTCAAGCGTCATGCCACTCTTTCGATCCCCGGGAGGGCCTGCCTGCGACATGGCCTGCAAGCTTGCTTCCGGAATCCCACTGAAAAGCCCTCTCTCGCTGACGAGTGCATCAATGCCAGGCACTGGAGGGTGGTCGCGCGCTAGAGGATGCGGCAGACGTATCCCCTCGAGTGGCAATTCTTCAGGATGATGATAGATGCACTTTCGAGCCCCCATGGCCGTTTCCTGGTTGATGCTTCGTGCAATCGCAGTCGTCCCCTCGACAGTGAAGTCAGGGATCTGCACGTTCTCCCGGAGGTTTTTGGGTCGGATTATTAGGGCGTGACGACGATTAAGTGGGACCAAGAACAGGTCAGCCGTGAAGATACCCACCCCCCGCCACGCTGGATAGTCGGGGGCAACAACAAGGGAAACCGGGTGGTCGGACGTGCTTATAGAGCGGCGCATGAACTTGAACAGCGTCCACTGGCAGTCATTGATGTAGGCAGAAGTTCCGGGTAGGAGGTCCCCCAGCAACTGAATATGATCGTTCGCATCGGCTGCCATGTCGGGACCACCTGGTTTCGTGAGGTCACGCCACTCGATGTCGAGCTCCTCATCGGAAACGTCCCGACACTCGGCCTTTTGAATGTGTGAGCGCAACGCCTCTTTCCCAGAGACTCCAACAATCAGTCGGATGAATTGCGCGTTGTGATTGGTTTGACTTTGCCGCACCTGCTCAGCCCTCAAGTACTGCAGCGCAACCCAGGTAGAGAAAGACTTCCGGCGCTCGCCATAGATAGGCCAAACCCCAGAAAGGATTAGCTTCAGCGCTTCGGCGGCCGAACCCTCAATTTTACTGAAGGCCCTCTCGAAGAAATCCGACAAGGACCCATCCGGGAGCGTTACCGTATAGAAGTCCTTAATTACACTCGCGTCGCCCGTCGAGAGAACGGGTCCAGAACTTCCGGGAAGTGCAACCCTGCGCACCCTTCCAGCATCGTCCGAAAATCCGTTCAAATAGAATCTGGAGACAGTATGTTGTCGTCGTATTCGATTAGTCAAGCTTCACACCTCAGCTTGATGCAGGAGGAAGACGGGCGACGAGATGAGGTAGCCCCGTTAGTGAACGAGAATATTCAAGAATGACATTAAGCCACAATCACGGTAGGTTTATCATCCCGCCAACTCGGAGCTCGGCTGCGCGAGGATTCCGTAAAAGCAAACACTTTTGCCACCGGTAGGCGACCTAGTATGTCCATGCCCGTCCAGTCTGCCGGTATTCTTCTACTGGGATTGGTCCCACGCTCTCCCTCATACGGGTGAGGTACAGCAGGCCGTCTAGGTGGTCAATCTCGTGGTGGACCAAGCGGGCGAGGGCCCGGTCGTACGCGGTAATGGCGGACTCGCCGGTCAGTGACATGGTCTCGACGGTGATCTTCAGGGGACGGGGGACGCGGCCGCGGACGTCGAAGAAGCTGAGGCAGCCCTCGTACTGCTCGTCCGTTTCGTCGGAACAGTCGGCGATTCTTGGGTTGAGGAGGATGATGGCGGGGGCGTCGTCCGGCGGCTGGACGACGGCAGCGGCTCGGCTGATGCCGATCTGCGGGGCGGCGATGCCCATGCCCTTGGCGAAGGGGTGGACCTGGACGATCCGCTCCATAGCGGCGAACAGCTCGTCGGTGATGCGCTCGGCCTCGTCGCGCTCGGCGGGCAGGTCGAAGGCGCGGGCCGGTTCGGTGAGGATGCCGGCGCCGAGCTGGACGACTCCGAGGTCTCGCATCTGCTGGCTGGGGCGCACCACGCTCACCTGAACTCCTTCTGATCCCTGTCGCGTTCGGGCCGGGCCCGGAACCGCCACTCAAGACGGTACCGAGCGTGCAGCGCGGGTGTGGCCGTGATCCATGTGAATCGTCGTAGTTCACCGTCGCCGCTCTGAACGGGCGCGGTCCGCAGTGGGGCAGCCTCGGCGGTCATGGAGGTCTCGGTGCCCCAGACGACAGGGTCGAGCGCGGCCGGGAAGGAGAGCTGGACTTCAAGGTGCTCGGTGGGCAGGCGGACGGCCCGCTGGAACCAGTTGCCCCACTTGTCGTCGGCGACGGTGTACGCGTACTCGATCCACACGGACTCGCCCGGGTAGAGGGGGAAGCGACCGTGTTCGTTGTCGAACAGCAGCCAGACTTCCTTGAAGGCGTCACGGTCGTGCTTGACCTCTCGGCGCATCGCCTCGCCGCGGCAGGTGGCCGTCAGGCTGAGCTCCTCCCAGGTCAACGGGTGGGCTCGGTAATGAGTGTTGGACTGCTCGGGGTCGCCGGGGTAGCGGTCGACGGAGATGCGCACCAGGTAGCGGGTCACCGGCTCGGTGCCGATGTTCCGCAGCAACCTGCGCATGGTGAGCCGGTAGGAGCGGCCGTCGTACGTCAGGTGGGCGGCGTCGTGCTCGACAAGGAGGGCGGAACCCGTCGCGTATGACTGCTCGGGTCGGTGCGGAGTCGGCGGGGTGGCGGGCGTGGGCCTGTTGCGGGTGCGGGCCTGCTCGTAGTCGCGCCAGCGGCGCCAGATCGCCTTCCCGGTGTTCAGGGCGTCGTCGGCGAGGCGGGCGAACTCCTCGCCGGGCTTGGTGCGGCCGGACTCCATGTGACTGACATAGGAGGGGTCGAAGCCCATGAGCTGGGCTAACGCCCGCTTGGACAGGCCGCGTACCTCCCGCCACCTCATGATCTCGGCCGCGAAGTCCTTCGCCGCCTGCTCGACGGTGATCTCCTCGTTGTGCGCTTCCATCGAGCCTCGCCCCGCGTCGCGTGCTGGTGACCATGAATGAGCCGTGAGTGATGCCAGTTCATCATCCCGTCACGGGCCATGTCGCCGCTTTCCTTCCCTCAGCGACCCGGATCGACGCGCATCCGGGCTGATGAAGGAGGCGACGCGGCATGCGTGTGTTGTACCTACTGAACATCTCCAACCCCGACCGGCTGTCGGCGGATTCGGGATGGATCTTCGCGGATCTGCTGGCTCCGGCTCTGATCGACGCCGGCGCCGAGGTGACCGTCGCCGCTCCGGCCGCAGCCGGGGACGGTCGCTGCGGCTACCGCCAGACCAAGGTGCCAGGAACGAAGTACCGGGCCCGGTTCTCGACCGACATCGACGAACTGGTGGCGTTGATCCGAGCTGAGCGACCGGACGTGGTCGTGGCCAACCAGATCGAGGAGGCCCCGGCGATCCGTACGGCCCTGCTGGAGGCCGCATCGGACGCCCTGCTGGCGGGCTACTGCCACTACCTGCCGTTCTCGTTCGCCGAGGACCGGCTCCTCCTGGACTCGTCCTTGGACGACGCGGGACTGGGCAGGCCGGTGCTGCTGGCATTCGCGGCCGGCCTGGCGGCGTGCGACCGGGTGATGGTCCACATCCCCACGGCCGCCTCATGGGTATCGGCCGCAGCCGCCCGGATGACCGTGGACCTGGATGACCGGTTGCGGATCGTGCCCGCTCCCCGCGACGAGCGTCTGGTCCGCGATCCGGCCGTCGCTCCGCCGGTCACCGGATCCGAGGGGGCGATCGGCATCTACAACCACCGGCTCTACGCGCACTACGGGACGGGACAGTTCGTGGACCTGGCCGGCGACCTCGTGGCTTCCGGTACGGTGCGGCTGCGCGTGATGGACCTGTTCGGCCAGCGTCGAGCCGAACGCACAAGCCTCGACGGCAGTCCGGAGAGGATGCGTGACCAGCTTGCCGCGCTGCCTCACGTGCAGGTCGTCTCCGACCGCGGTGACCGCGTCCGCTACCGGAACCTGCTGGCCGGTGCCCGCTTCGGTATCGCACCGTTCCGGCCGGGCTGCCCTTGGTCGATGAGCGTCATCGACTGTCAGGGCATGGGCCTGCCGGTCATCTCGCCCCGGCTCGGCTGGCTCGCAGAGCACATCGACCCAGAGCTGTGCTTCGGCACATCGGCTGAGGCCGTCGCCTTGGCCGAGCGCCTTGCCACGGACGACGAGTTTCACGCCGTGCACGCCAAGCGGGCCCACGCCTCCACCACCGAGTTCGCCCCCGACCGGATCGCCCCCCCCCCGCTATCTGGAGGCCGTCTCGTGACCGGCTTCGACGCCGTCCTCCTCTCGTACGACGAGCCGATGGCCAACTCCCTGCACTCCCGGCTCCAGCGCACCCTGGGCGGCACCGTCAAGCGCCTGCACGGCGTGCAGGGGATGCGCCGGGCCTACCGGCTGTGCGCCGAACTCGTCGACCGCGAGCAGTTCCTGCTCGCCGACGGTGACTTCGCCATCGACACCGACTTCGATGTGGCCGCCGTTGAACCGCTGGACGAGGGCGTGTCCATGCGGGTGTGGCGGGTGGTCAACCCGGTCAACGGTCTGACCTACGGTTACGGCGGACTGAAGCTGATCCGCTGTAGTGCCCTCCGGGAGATGGGCGAGGCCGTGGACGTGCTCGCGGCACTGCCCGGCCGGATCGAGTTCGCCCGGGACAAGGCGGGGATCACGCGGTTCAACCAGAGCCCCTTCCACTCCTGGAAGGCGGGCTTCCGTGAGTGCGCGATGCTCTCCCGTGGCAGCGAGTACGGGATGGCCGACGACGAAGCCCGCCAGCGGATTCAAGCATGGACGACGAGCCGCAACGGCGAGTTCGCCGCCTACGCCGCTGCCGGGGCCCGGGAGGGCGTCGCCTTCGCCGGCGAGGCCGCCCGCGACTCGCAACGGTTCGACCACCTCAACGACCCCGCCTGGCTGTGGAAGCGGTTCACCTCCGCTCATGGAGACCAGGCGGTGGCGGGGTGACCGGTCCGCTGGTGCTCATCGAGCCGTACGCGAACCGCCTGGGCGGGCACCACCAGCGCACGCTGGTGGCTCTTGCCCAGGCCCGGCCCGGCAGCCTGGTCATCGCTCCGCGCGGGATCGCCTCCGAGTCGGTCCACGCCCTGCGCGAGGCGGGCGCCCGGCTACTCACCGGACCCGACGGGTGGGCGGGGAGCGTCCTGCTGGCCACCGCTCGGATGGCGGCCGCCTTCGCCGCGATCGGACAGCGTCTGTTCCGGTCGCGTCGCTGGCCACGCCGACTACGGCGGCTGCCGCACCAGATCGCCCTCCTCGCCCGTTGTCTCACCGAGGGGTCCGCGCTGCGGGCCGCCCGCCGGCTGGAGCCCGACGCCAACGCGGTGGTCATCCTGACCGCGAGCGAGGCGCTGCACGGGGCCGCCGCCCTCCTGGGCGGTCAACCGCACCTGCGGTTCGTCCACGAGCTGGTCACCACCGAGGATGCTGTCCTACGGCTGCTTGGCCGGCTCGCCCGTCGAGGCGAGGGGCGGGTGGTCGCGGTGTATCCAACGCGGGCCATCGCCGACCAGTTTGCCGCGGCCTTTCCTGAGTTGCCCGCGGTGGTCGGCTGCTTCGCGGTGGACGGCGGCCGCCGCCTGTCCGCTGCTGAGCGCGAGGGCGGCCGGGCCGCGTTCGACATTCCGGCCGCCGAGGCCGTGGTCTGCCTGGTGGGTGGTTGGTGGCCCTACAAGGACATCACCGTCATCGACGCGGCCCTGGCCAGGCTGAAGAAGCTCCTGAACCTCGTGGTCACCGGCTCCCCGCTCGACGAAACCGTCCTGGAGCGGTGGCGGGCCCTGCCCCGCCTCCGGGTGCATGCCATCCCGGGCCCGGTCAGCGAGGCCGCGCTGCGGCTGGTGTACGCCGCCGCTGACGCCACCCTCGTCAGCCGCCACGCGGGGACAGGTAAGGAATCCGGGCTCGTGATGGACGCCGCTGGTCTCGGCGTCCCCCTGATCGTCTCCGAACACGACGGCGCTCTCACCGACCGCCTCAGGGACCGGCCCTGGGCCTTGACCTTTCCCGCCGGTGACCCGGCCGCTCTCGCCGATGCCCTGCACAGCGCCATCCGCCGGCCCCTCCCACTGCCGGGTCCCGAAGCCCCCGAACTGCTGGGGATGCGGTCGGCCGCCGGACAGGCCGACTTCCTCTCCAGAACCTTCTCCGGCTTGCGTAGGAAGGAGTCCTGAATGCCCTGCCCCACCTGCCTCCCACCTTGATCGCCGTCGTAGGACCTGTCGAGCCGCCGTTGCTGGCCGCCTGGGTCCGCCATTACCGGTGTCTGGGTGTCGAGCGGTTCCTGATCGCCTTCCACTTCCCCGACCACGTTTCCGACGTCCGACGACACGAGCTCCAAGCCGCCGCCCGTGAGTTGGGCATCATCCCCAGCGGCACCAGCACCGGACCGTGGCACGAACACACCAACACCGAGCTTCGAGACTCACTGCGGCATCGGGCCGGACCCGGTTGGCACCTACTCGCGGATGTCGATGAGTTCCAGCAGTACCCCGCCCCACTCGGCGAGGTGATCACCCAGGCCGACGAGTCCGGCCACCACGTGGTCGGCGGGTTGATGCTCGACCGCGTCGCCGGGAGCGGACGCCTGACCACCTGGCACCCCGAAGGCGGACTCGACACCGCCTATCCTCTCGGCGGCCATCTCACCCACCGACTACTGCGCGGAGATCCCCGAAAGATCGTGCTCGCCCGTCACAACGTGGCCGTGGCCTCCGGCAACCACCGCTCCCCCAGCCACCGGCCCGACGCCGACCGCCTCTGCGCCGTCCACCACTTCAAGTGGCGTTCGGGCATCCTGGACGACCTCCGCCGCCGGATCCAGCACTTCTCCTCGGGTACCTGGGAGGAGCACACGCCGGCCGTCCGCGATGAGGCGGGCCGCTTGCTGGCACACGTCGGCAGGCACGGTGGCACGATCAACGTCAGCGACCCGCGGTTCGCTTTCCGCCGAGTGAGCCTGGACCGGATGCCCTTCGACTGGCCCGCCGAGGCCCGGAGCATCTACACCACCTGGCGGCCACAGGCCCACAGCGGCCAGGACTGAGACACTTCCCGATACTCGCGCAGCCTCGTCGTGGAAGGGATGGCCACGTGCCCCTCGCCGTTCTCCTGGCCGGTCTGACCGGATCCGGGAAGACCACGGTCGCCCAAGCTCTGGCCGGCCACGGCTTCACCCGGCTGTCCGTCGATGAGGAGGTGCACCGCCTCCATGGTCGCTACGGCGTGGACTACGCCGAACACACTTACTTCGAGCGTGAGCGGCCCGTGGTCGAGATGGTCCGGCACCGGTTCGTCAGCGAGATCGAGGCCGGGAACGACGTCGTCCTGGACCACGGGCTGTGGCGCCGCACCGAACGAGACGCCTGGCGGCAGGCCGCCCGAGAGGCTGGCGGCCATCCCCTGGTCGTGTACCTCCCCGCCGACCGCGCCGAGTTGCTGCGGCGCCTGGCCGAGCGCAACCAGCGTGAGGACGCCAACGCCCTCATGGTCACCCCCGAGGCCCTCGATGATTTCTTCGCCCGCTTCGACCCACCGGGAGAGGGCGAGGAAGTGATCGTGTACACGGGAGACCTCGATGCGCTCCTCGCAGGGCTGGTGGCGGCCAGACGTCAGCAGGGCTGAGCGTTTCACTGCTGCGCTCCCGCGCTCATCGACCAGTGGCGCGAGAGTCAAGCAGACGCAACTGATCCTCAGGCAGGGCAGGCATCCACCGTCATCACGTGGCGGATGAACGAGGAGCCGAACGCGCCGAGGGGCGCCCCCCTTGGCGGAGGGCGCCCCTTGGGCATGTAGCGGGTCAGGCCACCCAGGCGAAGGTCAGGCCTTCTTGATCTCCCAGAAGCGGAAGACGGTGGAGGCGTCCAGGGTCCATTCCAGGCCGGTGACGCCGTCGCGGGCGACGGCGTACTGCTTGCCCTGCCAGAGGGGGAGGATGGGGACCTCTTCGGCGACCAGGTCCTGGAGCTTGCCGAAGTCCTCTTCGGTGGCGGTGCGCTCGGCGGTGGCGGAGGTGCGCGGGACGAGGGTCTCGCTGATCTTCTTGTTGTGGTAGCGGTTGTCGAGGACGTTGCCCTCGCCGAAGAACGGCTGGGTGAAGTTGTCCGGGTCCGGGTAGTCGGGGACCCAGCCCTTGACGTAGACGCCGTACTTACCGGCCTTGATGTCCTTCTCGTACTGGTCGATCTCCACCGACTTCACGTCGGCCTCGAACAGCCCGCTGTCGTTGAGCTGGTCGGCGATGGCCCGGAACTCCTCGTCAGTGGAGGGGCCGTAGCGGCTGGGGGTGGACCAGAGGGTCAGCTTGACCTTGTTGGAGGGGCCGTAGCCGGCGGAGTCCAGGACGGCCTTGGCCTTGTCGGGCTGCGGCTGGGCGCCGTAGGCGTCGACGAAGGCGGTGTTGTGGCCGGCGATGCCCGCGGGGATGATCGAGTAGAGCGGGGTGGCGGTGGAGCGGTAGATGTGCTGGACGAGGGCGTCGCGGTCGACCAGGTAGGCGATGGCCTTGCGCACCTCGGCCTTGCCGGCGATGGGGTCGGCCATGTTGAAGACCAGGTGCTGGACCTCGGCGCTGGAGCCCTCGACGACCTCGATGCCCTTGTCCGGGGTGGCGGTGGAGGCCTGCATGGCGGCGATCTCGGAGGCGGCGAGGCCTCGGTAGGCGATGTCCACCTCGCTCTTCTCCAGCGCCTTGCCGAGGGCCTTGCGGTCGCCGTTGTAGAACTTCAGGGTGACGCCGGCGTTCTTGACCTCGGCGGTGCCCTTGTAGCTCGGGTTGGGCGAGAAGACCGCCTGGGTGTCGTCGATGGAGTCCAGCTTGTACGGGCCGGAGCCGACGGCCTGCTTGTCGTCGCGCAGCTTCCCCTCCGCGTAGGAGCGGTGGTCGACTATGGAGCCGGCGCCGGAGGCGATCTTGCTGGGGAAGGTGGCGTCCGGCACCTTGAGGCGGAAGACGACGTTCTTGTCGTCGGGGGTCTCGATGGTGTCGATGGCCGAGAGCAGCGGGGCCGGGCCGTTGGCGTCGTCGATCTTCAGGGCGCGCTCGAAGGAGAACTTGACGTCCTTCGCGGTGAGGCTATTGCCGTTGCTGAAGGTCAGCCCGTCGCGCAGGGTGCAGCGGTACACCTTGCTGCCGCCCTCGAAGCCGCACTTCTCGGCGGCCTCGGGCTGGGGCACGGAGGCGCCCTTGGGGAAGCTCAGCAGGGACTGGAAGACGTTGTTGAACAGCAGCCAGGAGCCGGGGTCGTAGCCGGCGGCCGGGTCGGTGGCCAGCACCTTGTCGGACATGCCGACGACCACGGAGCCTTCGCCGCCGCCGGCGCCGCCGCCGTCCTCGGTGCCGCAGCCGCTCAGCAGGGCGGCGGCCAGGCCGGCGGCGAGCGGGGCGGTCAGCCACTTGTTGTGTGCCTTCACAGGAACCTTGCCTTGTTGATCTTGAATCCGGTCGGGCCCGTGTGCCCGGCCGGGTACAGCAGGGTCAGGCGTTGCCCCGGCCCAGCTCCCAGAGCTGGAGGTCCGAGGAGGTGTTCAGCGCCCACTCGACGCCGGTCAGCCCGTCGCGGGCGGCGACGTACTGCTTGCCCTGCCACAGCGGCAGCACGGGGACGTCGTCGGCGACGATGTCCTGGATCTGCTCGAAGGCGGGGGTGGCGGCGGTGCGGTCGGCGGCACGCCGGGACTCGGGGATGAGCCGTCCGCGTGCCGTGTCGCTGACGTAGGAGGTGCCGAGGAAGTTGTCGGCGTCGAGGAAGGGGGCGACGTAGTTGTCCGGGTCCGGGAAGTCGGGGAACCAGCCGAGCCCGTAGACCGGGTAGTCGCCGCGCTTCTGGGCGGGGCGGAACTCCGACCACTTGGCGCCCTCGATGCGCGCCTGGAACAGCCCGGTGGCGTTCAGCTGGTCGCGCAGCGCCTCGAACTCCGCCTTGGTGCCGGAGCCGTAGTGGTCGGTGGTGTAGTGCAGGGTGAGGGCGACCGGGGCGGTGACCCCGGCGTCCTTCAGGATCTTCTGCGCCTTGGTGCGGCTGGGCTCGCCGTACTTGTTGAGGAAGGAGTTGGTGTGGGTGGCGATGGAGGACGGGATCAGCGAGTAGAGCGGCGTGGCGGTGGACCCGTACACCCCGCCGGCGATCTGCCCTCGGTCGACCACGGCGGCCATGGCCTGGCGCACCGCCTTGTCCTTCGCCGAGCCGGCCTTGGTGTTGAAGCCGAGGTAGCGGATCTCCAGGCCGGGAACCTCGGTGATCTCGATGCCCTGGGCGGGCTTGTCGGTGAGGTCCTTGATCTGCTCCGGGGACATGGTCCGGGTCATCATGTCGATCTCGCCGGCCTTCAGCGCCTCGCCCATCGCCTCGGCGCTGTCGAAGGAGCGCAGCTCGACGCGCTCGTTGCGGAGCTTGATATCGCCCTTGTAGTGCTCGTTCTTGGTGAAGACCACCTTGGTGGCCTGATCGCCGCTGACCGTGGGCTGCATGGTGTACGGGCCGGAGCCGTCGACCTGGAAGCCGTCGCGGAGCTTCTTCCCGTCGTAGGCGTCCTTGCTGAGGATGCCGGCGACGGGGGTGGAGAGCTTGTACGGGAAGGTGGCGTCGGGGCCCTTGAGCTGGAAGACGACCTCGTCCTCGCCCTTGGTCTCGATGGTGTCGATGCCCGAGAGCAGCCCGGCCGCGCCGTTGTCGGAGTCGATGGCCAGCGCCCGCTCGATGGAGAACTTCACGTCCTCGGCGGTGATCGGCGTACCGTCCGAGAAGGCCAGGTCGGAGCGGAGGGTGCAGCGGTAGCTCTCGCTGGTCCGGTCGGTGAAGGTGCACTGGGAGGCGGCCTCGGGCACCGGGACACCGCCGCCGCGCGGCACGTGCATCAGGGTCTGGACGGTCTGGCGGAGCACGTTCCACACGCCGGTGTCATAGGCGAACGCCGGGTCGAAGGGGGCGGAGGCGTCCTTCGTCGCGGTGAACTGGTCCGTGGTGCCGACGACGATGGTGCCGTCCCCCGAGGCGCTGCCGGTGCTGCCGCAGGCGACGAGCACGGGGGCGAGCAGGCCGAGTAGGGCCGGCAGCACCAGGGTCTTGCGGTTCATGGGGGACGTTCTCCTCATCCGGCACGCGGTACGGCGGTGTTCTCACCTCGCCGCGCCGCCCGGTGGGGCGGGGCGATCGGCCGGGGGCCGGGCACAGGCGATCGTTCCGGTGCCCCCGCGGGCCTGGTGGGCCGTGCGGGGAGGGGAGGTCTGCGGCGAAGTCCTGGAGCAGAGAGTAGTGGGATACGCCACGGGTCCTGGACGCCGGCCGGGAGCGGTGGCACCGGACAGTGATGAGGGATGCGGTCGGTTCGATTGCTATGCAGCGGAATGATTCGCGCATCGGATGATCAAACGGGACAGATGGGTGAGGGTCGCGTGTGCCGTTTACGGGCAGGTGGGGCGTTCTTCACCTTCCGGTAGCGACACGCTGGGTGACGAAACTCACGCGGGGGAGGGAAGGGGCAGAGAGGGGGCGGGTACGGGCGGTCACGGAGGACGTCCGGCCGGTGCCGGTGGGTGGGAGTGCGGGGGTACGGGCGCGGGCCCGTACGGGGAGGTGTACGGGCCCGGGGGTGCCGGCGGCGGGTGCTAGTTGAGGCTGGTGATGAGGGAGCGGAGGAAGCCGAGGTCGACCTCCTCCAGCGAGCCGACCACGACCCGTCCGGTGGCGGGGGCGATCGGGGCGACGGAGGGGACGGCGACGACCCGGCAGCCGGCGGCCTCGGCGGAGGCGACCCCGGTCGCGGTGTCCTCGATGACGGCGCAGCGCAGCGGGTCGGCGCCGACGCCACGGGCGGCCAGCAGATAGGGGTCCGGGTGGGGCTTGGTGCGCGCCACCTCGTCGCCGGCCACGGTGAGGGTGAAGCGGTCGCGGCCGACCGAGCGCAGCACGGTGTCGATCACCCGGCGGTGCGAGGCGGAGACCAGCGCGGTGGGCACCTGGTGCGCGGCCAGCTCGGTCAGCAGGCGCTCGGCGCCGGGCATCATCGGCACCCCGCGGGCGATGCGCTGCTCGAAGCGGTCGTTGAGCAGCACGGACAGCTCGGGCAGGGTGATCCGGGCGCCGGTGGCCTCGATGAGGTATCCGGCGCTGCGGCTCATCGGGCCGCCGACCACCACGTCCCGCCAGGCCTCGTCCAGCTCATGGCCGAGCTCGGCGAAGACCTCGACCTCCGCGTCCCACCAGAAGCCCTCGGTGTCGACGAGCGTGCCGTCCATGTCGAGGAAGACCGCCTGGAGGGCGGAGCCCTCCGCCGTACGGGTCAGGGACGCGGGGACCGTGCTGGTCATCCGGCACACCTCCATCGGGGGTCGTTCGGGGGACGTTCGGGGACGTCGGGGCATTCGGGGCCGGTCGGGGGACGAGAAGGCCGGCCGCCTTTCCCGAAAGGGGCCGCGCGGGGCGGACCCGTACGGCTCCCGGGGGAAGAGCGACCGACCTGTACTGGACCGACCAGTGTACGTCGTGTGCGGTTCGTACGCCCTCGATATCCCGCGCAGGACTCAGCGGGGCAGGACTCAGCGGGCGTTGAAGTACTTGGCCTCGGGGTGGTGGATGACGATGGCGTCGGTGGACTGCTCGGGGTGCAGCTGGAACTCCTCGGAGAGGTGGACCCCGATCCGCTCCGGCTGGAGCAGGTCGGCGATCTTGGCCCGGTCCTCCAGGTCGGGGCAGGCCCCGTAGCCCAGCGAGAAGCGCGCGCCCCGGTACTTCAGGGCGAACATGTCCTCCACGTCCGCCGGGTCCTCCTTGCCGAAGCCGAGTTCGGCGCGGACCCGGGCGTGCCAGTACTCGGCCAGCGCCTCGGCGAGCTGGACGGAGAGCCCGTGCAGCTCCAGGTAGTCCCGGTAGGAGTCGGCGGCGAACAGCTCGGCCGTGGCCTCGCCGATCTTCGAGCCGACGGTGACGACCTGGAGGCCGACCACATCGGTCTCGCCGGACTCCTCGGGGCGGAAGAAGTCGGCCAGGCAGAGCCGCCGGCCGCGCCGCTGGCGGGGGAAGGTGAAGCGGGTGCGCTCGTTGCCCGCCTCGTCCAGCAGGATCAGGTCCTCGCCCTTGGAGACGCACGGGAAGTAGCCGTGGATCACGGCCGCCTCCAGCAGGTTCTCGGTGTGCAGCCGCTCCAGCCAGCCGCGCAGCCGGGGCCGGCCCTCGGACTCCACCAGCTCCTCGTAGGAGGGGCCGTCCCCGGCGCGGTTCTGCTTCAGGCCCCACTGGCCCTTGAAGAGCGCGCCCTCGTCCAGCCAGGAGGCGTAGTCCTTCAGCGGGATGCCCTTGGCGACCCGGGTGCCCCAGAACGGCGGCTCGGGGATCGGATTGTCGGTGGCGGTGTCGGAGCGGACGCCGGTCTCCGGCTCGCGCTCCTCCACCAGCACACCGCCCCCGGCGGAGGCCTTGACCCGGCGCTGCTTCAGCTCGGGCAGGCTCGCCCCGGGCACTCCGCGCTTGACGGCGATCAGGGCGTCCATCAGCCGCAGGCCCTCGAAGGCGTCCCGGGCGTAGCGGACCTCGCCCTGGTAGATCTCGTGCAGGTCCTGCTCGACATAGGCGCGGGTGAGGGCGGCGCCGCCGAGGATCACCGGGTACCGGGCGGCCAGCTCGCGCTGGTTCAGCTCCTCCAGGTTCTCCTTCATGATCACCGTGGACTTCACCAGCAGCCCGGACATGCCGATGACGTCGGCGCGGTGCTCCTCGGCGGCGTCCAGGATGGCCGAGACCGGCTGCTTGATGCCGAGGTTGACCACGTTGTAGCCGTTGTTGGAGAGGATGATGTCGACGAGGTTCTTGCCGATGTCGTGGACGTCGCCGCGGACGGTGGCCAGCACGATGGTGCCCTTGCCCTCGTCGTCGGACTTCTCCATGTGCGGTTCCAGGTAGGCCACCGCGGTCTTCATCACCTCGGCGGACTGGAGGACGAACGGCAGCTGCATCTGGCCGGAGCCGAACAGCTCGCCGACCACCTTCATGCCGTCGAGCAGGGTCTCGTTGACGATGTCCAGTGCCGGGCGCTCGGCGAGGGCCTCGTCCAGGTCGGCCTCCAGGCCGTTGCGCTCGCCGTCGATGATCCGCCGCTTCAGCCGCTCGTCCAGCGGCAGGGCCAGCAGTTCCTCGGCCTTTCCGGCCTTCATCGACTTGGTGTCGACGCCCTCGAAGAGCTCCAGCAGCTTCTGGAGGGGGTCGTAGCCCTCGGCGCGCTTGTCGTAGATCAGGTCGAGGGCGGTGGTGACCTGCTCGTCGTCGAAGCGGGCGATGGGCAGGATCTTGGAGGCGTGCACGATGGCGGAGTCCAGCCCGGCCTTGACGCACTCGTCCAGGAAGACGGAGTTGAGCAGGATCCGGGCGGCCGGGTTGAGGCCGAAGGAGATGTTGGACAGGCCGAGGGTGGTCTGCACGTCCGGGTGGCGGCGCTTGAGTTCGCGGATCGCCTCGATGGTGGCGATGCCGTCCTTGCGGGACTCCTCCTGGCCGGTGCAGATGGTGAAGGTCAGGCAGTCGACGAGGATGTCGGACTCGTGGATGCCCCAGTTGCCGGTGAGGTCCTCGATCAGCCGGTGGGCGATGGCGACCTTGTCCTCGACGGTCCGGGCCTGGCCGTTCTCGTCGATGGTGAGCGCGATCAGCGCGGCGCCGTGCTCCTGGGCGAGCCGGGTGACCTTGGCGAACCGGGAGTCGGGCGCGTCGCCGTCCTCGTAGTTCACCGAGTTGATCACCGCGCGGCCGCCCAGCTTCTCCAGACCGGCCTGGATGACGTCGACCTCGGTGGAGTCCAGCACGATCGGCAGGGTGGAGGCGGTGGCGAACCGGCCGGCCAGCTCGGCCATGTCGGCGACGCCGTCCCGGCCGACGTAGTCCACGCAGAGGTCGAGCATGTGCGCGCCCTCGCGGATCTGGTCGCGGGCCATCTCCACGCAGTCGTCCCAGCGGGCCTCCAGCATGGCCTCGCGGAACTTCTTGGAGCCGTTGGCGTTGGTCCGCTCGCCGATGGCCAGGTAGGAGGTGTCCTGGCGGAAGGGGACGGTCTGGTAGAGGGAGGCGGCGCCGGGCTCGGGGCGCGGGGTGCGCTCGCCCGGGGTGAGGTCGCGGACCCGCTCCACGACCTGGCGCAGATGCTCGGGGGTGGTGCCGCAGCAGCCGCCGACCAGCGACAGACCGTACTCGCGGACGAAGGACTCCTGGGCGTCGGCCAGCTCGGGGGCGGTCAGCGGGTAGTGCGCCCCGTTCTTGCCGAGCACCGGCAGGCCGGCGTTGGGCATGCAGGAGATCGGGATACGGGAGTGGCGGGCCAGATAGCGCAGGTGCTCGCTCATCTCGGCCGGGCCGGTGGCGCAGTTCAGCCCGATCATGTCGATGCCCAGCGGCTCCAGCGCGGTGAGCGCGGCGCCGATCTCGGAGCCGAGCAGCATGGTGCCGGTGGTCTCCACGGTGACGGAGACGATCAGCGGTACGTCGATCCCGGCGGCCTCCAGGCCCCGGCGGGCGCCGAGCACGGCGGCCTTGGTCTGCAGCAGGTCCTGGGTGGTCTCCACCAGCAGGGCGTCCGCGCCGCCGGCGACCAGGCCCTCGGCGTTCTGCTGGTAGGCGTCGCGCAGCACGGTGTACGGGGCGTGGCCCAGGGTGGGCAGCTTGGTGCCGGGGCCGATGGAGCCGAGCACCCAGCGGCCGCGGCCGTCCTTCGCGGTGAAGGAGTCGGCACTCTCCCGGGCGATACGGGCGCCCGCCTCGGAGAGCTCGAAGACCCGCTCGGGGATGTCGTACTCCCCCAGGGCCGCGTGGTTGGCGCCGAAGGTGTTGGTCTCCACGCAGTCCACGCCGACCGCGAAGTACTCCTCGTGCACCGAGCGCACGATGTCCGGCCGGGTCACGTTGAGCACCTCGTTGCAGCCTTCCAGCTGCTGGAAGTCCTCCATCGAGGGGTCCTGCGCCTGGAGCATGGTGCCCATGGCACCATCGGCCACCACGACACGGGTGGCGAGCGCCTCACGGAGGGCGGCGGCGCGGGACCTGGCGTCGGAATCCTGAGTGCTGTCGGCGGAAGGGGTCGGCAACGAGGCCATGGAAGGTACTCCCTGGGGTGCGACGGCTGTCGGCTTTGCGTCTTCGGCGGGCCCGTGGACGCACCGGGCCAGCCTAACCATGCGTCTGCCCCCATGGACATCGAGTTCACCTGCTGGACGCCGATGTCGGCGGACGGAGTGTGGGCACCGGGCGTGGAGGGGACTCTTCGCAGGTGGCCGGTGGTCGGCAACGGCCGATACTGTTCAGCATTGTCGAACCGTGGAAGAAGGGCCGGGCGATGCCGAAGAACATCCAGTCGCTTGAACGGGCGGCGGCGATGCTGCGTCTGCTCGCGGGCGGGGAGCGCAGACTCGGGCTGTCCGACATCGCCTCCTCGCTGGAGCTCGCCAAGGGCACCGCCCACGGCATCTTGCGCACCCTCCAGGCGGAGGGGTTCGTGGAGCAGGACCCCGCGTCCGGGCGCTACCAGCTGGGGGCGGAGCTGCTGCGGCTCGGCAACAGCTATCTGGACGTGCACGAGCTGCGCGCCCGGGCCCTGGTGTGGACCGACGACCTGGCCCGCTCCAGCGGGGAGAGCGTGCACCTGGGGGTGCTGCACCAGCAGGGCGTGCTGGTGGTGCACCACGTCTTCCGGCCGGACGACAGCCGCCAGGTGCTGGAGGTGGGTGCCATGCAGCCGCTGCACTCCACCGCGCTGGGCAAGGTGCTGTCGGCGTACGACCCGGTGGCGCACAGCGAGGTGGTGGAGGTGGAGCGGGAGGCGTTCACCCCGCGCACGGTGACCGCGCTGGCCGACTTCGAGCAGCTGCTCGACCTGATCCGGGCACGCGGCTGGGCGGCGGACGTGGAGGAGACCTGGGACGGGGTCGCCTCGGTGGCCGCGCCCATCCACGACCGGCGCCGGATGCCGGTGGGCGCGGTGGCCATCACCGGCGCGGTGGAGCGCATCTGCGAGGGCGGCGAACTCCGCTCCGGCCTGGTCGCCGCGGTACGCGACTGCGCCCGCGCGGTCTCCCGGGACCTGGGCGCGGGGCGGTTCTAGGGGGGCGCCTCTGCGGCAGCGGGGGCCGCCTGTGCGGCGGCGGATACCGGGGCCGCCTGTGCGGCGGCGGGCCCGGCGGCGGGCCGGGGGCCCTGACGGCGTACGGCAGCACGCGGCCCTGGGGCCCGTACCTCCGGAGCGTACGGGGACGGGTTCCGCGCCCACGAGGGCGTACGGGGACGGGGTCGGCAGCCCCGAAGGCGTACGGGAACGAGGTGCGCGCCCCCACGGCGTACCGGCCCCGGAGACGTACGGGCATGGGCGCGCGCCCCAGGACGTACGGCCTGAGGCCTGGCCGCACCGCCGGGCGTACGTACGCGGAGCCCGCACCCCTTAGGCGTACGAGCAGGGGTCCGCGCCCTACCGGACCCGGAGCCCGCACCCCCCGAAGGCGTACCAGCACAGGCGTACGCGACGGGGCCTGCCCCCGTAGGCGCGCACCCCCGCCCACTCCCTGGCGCCCCTCACCCACTTCCCGGCGCCCCGCCCGCGGCCCCCTCCCCCGGCGCCCCGCGCCGTTACGCCGCTTCCAGGGTCGCCACGTCGAGCTTGCGCATCTTGAGCATGGCGCGGAAGACGCGGGCGACGCGGGCCGGGTCGGGGTCGTCCAGGAGCTCGACGAGACGGGTCGGGACGATCTGCCAGGACAGGCCCCAGCGGTCCTTCAGCCAGCCGCAGACGCTCTCCTCGCCGCCGCCCGCCAGGAACCGGTCCCACAGCTCGTCCACCTCCTCCTGGGTGCCGCAGTCCACCGAGAGCGAGACCGCCTCGTTGAACCGGAACTCCGGGCCGCCGTTGAGGGCCATGTACTGGCGGCCGGCCAGGGTGAACTCGATGGTGAGGACGGAGCCGGGCTCGCCGGGGCCCTCCTCGGTGTAGCGGGTGACCTTCTGGACCTCGGAGTCCGGGAAGAGCGAGACGTAGAAGTCGACGGCCGCCTCGGCCTCGCCGTCGTACCAGAGGCAGGGGCGGATCTTCTCCATCGTGAACGGGGTCGCGCTGGTCATGGCGGTGCTCCTTGCTGCTCGGGCTCGGCCGCCCGCCGGGTGTGCGGGCCTTCGGGAGGGTGGACCGCCTCCCGGCACGGAACTCATCGGTGCCTCCGACCCGGTCTCCGGAGCCCCCGCACCGGGCAGGTCCGGCGCGGGCGGCGCATCATCGGTAACGAACGGGTTTCGGCTGGTCGAAGCCTTGACGTCACGTTTACGAGGGAGCAAAACTGCCGTTCATCGGTCGGCATTGTCGAACACCTACCGGCAATACGCGTTAGAGTGGGACAACGCCAGGAGGCCGGTTACCGCCCTCAGCCGAGGGCGCGGACCACCGGAGGGACCCGGGGTTCGCCTTCCCCTGGACGAAGGACAAAGGAGTCGCGGGTGTCCAGCTCCGACATCTTCATCGGCGAGACCATAGGGACCGCCATACTCATCCTGCTCGGCGGCGGAGTCTGCGCCGCCGTCACGCTCAAGAGCTCCAAGGCCCGCGGCGCGGGCTGGCTGGCGATCACCTTCGGGTGGGGCTTCGCGGTGCTCACCGCCGTCTACACCTCGGCTCCGCTCTCCGGCGCCCACCTCAACCCGGCGGTCACCGTCGGCATCGCCGTCAAGGACGGCGAGTGGGGGAACGTCCCGGTGTACTTCGCCGGGCAGCTGCTGGGCGCCATGATCGGCGCCGCGCTGGTCTGGGTGGCCTACTACGGGCAGTTCCGAGCCCACCTCACCGACCGGGAGATCATCGGGGACCTGGCGGACGAGCCCATCGAGGGGCCGCACGACACGACCGCCCGGCAGCCCGCCGGCCCGGTCCTCGGCATCTTCTCCACCGGGCCGGAGGTCCGGGTCGCCTGGCAGAACCTCGCCACCGAGGTCATCGGCACCGCGGTGCTGGTGCTCGCCGTGCTCACCCAGGGCCTCAACGACAGCGGCAAGGGCCTGGGCACCCTGGGCGCGCTGATCACCGCCCTGGTCGTGGTCGGCATCGGCCTCTCGCTCGGCGGCCCCACCGGGTACGCCATCAACCCGGCCCGCGACCTCGGCCCGCGCATCGTGCACGCCCTGCTGCCGCTGCCGAACAAGGGCGGCTCCGACTGGGGCTACGCCTGGATCCCGGTCGTCGGCCCCCTGGCGGGCGGCGCCCTCGCGGCGGGTATCTACTCCCTCGCCTTCGCGTAACGACGACCGCGGGACCGTATCCGGACTCGTATCCGTACGCGTACGGGTAGGGAAAGCGCCGAGCAGTTCGAGCCGTCCTTCCTCCTCACCACCGGAGCCATCGTGACCGACACACACACCACCGGCCCCTTCATCGCCGCCATCGACCAGGGCACCACCTCCTCCCGCTGCATCGTCTTCGACCGCGACGGGCGCATCGTCGCCGTCGACCAGAAGGAGCACGAGCAGATCTTCCCCAAGCCGGGCTGGGTGGAGCACGACGCCGCCGAGATCTGGACCAACGTCCAGGAGGTCGTGGCCGGCGCCATCGACAAGGCGGGCATCACCGCCGCCGACGTCAAGGCCATCGGCATCACCAACCAGCGCGAGACCACGCTGCTGTGGGACAAGAACACCGGTGAGCCCGTCCACAACGCCATCGTCTGGCAGGACACCCGCACCGACGCGCTCTGCAAGGAGCTCGGCCGCAACGTCGGGCAGGACCGCTTCCGCCGGGAGACCGGCCTGCCGCTGGCCTCCTACTTCGCCGGGCCCAAGGCCCGCTGGCTGCTCGACAACGTCGAGGGGCTGCGCGAGCGCGCCGAACGCGGCGACATCCTCTTCGGCACCATGGACTCCTGGGTCGTCTGGAACCTCACCGGCGGCACCGACGGCGGCGTCCACATCACCGACGTCACCAACGCCTCCCGCACCATGCTGATGAACCTGCACACCATGGAGTGGGACGACAAGATCGCCACCTCCATCGGCGTCCCGCTCGCCATGCTGCCGGAGATCCGCTCGTCCGCCGAGGTGTACGGGACCGTCAAGGGCGGCGTGCTGGACGGCGTCGCGGTCGCCTCCGCGCTCGGCGACCAGCAGGCGGCCCTGTTCGGCCAGACCTGTTTCGCCGAGGGCGAGGCCAAGTCCACGTACGGCACCGGCACCTTCATGCTGCTGAACACCGGCGACAAGATCATCAACTCCTACAGCGGGCTGGTGACCACGGTCGGCTACCAGATCGGCGACCAGGCCCCGGTGTACGCGCTGGAGGGCTCGATCGCGGTCACCGGCTCCCTGGTGCAGTGGATGCGCGACCAGATGGGCCTGATCAAGTCGGCCGCCGAGATCGAGACCCTGGCCTCCTCCGTCGAGGACAACGGCGGCGCCTACTTCGTGCCGGCCTTCTCCGGCCTGTTCGCCCCCTACTGGCGCTCCGACGCCCGCGGGGTGATCGCCGGACTCACCCGGTACGTCACCAAGGCGCACATCGCGCGCGCCGTGCTGGAGGCGACCGCCTGGCAGACCCGCGAGATCACCGACGCCATGACCAAGGACTCCGGCGTCGAGCTGTCCGCCCTCAAGGTGGACGGCGGCATGACCTCCAACAACCTGCTGATGCAGACCCTCTCGGACGTCCTGGACGCACCCGTGGTGCGCCCGATGGTCGCCGAGACCACCTGCCTCGGCGCCGCCTACGCCGCCGGCCTGGCCGTCGGCTTCTGGCCGGACACCGACGCCCTGCGCGCCAACTGGCGCCGGGCCGCCGAGTGGACCCCCCGCATGGACGCCGACAAGCGGGACCGCGAGTACAAGAGCTGGCTCAAGGCCGTGGAGCGCTCCATGGGCTGGCTGGACGACGAAGAGAAGTAGGAACGGGAGTTAGCGATATGACCACCCTGCAGAGCGTCCCCTCGCACGGGACGCACCCGGCCGCCGGTTCGCTGCCCGGTCGCGCCGAGACCCGGGAGCAGCTCGACAAGGCGACGTACGACCTCCTGGTGATCGGCGGCGGCATCCTGGGCATCTCCACCGCCTGGCACGCCGCGCAGTCCGGGCTGCGGGTGGCCCTGGTGGACGCCGGCGACTTCGCCGGCGCCACCTCCTCCGCCTCCTCCAAGCTCCTCCACGGCGGTCTGCGCTATCTGCAGACCGGCGCGGTGAAGCTGGTGGCGGAGAACCACTTCGAGCGCCGGGCGGTCTCCCGCCAGGTCGCCCCGCACCTGGCCAACCCGCTCACCTTCTACCTCCCGGTGTACAAGGGCGGCCCGCACGGCGCCGCCAAGCTCGGCGCGGGCGTCTTCGCCTACTCGGCGCTCTCCGCCTTCGGCGACGGCGTCGGCCATCTGCTCAGCCCCGCCAAGGCCGCGCAGGACGTGCCCGAGCTGCGCACCGAGAACCTCAAGGCCGTGGCCGTGTACGGCGACGACCAGATGAACGACGCCCGGATGGCGCTGATGACGGTCCGCGCCGCCGTCGCCTCCGGGGCCGTGGTGCTCAACCACGCAGAGGTCACCGGGCTGCGGTTCACCAATGGCCGGGTCACCGGCGCGGAGCTGCGGGACCGGATGGACGGCGCGGAGTTCGGCGTGAACGCCCGCCTCGTCCTCAACGCCACCGGTCCCTGGGTGGACCACCTGCGGAAGATGGAGGACCCGAACGCGGCCCCCTCCATCCGGCTCTCCAAGGGCGCCCACCTGGTGCTGAAGCGGACCTCCCCGTGGAAGGCCGCGCTCGCCACCCCGATCGACAAGTACCGGATCACCTTCGCCCTCCCCTGGGAGGACATGCTGCTGCTCGGCACCACCGACGAAGAGTACGAGGGCGACCCGGGCGAGGTCGCGGTCACCGAGAAGGACACCGCCCAGATCCTGGACGAGGCCGCCTTCTCGGTACGCGACCAGCAGCTCTCCCGCGACCTGATCACCTACGCCTTCGCGGGCCTGCGGGTGCTGCCCGGCGGCCCCGGGGACACCTCCAAGGCCAAGCGGGAGACGGTGGTCACCGAGGGCCGCGGCGGGATGCTGTCGGTGGCCGGCGGGAAGTGGACGACCTTCCGCCACATCGGCCGCACCGTGATGAACAAGCTCGCCGCCCTCCCCGGCCACCCGCTGGGCGAGGACATGGAGCCCATCTCCCACCTGCCGAAGAAGCTGCCGCTGCCGGGCATAGCCAACCCCAACGCGGTCGCCCACCGGCTGCTGGTGGACGGCGGCACGCCCGGCCCGCGGATGGCCGCCGACACCGCCCGGCACCTGGCCACCCACTACGGCTCGCTCGCCTTCGACATCGCGCGCCTGGCCCAGGAGAACCCGAAGCTGGCCGAGCGGGTCCACCCGGACGCGCCCGAGATCTGGGCGCAGGTCGCCTACGCCCGGGACCACGAGTGGGCCGCCACCGCGGACGACGTACTGCGCCGCCGGACCACGCTGACGATCCGCGGCCTGGCCACGGACGAGATCCGCGCCGGGGTCGAGTCGGTGCTCGGCGACCGGAACTGACGGACCGGCAGGAGTACGGGAAGCGGGACACGGCGCGGTGGGGCGGCTCCTTCGACGGAGTCGCCCCACCGCGTTTCCCGGGCCCCTCCCGCACGTCCCGGCGGGGGTTCGCGGCGGCCCTGGTGGGTAGTGGCTTGCGGTCGGCGCTCCGACCGCCCTTCCGGGCCCTCGTCAGCGGGTTCCGGGCAGGTTCCGGGCAGGTTCCGGGCAGGTTCCGGCAGGTGGGAATGGCCGGTGAAGTGCACCCGGACGGGTACGGGGGCTGCGGGCGGGCCCGCCGTTGCCCGTAAGGTTGGTTCGTACGTACGGAACTTCGGAAGGAGGCCTGGGTGATCGAGCTCGCGGGGGTTCCCGAGCTGATCGACCCGGTCATGGTGGCCGCGTTCGAAGGCTGGAACGACGCCGGCGACGCCGCCTCCACCGCGGTCGCGCACCTGGAGCGGGAGTGGAAGGGCGAGGTGTTCGCGGCCCTCGACGCCGAGGACTACTACGACTTCCAGGTCAACCGGCCCACGGTGTTCATGGAGGGCGGGGTGCGGAAGATCACCT
Organism: Streptomyces sp. NPDC046887; assembly: GCF_040644755.1. Classification (NCBI taxonomy): domain Bacteria; kingdom Bacillati; phylum Actinomycetota; class Actinomycetes; order Kitasatosporales; family Streptomycetaceae; genus Streptomyces; species Streptomyces sp. NPDC046887. The sequence continues at coordinate 43,927 of NZ_JBEYXH010000029.1, forward strand.
GGCCCACCACCCGGCTGTCGGTGGTCCGCGTCGGCGGGGACAAGCCCCGCGACTTGGTGCTGGTCCGGGGCATCGAACCGTCCATGCGCTGGCGCTCGTTCTGCAACGAGATCCTGGGCTTCGCCCATGAGCTGGGCGTGGAGATGGTGGTGATCCTCGGCGCGCTGCTGGGCGACACCCCGCACACCCGTCCGGTGCCGGTCAGCGGGGCGACCTCCGACCCGCAACTGGCCCGCACCATGGACCTGGAGGAGACCCGCTACGAGGGTCCCACCGGCATCGTCGGTGTCCTCCAGGAGGCCTGCACCCACGCCGGGGTGCCGGCGGTGAGCCTGTGGGCGGCGGTCCCGCACTATGTGTCGCAGCCGCCCAACCCGAAGGCCACCCTGGCACTGCTGAACCGCCTCGAAGACCTCATCGACCTCCGTATCCCGCTCGGCGAACTGGCCGAGGACGCCCGGGCCTGGCAGGTCGGCGTCGACCAGCTGGCCTCGGAGGACAGCGAGGTCGCGGAGTATGTGCAGACCCTGGAGGAGGCCCGGGACACCGCCGAGCTCCCGGAGGCCTCCGGCGAGGCCATCGCCCGCGAGTTCGAGCGCTATCTGCGGCGCCGGGACGGGGGCGGGGCGGGGCACGCCACCGAGTCCGGTGACGCCGGCTATCTGCGCGACCCCTCCGGGGGCCGCGCCCGGCCGCCGAAGCCGAAGTCGCCGGAGCAGTCGCCGGAGCAGCAGCGGGACACGGAGCCGGCCGGCGAGGACGCCGGGGGCGCTGCCGAGGAGTCGGCGGAGGAGTCCGCGGAGGACACCCCCGAGGCCGGGACCGGCGAGACCGGGACCGCCGAGGCCGGGACCGGCGAGGACCAGGCCGACGAGCACGAGACCGGGGGCCAGGACGCGCCCCGGCGCCCGCGCGGCGGCCGGACCCGGCGCTCCACCCGCCGGACCGACCCGGAGCCGGAGACCGCCGAGGGCGGCCCGGACGGCGGGACGGCCGCGGACGCGGAGTCCGGCGGTGGCGCGACGGCTGACGGACCGGCGGCTGATCGACCGGTGGATGCGGGCGCGCACACGGACGCGGAGGCCGCCGAGCGGCCGAGCGGACGCAAGGCGCGTGGCACCAAGGGCACGGCCCGCAAGAGCAAGAGGGGCGACGCGCCCGGCGACCGGTCCAAGGACAGGGGCGAGGGCGAGGACGGCGACTCGTCCGAGGGGCGCGCGGAGGACTGAGCCGGGGGCCGGGCCGGAGGGCAGCACAGGCCCGGCGTACGGCGTTCGGATCGGTGACGGGCGTTCGGATCGGTGACGAGGAAGAGGGCGGCACCCGTCGGGGTTGCCGCCCTCTTCTCGTAGCATCCGCCTCTTACAGCGCCACGCCCAGCAGCGCGTCCACCGTGCGGGAGACCAGCCCGGGGGCGCTCTCGTCGGTGCCGCCCCCGGCCTGCTGGGCGGCGGCCCAGCGGTCCACCGCGGCGAGCGCGGCCGGCGAGTCGAGGTCGTCGGCGAGCGCCTCGCGGACCTCCTCCAGCAGGGCGTCGGCGGACGGCCCGTCGGGGCGGGAGACCGCGGCGCGCCAGCGGGCCAGCCGCTCCTCGGCGTCCCGCAGCACCTGGTCGGTCCACTCCCAGTCCGCCCGGTAGTGGTGGGCGAGCAGGGCGAGCCGGATGGCGGCCGGGTCGGTGCCCTGGCGGCGCAGGGTGGAGACGAAGACCAGGTTGCCCTTGGACTTGGACATCTTCTCGCCGTCCAGGGCGACCATGCCGGCGTGCACATACGTCGTGGCGAACGGGAACTCGCCGGTGAGCGCCTGCGCGTGCGAGGCGCCCATCTCGTGGTGCGGGAAGACCAGGTCGGAGCCGCCGCCCTGGACGTCGAAGCCCATGCCGAGGTGGTCCAGGGCGATGGCGACGCACTCGATGTGCCAACCGGGGCGGCCGGGGCCCAGGCTGGCGCCGTCCCAGCTGGGCTCGCCCTCACGGGCGGCCATCCACAGCATCGGGTCGAGCGGGTTCTTCTTGCCGGGGCGCTCGGGGTCGCCGCCGCGCTCGGCGGACAGCACCCGCATGGCCTCGGCGTCGTAGTGCGAGACCTCGCCGAAGTGCGGGTCGGACTCGACGGAGAAGTAGACGTCGCCGTCCAGCTCGTAGGCGGCGCCCGCGTCGCGGAGCCGCTCCACCAGCGGGACGATGCCGGGTATCGCCTCGACGGCGCCGATGTACTGCCGGGGCGGCAGCATCCGCAGGGCGGTCATGTCCTCGCGGAACAGCGCGGTCTCGCGCTCGGCCAGCACCGCCCAGTCGATGCCGTCGCGCACGGCCCGCTCCAGCAGCGGGTCGTCCACGTCGGTGACGTTCTGGACGTAGTGGACCTGCCGCTTGGTGTCCAGCCACACACGCTGTACGAGGTCGAACGCGTTGTAGGTCGCCGCGTGCCCCAGATGGGTGGCGTCGTACGGCGTGATACCGCAGACGTAGATACGGGCGACCGGACCGGGGGTGAGGGTCACTCGGCCGTCGGTCGCGGTGTCGTGGATCCGGAGGTCGCGGCCCTTGCCGGGCAGGGCGGGGACCTCGGAAGCGGGCCAGGCATGCATGCTCATGAGCCTAACCGGACGCGGCGTCCGGATACGAACCGGATACGGGTCGGACCGGGGCGGAGGGACCGCGGTGGCCGGAGCGGCGCTCTTGCGGAGGGGCGTGCGGTATGCGCCCGGGGAGGTGGGCCCCGGGGGGTGCGGTCTTCCCGCCGTCCCCGGTCTCAGACGGGCGGCCAGGGGATGGCCGGCCACTGCCCGGACGGTTCGGGGTGGCGGCCGGAGGCGCGCAGGGCGGCCACCCGGGCGCGGAGCGCGGTGAGCTCGTCCGGGGTGATCAGTTCGGCCAGCCGGGTGGCGAGCGGGGCGGCCGGGGCGAGCGCCTCGGCGAGGCCGGCCAGGGTGTCGCGGGCCTCGTCGGGCAGCGGTTCGCCGGCCCAGCCCCACAGCAGGGTGCGCAGCTTGTCCTCGGTGTGGAAGGTGACGCCGTGGTCGATGGCGTGCAGCCGGCCGCCGGGCGCGGGCAGCAGATGGCCGCCCTTGCGGTCGGCGTTGTTGACCACCGCGTCGAGCACGGCGAGCCGCCGCAGCCGTATGTCGTCGGCGTGCACCAGCAGGGCGGTGCGGTCCTCCTCGACCTGCGCGTACCCGATGGCCTTCCAGCCGTCGCCGGGCTCGTCGCCGTCGACCAGGGCGAGCAGTTCCGCGTCCGGGTCGCTCTCCACCCAGAGCTGCACCATGCCGGGGCCGTACGGGCCGTCCCGCAGCACGGTCGGCGGGACCAGGTCCCAGCCGGTGGCCTCGGAGACCGCGTAGGCGGCGACCTCGCGCTCGGCGAGCGTGCCGTCCGGGAAGTCCCACAGCGGGCGCTCTCCGGCGATCGGTTTGTAGACGCAGTCGACCTCCCGCCCCCGGTACGCGGCGGTGCAGAGCAGCACCGCGTTGGACGCCTCCCGGACCTGCCCGCGCACGGTCAGCTCGCCCTCGGCGAGCACCTCCAGCAGCTCGTCCGGGGCCGGCACCGCATCCGGAACCGGGCCCGTGTCGCCGGCCGGCCTCACGCCCGCCGGTACCCGTTCTGGCGCGGGCATACATGTCCTTCCGGATCGAGCGGCAGGCTGCACAGCGGGCAGGGCGGGCGGCCCGCGTTGACCACGTCCAGGGCGCGCTTGGCGAAGGCCCGGGCCTGGGAGCCGGTGAGCCGGACCCGAAGCATCGGCGGGCCGTTCTCCTCGTCCTGGAGCAGCCGCTCCTCGGCCTCGGCCAGGTCCTCCTCGGAGTCGGCCTCCAGCTCGACCAGGGCCTGTGCCTCCACGATCATCCGCTGGTCCTCGCCGTCCCAGGCGAGCGCCATGGTGCCGACCCGGAACTCCTCCTCCACGGGGGACTCCAGCGGCGCGGTGTCGGTGGCCTCGGAGGTGGCGACGGCGGGCACCGGGGCGTTGCCGCCGGTGCGGCGCACCACCTCGTCCAGCAGTTCGTCGATGCGCTCGGCCAACGCGGCGACCTGGGTCTTCTCCAGGGCGACGCTGGTGGTGCGGCCGCCCGCGGACGCCTGGAGGAAGAAGGTGCGGCGCCCAGGCAGCCCGACCGTGCCGGCCACGAAACGCTCCGGTGGGTCATAGAGGAACACCTGACGGGACACGTTCCCTCTCCCTTGCTTCAGTTCGCGGCCGGCCGTGCTCCGGCACGCGGTGCTCTCACCGAGGCGATACGCGGCCGGTGAGGCGACGACGGCGCCTCGGGCCCGTCCACCCTACTGTGCGAAGGGATCACGGTGCGCCCGCGCCGCCGCCCACCTCCGCGTTCCCGCTCGCGGCGACGTCCCGGCCCGCATCCGGTCCCTGCTCCGGCCGCTCGCGCGGGGCGAACGCGGAGAGGTCGCCGGTGTCGCCGAGTCGCAGCAGAAATGGCCGCAGACGGGTGTAACGGATGGCGGTCACGGAACAAGGGTCCACATGGACGCGCTGGAACAGATCGAGATGCATACCGAGGGCGTCGGCGACGACCGACTTGATGATGTCGCCGTGCGAGCACATGAGGAACACGGCGTCCGGGCCGTGCTCGGCCTCCACCCGGGCGTTCCACTCGCGGACCGCGTCGACGGCGCGGGCCTGCATGGCGCGCATGGACTCGCCGCCGGGGAAGGCCGCGTCGGAGGGGTGCTGCTGGACGACCTCCATCAGCGGTTCGCCGGACAGCTCGGAGAGCTTGCGGCCGGACCAGTCGCCGTAGTGGCACTCCCCGATCCGGTCGTCGGTGTGCACGGGCAGTGCGGGGCGGGCGTCCAGCAGCGGGCGCAGGGTCTCGCGGCAGCGCTGGAGCGGGCTGGAGACGGCGGCGGCGAGCGGCACCCCGTCGAGGCGCCCGGGGAGCGCGGCGGCCTGCGCGGCGCCCCGCTCGTCCAGGGCGATGCCGGGGGTCCAGCCCGCCAGCACGCCGTCGGTGTTCGCGGTGGAGCGTCCGTGCCGTACCAGGATCAACGTGGCCATGGCTGCCAGGGTAGGCGGCCGGACGGGTGCGCGGCCCGGCGCCCGGAGGGAGAATACGCGCTGTGATCGTCGACTGCGCCGTCTACCAGGACGGCCACCGCACCGAGGGTTCGGACGACTTCTCCGACGCGCTGGACGCGGCCCGGGCGTCCGGTGGCGACACCTTCCTCTGGATCGGGCTGCACGAACCGACGGAGAAGGAGTTCACGCACGTCACCGAGGAGTTCGGGCTGCACCCGCTGGCCGTGGAGGACGCGCTGAAGGCGCATCAGCGGCCCAAGCTGGAGGTGTACGACGACTCGCTGTTCATGGTGCTGAAGCCGGTGGTGTACGAGCCGGAGAGCGACACCGTGTCCACCGGGGAGCTGATGGTGTTCGTCGGCGACTCCTTCGTGGTGACCGTGCGGCACGGGGCGGGCGCCCCGCTGGCGGCGGTACGGGACCGGCTGGAGCGGGAGCGGGACGTGTTGCGGCAGGGGCCGACGGCGGTGCTGTACGCGATCAGCGACGCGGTGGTGGACCACTACATCGATGTGGCGGGCGAGCTCCAGGTGGACCTGGAGGAGCTGGAGACCGAGGTGTTCCAGCCGGCCGGCGGGGACGCCAAGAACACCGCGGCGCGGATCTACACCTTCAAGCGGCAGGTGCTGGAGTTCCGCCGGGCCACCAATCCGCTGTCCGGCCCGACGGCCCGACTGGCGAGCGGCGGGGTGCCGTTCGTCAGCGAGGAGGCGCAGCCGTTCTTCCGGGACGTGGCCGACCACCTGACCCGGGCGACCGAGCAGGTGGAGGGGCTGGACCGGCTGCTTTCGGACATTCTGTCGGCCCATCTCGCGCAGATGGGCGTGCGGCAGAACGACGATATGCGCAAGATCTCGGCCTGGGCGGCGATGGCGGCGGTGCCGACCATGGTGGCCGGGGTCTACGGGATGAACTTCGAGTTCATGCCGGAGCTGAAGGAGGAGTGGGGCTACCCGGCGGTGGTGCTGCTGATGGTGGTGGCGGTGATCGGCCTGCACCGGCTGTTCAAACGGCGCGGCTGGCTGTGACCCCGGCAGCGGTTCAGTACGCGGGGGCGTGCGCGGGCTCGCGCTCGGGCTCCGCCGGGCCGCCGAGGGCGTCGCGGCGCTCCGGCATCCGCAGTTCGGTCATCCGCCGCCAGCCGCCGGCCCGCTCGTAGCCGTACAGGGCGTGGACACCGGCGGCGAGCAGCGCCGACTTGGCCTTGGGCCAGCGCAGGATGCGGCCCATGTGCGCCAGGACGGCGAGGCTGACGTCCCGGTAGACGGCGGTCTCCGCGAGGGCGGACTCGCGCAGGGTGCGCAGGATGAACCGGCCGTGCCCGGCGCGGGCCAGCCGCAGCAGCTCCTCGTGGCAGTAGGCGAGGTGGTTGTCCTCGTCGTGGCTGATCATCCGGATCGCCTTGCCGACCTCGGGGTGGTCGCCGAAGTAGCGGACCAGCATGTCCATCTGGTCGGCGGCGCGCTGCTCGGTGACCCGGCTGTGGCAGAGGTAGACCACGATGTCCCGCTCGGTCAGCGGCTGGTCCCGGCGCAGCTTGTCGTGGGTGAGGCCGATGCCGCGCCGCTCCAGCAGCATGGTGTAGTCGGTGGCCGCGGGGACGGGGGCGGACTTGAGGCTCCGCTTGCGCAGCAGCCCCTGGAAGATCCGGCCGTGCTTGTCCTCGTCCGCGCCGTGCCGGGCGATCTTGGGGGCCAGTTCCCGCAGGCCCTCGGGGACGAGGGCGGCGATCCGCCCGTTCTCCCAGCCGCCCTGGGCCTCCCCGCTGGCCGCGATGGAGCAGAACAGCCGGTAGGACTCGTCGTGGTCCAGGATCTCCTGGAACAGGCTTCGGGCCGACAGCATGGGTGCCACCTCCGTACGCGCACGCCCGGACCGCCGGGCTTCCCGGTCTCCTTGCGTGCTTCCATCCGTCTCCGCCGGGGACGGGCGGCATGCCGTACGAGGGGTGAAGCAACGAGGACGGGCGCGGGAGTGCGCCGATCGGCTCTGCCCGGTTGCGTAACCCCGGGGCGAGTGGGGCGTTGTGCAGCGCGACGGCCGTGGCGGGGATGACCCCGAGCCCCCACCACGGCCGCAGACCTGTCCGGACTCCGCGCCTGCGTCGCGCGTCTCCGGCGTGCCGCGTCTCCGGCGTGCCGCGTCTCCGGCGTGTCGCTTCTCCGGCGTGCCCCGTCTCCGGCTTTGTCGCGTCTCCGGCTGTGTCGCGCGCGTCCGGCCGGCCGGGTGCGGCCCCGGGGCGTCAGCCGCACACGCCCCGGGGCCCTCTTCCCGCTCTCAGTCCACCAGCCCGGCGTGCTCCAGGGCCTCGGTGCCGGCGCGGAGGGCGGCGATCCGCTCCTCCAGGGTGAAGCCGGCCGGGGCGAGGGTCAGCGTGGTGACCCCGGCCTCCGCGTAGGCGGCCATCTTCTCGGCGATCCGCTCCACCGAGCCGAGCAGGGTGGTCTGGTCGATCAGCGAGTGCGGTACGGCGGCGGCCGCACCGGCCTTGTCGCCACCGAGGTACTTCTCCTGGATCTCGGCGGCCTCCTTCTCGTACCCCATCCGCTGGGCGAGCTGGTTGTAGAAGTTCTGCTTCCGGCTGCCCATACCGCCGACGTACAGCGCGGTGTACGGGCGGAACATGTCGGCGAGCCCGGTGACGTCGTCGCCCACGGCCAGCGGCACGGTGGGCACCACGTCGAAGCCGTCCATGGTCTTGCCGGCCTTCTCCCGCCCGGCCCGCAGCGGGCGCAGGGCGGTCTCCTCCAGATGCTCGGCGGAGGGGAAGATCAGCAGCGCGCCGTCGGCGATCTCGCCGGTCTGCTCCAGGTTCTTCGGGCCGATCGCCGCGATGTAGAGCGGGATGTGCTCGCGCTCCGGGTGCACGGTGAGCTTGATGGGCTTGCCCGGGCCGCCGGGCAGCGGCAGCGTCCAGTGCTCGCCGTCGTGGGTGAGCCGCTCCCGGGCCATCGCCTTGCGCACGATCTCCACGTACTCGCGGGTGCGGGCCAGCGGCTTGTCGAACTTCACCCCGTACCAGCCCTCGGAGACCTGCGGTCCGGAGACGCCGAGACCGAGGCGGAAGCGGCCGCCGGAGAGCGAGTCCAGGGTGGCCGCGGTCATGGCGGTCATCGCGGGCTGGCGGGCCGGGATCTGCATGATCGCCGAGCCGATGTCGATGTTCTCGGTCTGGGCCGCGACCCAGGAGAGCACGGTCGGCGCGTCCGAGCCATACGCCTCGGCGGCCCAGCACACGTCGTACCCGAGGCGATCCGCCTCCTGTGCGACGGCGAGGTTGTCGCCGTCCATGCCCGCGCCCCAGTAGCCGAGGTTGATGCCGAGCCGCATACAGGTCCCCTTACACACCGTTTACTGACCAGTAACGTCCTGGGGGCGGAGCCTAGCGCGCCCCTCCCCGTCCCGTCAGGGGGCGGGTCCGCCAAGCCGGCCCCGGCGCTCCTTGCCGGGTGCTGTGGACAGGCGCCCCACCCGAAGGTGCGGCGGTCTCTCCCCACGGTTGTCCACAGCCTCTCTGCCCGTACGCCTCCGGCCAGTAATCTCGCCGCCATGGAGCAGAGGCATCTGGGCCGGACCGGCCTGCGTGTGTCCCGGATCGGGCTCGGGACCCTCACCTGGGGCCGGGACACCGGCGAGCACGACGCCGCCGACCAGCTGAAGGCGTTCTGGGAGGCGGGCGGCACGCTGATCGACACGGCGGACGTGTACGGCGGCGGCGAGGCCGAGTATCTGCTCGGGCAGCTCGTGGAGCGGCTGATCCCCCGTCATGAGCTGGTCATAGCGACCAAGGCCGGCAGCGTGGCCGACCCGGACCGCCGGTTCGACGGATCGCGCGGGCATCTGCTGGCGGCGCTGGACGCCTCGCTGGCCCGGCTGGCCACCGACTATGTGGACCTGTGGCAGGTGCACGCCTTCGACCCGGACACCCCGCTGGAGGAGACCCTCCAGGCGCTGGACATCGCGGTCAGCAGCGGGCGGGCCCGCTATGTGGGGGTGTCGAACTACTGCGGCTGGCAGCTGGCGAAGGCCGCGACCTGGCAGCTCGCCGGGGGTGGCGGCCGGGCCCGGCTGGCCAGCACCCAGATGGAGTACTCGCTGCTGCAGCGGGGCGTGGAGCGGGAGGTGCTGCCCGCCGCCCGGGACCTCGGTGTCGGGCTGCTGCCGTCCTCCCCGCTGGGGCGCGGGGTGCTGACCGGCAAGTACCGCCAGGGCGTCCCGGCCGACTCGCGCGGCGCCTCGGAGCGGCTGGCGGCCTTTGTCGAGCCCTATCTGGACGAGGACGCCGCCCGGGTGGTGGAGGCGGTGACCATCGCGGCGGACGGACTGGCGGCGACCCCGCTCCAGGTGGCCCTGGCCTGGGTGCGGGACCGGCCCGGGGTGACCGCCCCGATCGTCGGCGCCCGCGACGCGCGGCAGCTCACGGCGGCGCTGTCAGTGGAGGCCCTTAGTCTTCCTGACGAGATCAGACGGGCGCTGGACGATGTCTCGGCCCCCGTGCACCGCTACCCCGACCAGGACTGGAGCACCCTGTGACCGCGCTTCCCCGGGGGGAGACCCCCGGCCACCCGAGCGACAGCGACGACGAGCCCGCGGCGGAGGAGCAGGCCGCGGAGGAGCACGCCGCGCCCGCCGAGCCCGACCCGCAGCAGAAGTCGGAGCCGGAGTCGGAGTCGGCGGACGGTCCAGAGCCGGAGGCGGAGTCGGCGGACGGTCCGGAGCCGGAGGCCGGTCCGGAGCGGGGAGGGGAGCCGGCCTTGGAGGCACCGGCCTTGGAGGCACCGGCCTCGGAGGCACCGGCCTCGGAGGCACCGGCCTCGACTGGGGCCGGGCCCGACGAGAAGGAGCCGGGCGGCTCGGACGCCTCGGCCGGGGGGCTGTCGGAGGCGCAGGCGGAGCTGGCGGCCCAGCGGGAGCTGCGGGCCAGGATCGAGGAGCGCAAGGCGGCCAAGGGCGGTCCGCTCCAGGCGGGCGGGAAGCTCAGCGGCTCCGCGGCCGATCTGCTGGCCGCGGTGCGCGCGGTGGAGAGCGGTGAGCAGACGGGGGCGGCCCTGTACGACTCCCCCGCGCCCCCGCCGCGCGGGTCCGCGCCCCGGCCGGCGGCCCCCGAGCCGGTACGCACGGCCCCCGCGCCCGAGCGGCGGCCGCATGATGCCCGGCGCGCCGCCAGCCCGGAGGCGGTGGCCGCGGTGCGGTCGGTGCTGGCCGAGGGCGGGGCGCCCGAGGCGTTCGCCGCCCGGGTGGCCGAGGCGCTGGGGGAGACGGCGGCGGACGCCCTGCGGGAGGACCCCTGGCGGCTGCTGGCGGTGCCCGGGCTCCGGCCGGAGCAGGCCGACGGCTTCGCCCGGGCGCTGCTCGGTGCCGAGTGCGGTCCGGACGACGGCCGCCGTGCGGTGGCGCTCACCGGCTGGCTGCTCCAGCAGGCCGCCGAGCGCGGGCACACCGCCGTGGACGCGGACGAGGTGCGGGCGGCGCTGGCCGAGCGGCGCGTGCCCGACCCGGACGAGGCGGTGCGGCACACCGTGGCCGAGGGCGCGGTGCTGGTCTTCCGCGAGGGAGCGGACGGCGAGCACGAGGAGGAGCCGGATCCTGACCCGGAGGGCGAGGAGACGGCGGAGGCCGGAGGAGACGAGGGCGGACGCGCCCCGGGGCGGGTCCTGCTCGGGCTCGACCGCTATGCGATGGCGGAGGAGAGCCTGGCGGACGGGCTGGCCCGGATCGCCCGCACCGCCCCGGAGGAGCGCTGGCGCGAGCTGCGCCCGGCCGAGCTGGCGGGTCCGCTCGCCGAGCACGGGCTCGTGCTGCACACCGGCGGCGAGGAGGCCCGCCGGGAGCCGGTGGCCCTGGCCGACGCGGCGCATGACCGCGGGCTGCGGGCGACGGTGGCCGCGTACACGGGCGACGGTGTCCGACGGACCCCGCGTCCCGGCGGCGGCCCCGGTGAGGGCTCCGGCGAGGCGGGCGCGGCCCGGGTGACGGTGGGCGGGCTGCTCTCCGGTGCGGCCGGCCCGGGCCGGGACGAGGAGGGGGCGCTGGCGCTGGACCTGCTGGTGGTGCTGGACGCCCCGAGGCTGGACGTGGAGACGGCCGCGATGCTGGTGGAGGCGCTGCCGGACGGCTGCCGACTGGTGCTGAGCGGTGACCCCGGTGAGCTGTGGTCGGCGGGCGCGGGCCGGGTCTTCGCGGATGTGCTCGCGGCCGGGGTATGCCCCAAGGCAGCCTCCCGCCTCCCCGATCACGGCCCGATCGGGGAGCTGGTCTCCGGGATCGGGGTCGGTGAGCTGAACCAGGTGGCCGCTCCGGGCAAGGAGGTGGTGATCGTCCCGGTGCGGGACGCCGGGGAGGCCGTCCACCGCACGGTGCAGCTGGTGGCGGACTCGGTGCCCCGGGCGATCGGTGTGCCGGTCGAGCACACCCAGGTGATCACGGTCGGGCACGGGGGTTCGGCCGGCACCCGGGCGCTGAACGCGACACTGAAGGAGCGGCTCAACCCGGGCCCCGGACGGTTCGGCGGGTTCGACCCGGGCGACCGGGTGGCGTACACCCCCGCGCCGGGCCGGACCGTGCCGGGCATGGTGGTCTCGGCGGACGCGGAGGGGCTGCACCTGGACTGCGGCGAGACCGGCCGGACCACCGTCCCCAAGGACGCCGTGGAGTCCTCGGTCCGGCACGGCTGGGCCCTGACCGCCCACCAGGCGGCCGGGACGCGCTGGCCGGCCGCCGTGGTGGTGCTCCCGGGGGACGCCGCCCCGGGGCTGGACCGCGCCTGGGTCTACACCGCCTTCGGCCGCGGCGAGCGGCACCTCTCGGTCGTCCACGGCGTGGACCAGGCCCTCCCCCGCGCGGTCGCCGAGATCCTCCCCCGCCCTCGCACCACCCGGCTCACCGAACTGCTGACCCGACTGCTCGCCCCGGCGACCGACGACTGACGCCCACCCCGGCCGACCCGCCGGGCCCTGGGAACAGACGGGCCCGGGCCCCCGGTGGACCCCGCCCCGGGCTCGCCCGCCCTCGGTCCCGGGTCTACGGGCAGGGGGCTACGGGCCGGGGCGGTCCCGACGCGGTCCCTTCCGGCGCGCCACGGCACCGGGCATGACTCGGCCCGCCGCCCCTGGGCGGGGCGGCGGGCCGGGGGGGGTGTGCGATGGGGACGGCGGCGCCGTGAGGGCCGCGGCCCGGTCGCAGGAGAGCCGTCAGGCGGAATCGCGGCGGGGGGCCAGGCCGGGGGTGTCCTGGAAGTCGTCCTCGTCGAAGACCGCGCTGACGTCGAACCGGCAGATCACCCGGCCCGGTTCGGCCTGGTCGAACGGGGTGCTCAGCCACTCCCCCGGCTCGGGCAGTTCGTCCGCGGCGGCGACCCAGAGCGTGGAGTCGCCCTCCTCCAAGCCGAACTCGGCGTGCCGGGAGGCGATCTCGTCCGGCTCGAACTCGCCGAACAGCACCCCCAGCGCGGCGTGGGTGCTGGCGCCCACCATGGCGACGGCGTCCGCGCCCTCGTCCTCTTCACCCCGGTCCAGGTCGGCGACGCGCTGCGCCTGCGCCAGCAGTCTCTGCGGCTCCACCACCGCGTAGTCCCGCCGGATCAGCACCGTCAGCGCGTTCGGCTCGGTCGGGCCCTGGTAGGGCGGCAGGGAGTCCTCCACGCCCGGGATCTCGAAGGGCGTGACCTCGTCGTACCGGTCGTAGAGGCGCTCGTCGTAGGCCTCGGCCGCGGCGGCCAGGGCGTTGAAGGCCGCGTGGACGGCCGGGTCGTCTTCACCGGTGCGGTTCTCCACCGCCTCCAGGTGCCGGTCCAGTGCGGCCTTGACCGCCTCGGCGGCGGCACGTACCTCGGCAGCGGTGGGCTGCGCAGCATCAGACATAGTGCAGACGCTATCCGTACCGGGCGGGTGGCCGCACAATAGATGCGATGCCGGAATACGAATTCGTCGACGTGTACGTCCCTCGCGGGGTCTCCCGCAAGGATGCCACCCGTCTGCTCACCGACCATGCCGAGTACGGACACTGGGAGCTGGACCGCCTGAGCCTGATGCGGGACGGCAGCCGCCGGGTCCGCCTGCGACGGCGGATCATCCGCCAGGTCCGGGCCACCTGGTAGCCCCGGACCCTCAGCCGGGAGGACAGCGAACCGGGGGAACGCGGACATCGGGCCCGGAGGAGGCCCGGACGAGGACCGGAGACCGGAAGCGGGGCGGCCCTGGGTTCAGGGCCGCCCCGCTTCATGGCCGGGCCCCGCAGGGCCGGGCGCGCGGACGGTCATGGCGCGCGGTGGGGGCGCCGGGCGCGGGAGCGCGTGCGGCGGCCCGGGTGCGGCGGTTACGCGGCCCGGCGGGCGCGCCGGTAGAGGACCGCGCCACCGAGCAGCAGCGCCCCGGCGGCGGGGATGATCGCCCCGAGCGGGGCGGCACCGGTGAGCGCCAGCTCGTCGTCCTTCTGCGGGGTGTCGGTCTGGGTCTCCGGGGTGTTGGGCCCGGTGGGCTCGTTCGGAGTGCCGGGGGTGCTGGGGTTACCGGGAGTGCCGGGGTTGCCAGGAGTGCCGGGGTTTCCGGGCTCACCCGGGTTGCCGGGGTTCCCCGGGTTGCCGGGCTCACCGGGGTTCCCAGGCTGACCGGGGTTGCCCGGATTCCCAGGGTTCCCAGGGTTGCCCGGATTCCCGGGGTTCCCGGGGTTGCCCGGGTTGCCGGGATTCCCGGGGTTGCCCGGGTTGCCGGGATTCCCGGGGTTGCCCGGGTTCCCGGGGTTGCCGGGGTTGCCCGGGTTGCCCGGCTGGTGGCCCGAGTGGCCGTTCTGGCACTTGTTGCCGAAGGTCGGGTTGAGTCCGCCGACCACGTTCACGCTGTTGCCGCAGGCGTTGACCGGGACGGTGACCGGGGCCTGGACGTTGTTGCCGGAGGCGACGCCCGGGGAGTTGCTGGTCGCACCGGCGGCGTGCGCCCCGCTGCCCTGGTTGACGCACTTGTTCCCGAAGGACGGGTTGAGGGCGCCGACCACGTTGACGGAGTTGCCGCACGCGTTCACCGGGACGCTCACCGGCGCCTGGACGGCGTTGCCGGAGCCGACGCCGGGGGAGTTCGCCGCCGCACCTTCGGCGCCGGCACCGCCGTGCGCCTGCGCGTAACCCCCGCCGAGGGCGAGCACGCCGCCTGCGGCCGCGATGAGGGTCAGGCCCTTGCGAGTGACCTGTCGCATTGCTGGTTTCCTGCCTTCCAGGCTTCCTTGAGTACCCCGGGCGCCTCGCCCGCGGGCATGGTGCGGTCCGGCAAGCACGGGCCCGCAATGCCCGCCGGCCCCGGAGCGCATGGCGCGCGCTCCGGGGCCGGCCGGACGTGGACCACTAGCGGACCGCTAGGGGAGAGGGCTCAACGTCACTTGTTGATGCAGGTGTTGCCGAAGGCCGGGTTCAGCAGGCCGATGACGTTCACCGTGTTGCCGCAGGCGTTGACCGGGATGTGGATCGGCACCTGGACGACGTTGCCCGAGAGGACGCCCGGGGAGCCCACAGCGGCGCCCTGCGCGCCCGCGTCGGCGACGGCCATACCCGCGCCCGCCAGCATCAGGCCACCCGCGGCAGCCGCGACAGCGGCGACCTTCTTGATCATTGTTCCTCCTAGTTGGCAATGCGGTCCCAGCCGCGGACCGCACACCTGTAACGAAAGGGAGGGAAGGGGGCTACGCGCCGGTGGTGCCGTTCACCCTTTCCGGTCGGAGGGGCACAAGCAGGCGATTATTGGAGTGTCGTTTCAGCCGACTAATGCCGCGCGCGATGCCGTGCCATGCCGTACGCGCCCTGTGCGCAACCCGTGCACAAGGCCGCGCGCCGCCGTGACACCGCAGGTCGGCGGCGTCGCGGCGGCGCGCGGTAGGGTCCGTACCCGGCGGCCGGCCAGGCTCAGCTGGCGTCGAGGAACCGGTCCAGCACCCGTACCCCGAACTTCAGGCCGTCCACCGGGACGCGCTCGTCCACGCCGTGGAACATCCCGGCGAAGTCCAGCTCCGGGGGCAGCTTCAGCGGCGCGAAGCCGAAGCAGCGGATGCCGAGGTCGTCGAAGGACTTGGCGTCCGTACCGCCGGAGAGCATGTACGGCACCGCGCGGGCGATCGGGTCCTCGGCGCGCAGCGCGGACTGCATGGCGTCCACCAGGTCACCGTCGAAGGTGGTCTCCAGGGCCTTATCGGCGTGCACGTCCTCGCGGCGCACCCGGGGGCCGAGGATCCGGTCGAGGTCGGCGAGGAACTCCTCCTCGTGGCCGGGCAGGAAGCGGCCGTCCACATGTGCGGTGGCCTGGCCGGGGATGACGTTCACCTTGTAGCCGGCGCCCAGCATGGTGGGGGCGGCCGAGTTGCGCAGGGTGGCGCCGATCATCTTGGCGATGCCGCCGAGCTTGGCGAGGGTCGCCTCCATGTCGTCCGGGTCGAGCGGGGTGCCCAGCGCGTCGGACAGCTCGTCCAGGAACGACCGTACGGTCTTGGTGACCCGGACCGGCCAGGTGTGCCGGCCCAGCCGGCCGACCGCCTCGCACAGCTCGGTGATGGCGTTGTCGTTGTTGGTCATCGAACCGTGCCCGGCGGTGCCGTCCACGGTGAGCCGCATCCAGTGCATGCCCTTCTGGGCGGTCTCCACCAGGTACAGCCGCAGGTTCTCGTTGACGGTGAAGGAGAAGCCGCCGACCTCGCCGATGGCCTCGCTCACCCCCTCGAAGAGGTCCGGGTGCTTGTCCACCAGGTAGCGGGCCCCGTAGGTGCCGCCGGCCTCCTCGTCGGCGAGGAAGGCCAGCACCACGTCGCGCGGCGGCTTGCGGCCGCTGCGCAGCCGGTCGCGGACGACCGCCAGGGTCATCGCGTCCATGTCCTTCATGTCGACCGCGCCGCGCCCCCAGACGCAGCCGTCCGCGATCTCCCCGGAGAACGGGTGGTGGGTCCAGTCCTCGGCGTTGGCCGGGACGACGTCGGTGTGCCCGTGGATCAGCAGCGCGGGCCGCGACGGGTCCTCGCCGGCGATCCGGGCGACCGTGGAGGCCCGGCCCTTGTGGGACTCGATGATCCTCGGTTCGAGTCCGACCTCGGCCAGCTTCTCCGCGACGTACTCGGCGGCCGCCCGCTCCCCCGGGCCGGAGTGGTCGCCGTAGTTGCTGGTGTCGATCCGGATGAGGTCGCGGCAGAGGTCGACGACCTCGTCCTCGCCCGTGACGGCGGTGGTCCGCGCCTGGCTCGACTCGCTCACGCTTCTTCCTCCCGGCTGGCTGTGGCTGACGGTTCCTGCCCCCATCCTCCCCGCTCCCCCGCCATACGCCCAAGGCGGTTCCGGGCCCGGCCGGGCCCCGGCGGACGCCGCTCGGGCGGGTGATCGGGCGCCCCGAATGTTTGCTATGGTTTTCCACGTCGGAACGGCCCAGGGCCGCGAGACAGACACCTGGTCCGGGTGGCGGAATGGCAGACGCGCTAGCTTGAGGTGCTAGTGCCCTTTATCGGGCGTGGGGGTTCAAGTCCCCCCTCGGACACGTGCGCAGGCGCTGACTGATCTGGTCAGCGCCTGCGGTGTTTCCCCACTCCCGTCCGGATCGGACGCCGCGAGCCCCGGATGCTGTCAGTGGTGGCGTCTACGGTGCGTCCATGAGCGACGACTCACAGCGGCCGGTGACGGCTCAGCGCCCGGCAGTTCTGCGGAAGGCGGCAGCGACCAGCCCCGGCGCCCCGCGTTACCTCTATCTCGACATTCAAGGGCACCGCAACGCCGCCGGCGGTTATGACGCCGACGCGCTGGAGATCATCAAGGAGTTCCTGCTGGGATTCCCGGTGGCTCCAACGACGTCCGGAACTTCGCCCTCCGCTGCCCGCGCCACCACCGTGACCGGAGGTGGAAGGCGAGTCCGCCGAAGGCGTACCGGTAGAAGGCACGCACCGACAGGGCCGCCATACCGGGGCTCGCATAGGGTCGGGCGCACGATGAACAGCACGGGTGAGCCGTCGCGGGGTGGGGGCGGCAGGGATGGCAAGGCGGGCAAGGACACGGTGCGGCGGCACAATCTGAGCCTGGTGCTGCGCGCGGTGTACGAGGAGGGGGAGGCGACCCGGGCGGCGGTGGCGGCGCGGGTGGGGCTGACCAGGGCGGCGGTGTCCTCGCTGGTGGAGCAGCTGCTCGCGGGCGGGTTGCTGAGCGAGCGGGGCAAGACCTTCAGTGGGCAGGCCGGGCGGCCGGGGACCGCGCTGCGGGTGGCGGACACCGGTCCGGCGGGGCTCGGGGTGGAGGTCAATGTCGACTATGTGTCGGTGTGTGTGGTGGATCTGGCCGGGGCGGACCGGGTGCGGCTGACCGAGCACCGGGACAACCGGGGCGTTCCGCCGGAGGAGGTGCTGGCGCGGGCCGCGCGGATGGCCGGGCGGGCGCTGGAGTCGGCGGCGGAGCGGGGTCTCCGGGCGGTCGGGGCGCGGCTGGCGCTGCCCGGGCTGGTGTCGGGCGGCTCGGTACGGCAGGCGCCCAATCTGGGGTGGGACCGGGTGGGGGTGGAGGAGTTGTTCGCGGGGGCGCTGGGCGAGGCGGCGGGGCTCGGGGGGCCGGCGGTCGGGGTGGACAACGAGGCCAATGCGGCGGCGCTGGCGGAGCTGTGGTTCGGGGGGACGGGTACCGCCTCCGGGGCGCGCAGTTTCGTGTATCTGACCGGGGAGATCGGGGTGGGCGGGGCACTGGTGGTGGACGGGTCGCTGCTGCGCGGGGCGCATGGGTTCGCCGGGGAGATCGGGCATCTGGTGGTGGACGCCGACGGGCCGCGCTGCCGGTGCGGGTCGCGCGGCTGCCTGGAGCGGTACGCGGGGCAGGCGGCGCTACTGCGGGGCGCGGGCATCGAGGAGTCGGCGGGGGCGGCGGGGGTGGCGGAGCTGGCGGCGCGGGCCCGTCGGGGCGAGCCCCGGGCGGTACAGGCGCTGGAGCGGGCCGGGCGGATGCTGGGGCTGGCGGTGTCGGGGGCGGTGAACCTGCTGGACCCGGACGCGGTGGTGCTGGGCGGGGTGTTCCGGCCGCTGATGGAGTGGCTGGGCCCGGCGGCGGAACGGGAGTTGGCCGACCGGGTGGTGTCCGGGCTGTGGGCGGTGGGCAGCGGCCGGCTGCGGGCCTCGTCCTCGTCGGGGGACGCGGCCCGGGGCGCGGCGGCGGTGGTGGTCCGCGGGGTGCTGGCCGACCCGGCCGGGTATGCCGCGCCGCCTGTTTGATGAGGGGCCGGGCGTCAGCCCAGGTAGAGCGGCAACCGGTCGGTGAGGGAGCCCAGTTCGGTTCGCTGGGCTTCGGTGGGTGGTCGGCGGCCGGTGCCCAGCAGCAGGGCGTCGGTGTCGGTGAGGGCGGCGGGGAAGGGGGCGCCCGCGATCTCCTCCAGGAGCGCCCGGGCCCGGGCCAGGCCCTCGGCCGGCGGTGGCGGCACGGCCGGGAGGTGGGCGGCCAGGTCGAGGTGGTGCAGGGTCCACTCCAGGACGTACGCGGTGAGGTAGTCGGCCGCGGTGAGGACCTGGTCCTGGGTGCTCACCCGGGCGGCCGGGTCGGCGAGTACGGCGGCGCGGCCCGCGGCGGAGCCGATGTCGTCCAGGTGGAACCGGAGCAGGCCCGGGTCCTGGTAGGCGGCGGCCAGCCGGACGGTCAGCGCGGCCAGCGGGTCGTCCCCGGTGGGCGGGGCGTCCTGGAGGCGCCAGTAGGTCACCGCGTCGGCGGTGGCCTCCGTGTCGGCGGGGGTGGCCAGGGTGATCAGGACGTCCTGGGCGTCGATGACCAGATGGCACACCAGGTCCCGCACCAGCCAGCCCGCGCAGCCGGAGGGCCGCGCGAAGTCCTGGTCCGGGAGTTCGACGACCGCCGCGCGCAGCGCCGCCCAGGAGCGTACGAAGAGGTCCACACCGGAGAAGAGATCCACAGGGGCACGGTAGTGGGGGGGCCGAGGGGCACGGTAGTGCGCGGGTGGAGTCGGGGCGGCGGCCGTCAGCGGACGCCGAGGAGGTGGTCCAGGGCGAGCTGGTCGAGGCGTTCGAAGGCCATGGAGCGGCCGGCGGCGGCGGTCGCGTCGAGCTCCTCGTATGAGGAGCGGTCGGCGAGCAGGGCGGCCAGACCGTCCTCGGCGGTGGGCCGGGCCAGCTCGTCCAGGCGGGAGGCGCGCAGGGCCTCGCGTACCTCGGGGTCGGCGCGGAAGGCGGCGGCGCGCTCCTTGAGGATCAGGTAGTTGCGCATGCAGTTGCGGGCCGACTCCCACACCCCGTCGAAGCCGTCGGTGCGCACCGGCTTGAAGTCGAAGTGGCGCGGCCCCTGGTAGCCGGCCGTCTCCAGCAGGTCGACCAGCCAGAACGCCTGGCGCAGATCGCCGGCGCCGAAGCGCAGGTCCTGGTCGTACTTGATGCCGGACTGGCCGTTGAGGTCGAGGTGGAACAGCTTGCCCGCCCACAGGGCCTGGGCGATGCCGTGCGGGAAGTTGAGCCCGGCCATCTGCTCGTGGCCGGTCTCCGGGTTGACGCCGACGAGCTCGGGGCGTTCCAGCCGCTCGATGAAGGCCAGGGCGTGGCCGATGGTGGGCAGCAGGATGTCGCCGCGTGGCTCGTTGGGCTTGGGCTCGATGGCGAAGCGCAGCTCGTAGCCCTGCTCCGAGACGTACTGGCCGAGCAGGTCGAAGGCCTCCTTCATCCGGTCGAGCGCGGTGCGGACGTCCTTGGCGGCGCCGGACTCGGCGCCCTCGCGGCCGCCCCAGGCGACGTAGATCCCGGCGCCGAGTTCCACGGCGAGGTCGATGTTGCGGATCGTCTTGCGCAGCGCGTACCGGCGGACGTCGCGGTCGTTGGCGGTGAAGCCGCCGTCCTTGAAGACCGGGTGGGTGAAGAGGTTGGTGGTGGCCATCGGCACCCTCAGCCCGGTGCGGTCCAGGGCGTCGCGGAACCGCTTGACTGCGGCCTCGCGTGCGGCCTCGGAGGCGCCGAAGGGGATGAGGTCGTCGTCGTGGAAGGTGACCCCGTACGCGCCGAGCGCGGCGAGCCGTTCGACGGACTCCACCGGGTCGAGGGCGGGGCGGGTGGCGGTGCCGAAGGGGTCGGCGCCCTGCCAGCCGACGGTCCACAGACCGAAGGTGAAGCGGTCCTGGGGGGTGGGGGTGTAGCGGTCCGGCATGGCGGGTGCTCTCCTCGGGAGACTAGGGGGCTGGGGGCTGATTGGGGACGGTGACTCGGACTCGGCGGTGTGGGGGGTATTTGTTTTTTGGCATTACTAATACGCTACGGGCGGCGCACCGCCAAGAGGCCGGAGTCCGCAGTGCGGAGAGGGAAGTGGGGTGAGCGGGATGGCGCCGTCGTCGTCCGCGGCCGTGATCGGGGTGGACAGCTCCACGCAGTCCACCAAGGCCGTCGTGGTGGAGGCGGGAACGGGCCGGGTGCTGGCCGTCGGCCGCGCCCCGCACACCGTCACCGGGGAGGCGGGGGCCCGGGAGAGCGATCCGGGGCAGTGGTGGCGGGCGCTGGTGGACGCCGTCGGGGTGGCGCTGGCCGAGGTGCGGGCGGCGGGTGGGCCGGGGCCGGGCGGTACGCACCGGATCACCGGGATCGCGGTCGCCGGCCAGCAGCACGGGCTGGTGGTGCAGGACGCGGCCGGGCGGCCGCTGCGGCCGGCGCTGCTGTGGAACGACACCCGGTCGGCGCCGCAGGCCGCCGCGCTGACGGCCGAGTGGGGGGTGGCGGGGTGGCTGGCGCGGACCGGGTCGGTGCCGGTGGCCTCGATGACGGCGGCCAAGTGGCGTTGGCTGGTGGAGCATGAGCCGCGGACCGCGCAGGCGGTGGCCGGGGTGCGGCTGCCGCATGACCATCTCACCGAGCGGCTGTGCGGGGTCGCCGCCACCGATCCCGGGGACGCCTCGGGCACCCTCTGGTACAGCACGGCCACGGACTCCTATGACCCGGAGCTGCTGGAGCTGATCGGGGTGGAGCGGGCCCTGCTGCCGGAGATCGCGCCATCCGGCGGCAGCCGGGTGGGTGGGCTGAGCGCCGCCGCGGCCCGGGAGTTGGGGCTGCCGGAGGGGATCGCGGTGGCCGCCGGGACCGGGGACAACATGGCGGCGGCGGTGGGTCTGGGCCTCGGCGGGGCGGGGTTGCTGGATCATCCGGTGGTCTCGCTGGGCACCTCCGGCACGGTGTTCGCCGCCACCCGGGAGCGTCCGGCGGTGGCCGCGCTCGCCGGGTTCGCCGCCGCGGACGGTGCGGGGGTGTACCTGCCGCTGGGCTGCACGCTCAACTGCACGCTCGCGGTGGACCGGGTGGCGGGGCTGCTGGGGCTGGAGCGGGAGGACGCCGAGCCGGGCGGGGAGGCGGTGCTGCTGCCGTATCTGGACGGGGAGCGCACCCCGGACCTGCCGGGCGCCTCGGGGCTGCTGACCGGGCTGCGGCACGCGACCAGCGGCCGGCAGCTGTTGGGCGCGGCCTACGAGGGGGCGGTGTTCACGGTGCTGCGGGCGCTGGAGGCGCTGCCGGGCGGCGTGGCCGACGGCGTGCCGCTGCGGCTGACCGGGGGCGGGGCGCGCGGCCGGATGTGGGTGGAGACGGTACGGCGGCTGTCCGGGCGCCCGGTGGTGCTGCCGCGCGGCACCGAGTTGGTGGCGCTGGGCGCGGCCGCGCTGGCCGCGGGTGCGGCGGGCGGGGGCGACCCGGTCGCGTTGGCCGCGGACTGGGGCTTCGGCGAGGGCCGCACCCTGGATCCCGTACCGCGGGACGAGGAGGCGTGGCAGCGGATCGAGGCGGTGCTGGCGGGATACGCGGGGGTGTTGGGCGGGGGGTGAGGCCGACCCTCACGGCGGCTCAGGGGCGGGTCGGTTCGGGGTGGGCGGGTTGGTCGTCCGGGGCGGTGGCGGCGGGCAGCAGCAGCGGGGTGGCGAGGAGGAGCAGACCGGCGGCCGCGATCGCCGGGCGGGGGCCGGTCAGGGCGGCCAGCAGGCCCCAGAGGGCGGTGGTCCCGGCGACGGCGGCCTTGCCGGTGACCGACCAGGCGGCCAGGGTGCGGGCGGTACGGTCGGCCGGGACCCGCCGCAGCCGGAGGGCCGCGTACACCGGGTTGAAGACGCCGATGCACAGCAGCATGCCGGACTGGACCACCAGGACCAGGACCAGGCCGCCGGTGCGCGGGCCGACGAAGGCCAGCCCCAGCGGCCAGCACACCCGCAGGGTGCCGGCGGTGCGCAGGACCCGCCGCGCGCCGAACCGGTCGACCAGCCGGCCGGCCAGCCGGGAGCCGATCAGCCCGCCCGCGCACGGCAGGGCGAAGGCCAGCCCGTACTGCCAGGGCGCGAAGCCCAGTTCGCCGAGCATCAGCACGGCCAGCACCGGGGAGACGGCCAGGATCAGGGCGTTCACCAGCACCGTGTGGGCGAACAGCGGCCGCAGCACCGGGTCGGCCAGGATGTACCGCCAGCCGGCCGACACCTCGGCGGTACGCCGGGCCGCCGCGCCCCCCGGCGGGCGTACCGGCCGTACCGGACGGGGTTCGCCGCCGCCAATCGCACGGACGCCGACGGCGGAGAGCAGATAGCCGGCCGCGTTCGCCAGTACCACCGCCACCGGGCCGAGCAGCCCGGTCAGCGCCCCGCCGAGCGGCGGCCCGAGGAGGGTGGCGGTCCAGGTGGTGGACTCCAGGCGGCCGCTCGCCACGACCAGGTCGTCCGGGCGGACCAGCGCCTTGAGGCAGGCCCCGGCGGCCGCGGTGAAGGCGATGTCGGCGGCGCCGACCACCACCGCCACCACCAGCAGCTGGACCAGGCCGAGCCGGTCCAGCGCGTAGGCGGCGGGGACGCTGAGCAGCGCGGCGCAGCGGAGCAGGTCCATCGCGACCATCACCGGCCGCTTGCGGCGGAACTCCACCCAGGGGCCGAACGGCACCGCGGCCAGCGCCCCGACGGCCGGCCCGGCGGCCGCCAGCAGCGACACCTCGGCCGGACCGGCGTGCAGCACCAGGATGGCGACCAGGGCGAACGCGTCGAAGGCCACCCAGGTGCCGAAGGTGCTCGCTGCGTACGCCGCCCACAGCCAGCCGAAAGACCGTCCCAGCCGCCGTCCGGCCGCCATGCCCGTACCCCCGTCCCCGCCACGTCCGGGGGCAAGGAAAGCGGGCGGCGGGCCGTGGGTCAAACGGCGGCTACCGTGGGGCGGTGCGACGAAGGACGAGGCCGCCGGCGGCGCCGCTGCCGCAGCGGGCGGGGATCGATCCCGTACGGGTGCGGCTGCCGGCCGATCCCGGCGGGGCGTGGGCGACGGTACGGGACCATCTGCTGGCCCGGTACGCGGCGGCGGTGGGCCCGGAGCGGGTGGACGCCATGCTGGCGGGCGGGCGGTTCGTCGGGGCGGACGGCGCCGCGGTACGGGCGGAGGAGCCGTACCGGGAGGGGCGGCTGCTCTGGTTCCACCGGGACCTGGCGCCGGAGGAGCGGGTGCCGTTCGCGGTGGAGGTGGTGCACCGGGACGAGCGGATCGTGGTCGCGGACAAGCCGCACTTCCTGGCCACCACCCCGCGCGGGCGGCACGTCACCGAGACGGTGGTGGCCCGGCTGCGGCGCGACCTCGGGCTGCCGGCGCTCCAGCCCGCGCATCGGCTGGACCGGCTGACCGCCGGGCTGGTGCTGCTGGTGGTGCGGCCGGAGAACCGGGGCGCGTACCAGACGCTCTTCCGGGACCGGCTGGTGCGCAAGGAGTACGAGGCGGTGGCGCCGTACGATCCGGCGCTCACCGTGCCGGTGACGGTGCGCAGCCGGATCGTGAAGGAGCGCGGGGTCCCGGCGGCGTACCAGGAGCCCGGGGAGCCCAACAGCGAGAGCCGGGTCGAGCTGGTGGGGCGCGACGGCCCGCGTGGGCTCTACCGGTTGACGCCGCTGACCGGGCGGACGCATCAGCTGCGGGTGCATATGGACGCGCTGGGGGTGCCGATCCTCAACGACCCGCTGTATCCGGTGGTCCGGTCGGAGGAGGAGCCTGAGGACTTCGGGCGGCCGTTGCAACTGCTGGCGCGGGCGCTGGAGTTCACCGATCCCGTGACGGGGGCGGAGCTGCGGTTCGACAGTGGGCGGCGGCTGGCCGAGTGGCGTTGAGCCCCGGCCGGGACGGTGGTCTCGACCGGGGGTGCGGAGCAGGGGGTCAGTGGCCGCGTTCGATCCATTCGGCGAGGTGGGGGGCCTCGTCGCCGATGGTGGTGGTGTCGCCGTGTCCGGTGCGGACGACCGTGTCCGGGGGGAGGGTGAGGAGCCGGTCGCGGAGCGAGTCGATGATGGTGGGGAACGAGGAGAAGGAGCGGCCGGTGGCGCCGGGGCCGCCGGCGAAGAGGGTGTCCCCGGTGAAGACGGTGGTCAGGGCGGGCGCGTGCAGGCAGACGGCGCCGGGCGCGTGGCCGGGGGTGTGCAGCACGGTCAGCTCGGTGCCGGCGACGGTGAGGACCTGGCCGTCGGTGAGTTCGCCGTCGGGGGCGCGGTCCGGGTGGGTCTGGCGCCAGAGGGGGAGGTCGTCGGGGTGGAGGAGGATCGGGGCGCCGGTGGCCTCGGCGAGGGCGGGGGCGGCGTCGATATGGTCGTTGTGGGCGTGGGTGGAGACGATGGCGAGCAGGCGGCGGTCGCCCACGGCGGCGGCGATGGCCTCGGCGTCATGGGCGGCGTCGATGACGATCGCCTCGGTGTCGTCGCCGACGATCCAGACGTTGTTGTCGACGTCCCAGGTGCCGCCGTCCAGGCTGAAGGTGCCGGAGGTGGTGAGGTGGTCGACGCGTACGGCGGCGGACATCAGAAGACCACCACCGAGCGGAGGACGTCGCCCTCGTGCATCCGGGCGAAGGCCTTCTCGACCTCGTCCAGGGCGATGGTCTCGGTGACGAAGGCGGACAGGTCGATCCGGCCCTGCTGGTGCAGGTCGATGAGCATCGGGAAGTCCCGGGAGGGCAGGCAGTCCCCGTACCAGGACGATTTCAGGGCGCCGCCGCGGCCGAAGACGTCGAGGAGGGGGAGCTCCAGCTTCATGTCGGGGGTGGGGACACCGACCAGGACGACGGTGCCGGCCAGGTCGCGGGCGTAGAAGGCCTGGGTGTACGTCTCGGGGCGGCCGACCGCCTCGATGACCACGTCCGCGCCGAAGCCGCCGGTGAGTTCGCGGATCGCCTCGACCGGGTCGGTGGTGCGGGAGTTGACGGTGTGGGTGGCGCCGACCTCGGTGGCCTTGGCCAGCTTGCGGTCGTCCACGTCGACGGCGATGATCCGGGCCGCGCCGGCCAGCCGGGAGCCGACGATGGCCGCGTCCCCGACGCCGCCGCAGCCGATGACGGCGACCGTGTCGCCCCGGCCGACGTTCCCGGTGTTGATCGCGGCGCCGATGCCGGCCATCACCCCGCAGCCGAGCAGTCCGGCGACGGCCGGGGAGGCGGCCGGGTCCACCTTGGTGCACTGCCCGGCGGCCACCAGGGTCTTCTCGGCGAAGGCGCCGATGCCCAGGGCCGGGGTCAGCTCGGTGCCGTCGGCCAGGGTCATCTTCTGCCGGGCGTTGTGGGTGGCGAAGCAGTACCAGGGGCGGCCGCGCAGACAGGCCCGGCACTGGCCGCAGACGGCCCGCCAGTTGAGGATCACGAAGTCGCCGGGGGCCACGTCGGTGACGCCCTCGCCGACCGACTCCACGGTGCCGGCGGCCTCATGGCCGAGCAGGAAGGGGAAGTCGTCGTTGATGCCGCCCTGCTTGTAGTGCAGATCGGTGTGGCACACCCCGCAGGCCTGGATCTTCACCACGGCCTCGCCGGGTCCGGGGTCGGGGATGGTGATGGTCTCGACCCGTACCGGCTCGTCGCGTCCGGGTGCGATCACCCCTCGGACCTGCTGCGTCATGGCACGCCGTCCCTTCGTCACGCCTCGATGATGTTGCCTGTACGGTCCACTATCGCGCACCCGCCACGCACCGCGACCCCCGCCGGGCGGTGCTCCGGCGGGGGTCGCGGTCGGTGCCGTCGGCCGTCAGTCCAGGGGGCGGGCGGCGGCCAGCGCGGTGACCCGCTTGCGGACCACGAACCAGCCGCCGACCAGGGCCGCGGCGATCAGCGGCAGGCAGTTGACCGTGGTGCGGCCGACGCCGCCGCCCCACCACATCAGGCCGAGCACCGTGACCAGGAAGACCAGGGTGACGATCTGGGTGTACGGGGCCCAGGGCAGCCGGTACGAGGGGCGCTCGACCCGGCCCTGCTCGGAGCGCTTCCAGAACAGCAGCGAGCAGAGCATGATCATGCCCCAGGTGCCGAGGATGCCGATGGAGGCGAGGTTCAGCACGATCTCGAAGGCCTCGCCGGGGACGACGTAGTTGAGGCCGACGCCCAGCACACCGAAGGCGGCGGTGAGCAGGATGCCGCCGTAGGGCACCTGGCCCTTGTTCATCCGGGCGGTGAACTTCGGCGCGGAGCCGGCCATCGCCATCGAGCGCAGGATGCGGCCGGTGGAGTAGAGGCCGGAGTTCAGGCTGGAGAGCGCGGCGGTGAGCACGACCAGGTTCATCACGCCGGCCGCTCCGGGGATGCCCAGCTTGTCGAAGACGGTGACAAAGGGGCTCTGGCCGGCGGAGTACGAGGTGTACGGCAGGAGCAGCGCGAGCAGCACCACCGAGCCGACGTAGAACAGGCCCACCCGCCACATGATCGAGTTGATCGCCTTCGGCATGATCTTCTCGGGGTTCTCGGTCTCACCGGCCGCCACACCGCACAGCTCGACGGAGGCGTAGGCGAAGACGACGCCCTGGACGACCATCAGCATCGGCACCATGCCCAGCGGGAAGATGCCGCCGCTGTCGGTGATGGTGGACAGGCCCGGGGTGTGGCCGCCGACCTCGTGCTGGGTGACCACCAGGAAGATGCCGACCAGCATGAAGATCACCAGCGCGGCGACCTTGACGATGGCGAACCAGAACTCCATCTCGCCGAAGTACTTCACCGAGATGAGGTTGGCGGCGAGCACGACCGCGAGGGCGATCAGGGCGAGGATCCACTGCGGGACGTCGCTGAACATGGCCCAGAAGTGGGCGTAGGTCGCGGCCGCGGTGATGTCGGCGACGGCGGTGGTCGACCAGTTGAGGAAGTACAGCCAGCCCGCCGAGTAGGCGCCCTTCTCGCCCATGAACTCACGGGCGTAGGAGACGAAGGCGCCGGAGGACGGGCGGTAGAGCACCAGCTCGCCGAGGGCCCGGACGACGAAGAAGGCGAAGACGCCGCAGACGGCGTAGGCGATGGCCAGGGACGGGCCCGCGCCCGCCAGGCGGCCGCCGGCGCCCAGGAAGAGCCCGGTGCCGATCGCGCCGCCGATGGCGATCATGTTGATGTGCCGGGACTTGAGGTCCTTGCTGTAACCGGCGTCACCGGCGTCGATGTGGGGGGCGCCCGCCGCCGCCGGAGAACCGGGGCTCTGGGTGTCGGCCGCAGCCAGGGTGCGGTCACTCATCTGGGAAGTCGCCTTTGTGAGGGGTCGTGCGGTAGGAGCCGCCGTACGCCGGTGAAGTGGGTGGGTCACCACGCAGAAGGCCAGGTCACATAGTCACGGCAACACCGCCGTAACGCTGTGGCCCATGTCACGTACGGGCGGATTTGAGGGGTATTTGAGGTTGCCGCGACGTTGACGGGCGGTGCGCAGCATAAGCGAGGTTCGTCCGGGTAGCCGCATCGACCCCTGGACCACTGACGCCCTCGGGCTCAGGGGGCGAGGACGTCCAGCTCCTTGAGGGCGCCCACGGCGATCTCGCGGGTGAGCTCCTCGGCGCGGCGGCCGTCCCGGGCCCGTACCGCCTCGGCGACCTGGACGTGCAGGGTCACCGCGGCCGGGTCGGGGTCCTCGAACATCACCTGGTGGTGGGTGCGGCCGGCCAGCACCTCGGCCACCACATCGCCGAGCCGGGCGAACATCTCGTTGCCGGAGGCGCTCAGCACCACCCGGTGGAAGGCGATGTCGTGCACCAGATACGCCTCCAGCTGCCGGCCGCGCGAGGTGGCGACCATGCCGAGGGCCTGCTCGGTGAGCTCCCGGCACTGCTCGGGGGTGGCGTGGGCGGCGGCGAGCCCGGCGGCCACCGGCTCCACGGCGGAGCGCAGCACGGTCAGCGAGCGGAGCTGGCGCGGGCGGTCGGCGCCGGCCAGCCGCCAGCGGATGACCTGGGGGTCGTAGACGTTCCACTGCTCGGCGGCCCGGACCGTCACCCCGACCCGGCGCCGGGACTCCACCAGGTGCATCGACTCTAGGACCCGGACCACCTCGCGGACCACGGTGCGGGAGACCTCGAACCGCTGGGCCACCTCGTCGGTGCGCAGAACGCTGCCGGGCGGGTACTCGCCGGCCGTGATGGCCAGACCCAGGCTGTTCAGCACCTGCGTATGGAGCCCCCGGGCCGAAGTCGTCATGCGCTCAGCCTAGCGTCGCCAATTAAGTATGACTTTTTGGTCACGACCTCTTGAATACGTCGTATCCGATGGGTTTCAGTGTGCGGCGACGGACACCGCTCCCGGCGTCCGCCCCGCAAGGTCGACGAGGACCCCGCGGCCGCCATCAGGACAGCGAGGCACACTCCGCCATGACCCACCCGGAGAACCCCGAGAAGCTGGACAACCCCCCGGTCGTCGTCGTGATGGGCGTGGCCGGGACGGGCAAGACCACCATCGGCCCGCTGGTCGCCGAGCGCCTGGGCGTCCCCTACGCCGAGGGCGACGACTTCCACCCGGAGGCGAACATCGCCAAGATGTCGGCCGGCGTCCCGCTGGACGACGCGGACCGCGCCCCCTGGCTGGACGCCATCGGCCGGTGGGCGCACGGCCGGGCGGGGCTCGGCGGGGTGGTGAGCAGCTCGGCGCTGAAGCGGGCCTACCGCGACCGGCTGCGGGCCGCCGCCCCCGGCGCGGTCTTCCTCCATCTGACCGGTGACCGGGCCCTGGTGGAGCGGCGGATGGCCGAGCGGAAGGGCCACTTCATGCCGACCGCGCTGCTGGACTCCCAGTTCGCCGCGCTCCAGCCGCTGGGCGGTGACGAGGCCGGGGTGGCGGTCGATGTGGCCGGCACCCCGGAGCAGATCGCCGAGCGGGCCGTCGCCGCGCTGGGTGGAGCGGGGGCGCCCGCCGGGGGCGCGGAGGTGGCCGCCGACCGGGGTGGCCCGGGTCCCGACCTCGTACCGCCGCCGCGCGAGCAGCGCCCCGCCCCGGCCCCGTAGCACCCGACCCCGGCCCCGTAGAGATCCAGCCCCGTAGGACCCCCGTCCCGGCCCCGTAGAGATCCAAGCCCCGTAAAGCCACAGCCCCGGCCTCGTTACCCCGTCAGGCCCTCCGAGCCCCTCCCCCTCTCTCCCCGCCCGTCCGGCGAACCGCCGGGCCCCGCGACCTACCCGAGGACCCCCTGTGACCAGTCTCAACGTCGAGATGCTGGCAGCCGGCGCCGCCGAGCCGATCACCTCGGCCGGCAACGCCCAACTGGGCATCGCCGTCCTGGCGGGCATCGCCGTCATCGTCGTACTCATCACCCGGTTCAAGCTCCACGCCTTCCTGGCGCTGACCATCGGCTCGCTCCTGCTGGGCGCCTTCGCGGGCGCGCCGCTGGGCGACACCATCGCCTCCTTCACCACCGGCCTCGGCGCGACCGTCGCGGGCGTCGGTGTGCTCATCGCGCTGGGCGCCATCCTGGGCAAGCTGCTCGCCGACTCGGGCGGCGCGGACCAGATCGTGGACACCATCCTGGCCCGGGCGAGCGGGCGGGCCATGCCCTGGGCGATGGTGCTGATCGCCTCGGTGATCGGGCTGCCGCTCTTCTTCGAGGTCGGCATCGTGCTGCTGATCCCGGTGGTGCTGCTGGTGGCCAAGCGCGGCAACTACTCGCTGATGCGGATCGGCATCCCGGCGCTGGCCGGACTGTCGGTGATGCACGGGCTCATCCCGCCGCACCCCGGTCCGCTGGTCGCGATCGACGCCATCGGGGCCAACCTGGGGGTGACGCTGGCGCTCGGCCTGGTGGTGGCCATCCCGACGGTGATCATCGCCGGTCCGCTCTTCTCCCGCTACGCGGCCCGCTGGGTGGACATCCCGGCCCCGGACCGGATGATCCCGCAGCGCGCCTCGGAGGACCTCGACCGCCGTCCCAGCTTCGGCGCCACGGTGGCCACCGTGCTGCTGCCGGTGGTGCTGATGCTGGTCAAGGCGCTGGTGGAGATCGTGGTGGACGACCCGGAGAACCACCTCCAGCGGGTCACCGACATCGTCGGCCAGCCGCTGATCGCGCTGCTCGCGGCGGTGCTCGTGGGGATGTTCACGCTGGGCCGGGCGGCCGGGTTCACCCGGGGGCGGCTCTCCTCGACCGTGGAGTCCTCGCTCGCCCCGATCGCGGGTGTGCTGCTGATCGTCGGCGCCGGCGGCGGCTTCAAGCAGACCCTGATCGACATCGGGGTGGGCCGGATGATCCTGGAGTTCTCCGAGAACTGGTCGATCCCGGCGCTGCTGCTGGGCTGGCTGATCGCGGTGGCGATCCGGCTGGCGACCGGTTCGGCGACGGTGGCGACGATCTCGGCGGCGGGCCTGGTGGCGCCGCTGGCGGCGGATATGTCGACCACGCACGCGGCGCTGCTGGTGCTGGCGATCGGCGCGGGCTCGCTCTTCTTCAGCCATGTGAACGACGCCGGGTTCTGGCTGGTGAAGGAGTACTTCGGGATGACCGTCGGCCAGACGATCAAGACCTGGTCGGTGATGGAGACGATCATCTCGGTGTGCGGGATCGTGTTCGTGCTGCTGCTGTCGCTGGTGTTGTGACACCGGCTGCGGCCCCGGCAAGGGCGTCCCGCCCGGGGCGGTAAAACGATGGACGTCCGTGGGGCGTGCGGTGAACACTCGCCGCATGCCCCACGAGCCGTTCGACACCGCCGCCCTGCCCCCGTATCTGCTGGGTTTCCCCGGCCCGCTGCGCGAGCAGCTGGTGGCCGCGGTGCTCGCCGGGGAGAAGACCTCCACCACGGGTCTGGTGGCGGAGTACGAGGCCGAGGGCGAGCCGCTGCCCCGGCCCGGGGACCGGTCGGTGCTGGTCGACTCCGCCGACCGCGCGGTGGCCGTGGTGGAGGTGACCGGGGTGCGGGTGCTGCCCCTGGGGCAGGTGGATTTGCGGCACGCCCTGGACGAGGGCGAGGGGTACGCCACGGTGGCGCAGTGGCGCGCGGCGCACGAGGAGTTCTGGCACAGCGAACCGGTGCGTACGGCGGTGGGCGACCCGCAGTTCACGGTGGACGACACCACCCTGGTCATCGCCGAGCGCTTCCGGGTGGTGGAACACCTGGCGCGCTGCCCCTGACCCGTCACCCCACCTCGCGACCCCCCTGACGTGAAGTCAGCCCACCTCGCGGGCCGCGGCCCGCCCCGCGGCGCGGCCGGAGAAGAGGCAGCCGCCGAGGAAGGTGCCCTCCAGGGAGCGGTAGCCGTGCACTCCCCCGCCGCCGAAGCCGGCGGCCTCCCCAGCCGCGTAGACGCCGGGCAGCGGCTCGCCGCCGTCGGTGAGCACCCGGGAGGAGAGGTCGGTCTCCAGGCCGCCCAGCGACTTGCGGGTGAGGATGTTCAGGCGCACGGCGACGAGCGGTCCGGCGGTCGGGTCCAGGATGCGGTGCAAGGTGGCGGTGCGGATGAGGCGGTCGCCCAGGTAGCGGCGGCTGCCCCGGATCGCGGTGATCTGGAGGTCCTTGGTGAACGGGTTGGCGATCTCCCGGTCCCGCGCGGTGATCTCCCGGCGCAGTGCCGCCTCGTCGATCAGCGGCTCCTTGGTGAGGGCGTTCATCCCCCGGACCAGGGAGGCGAGGTCGCGCTCCACCACGAAGTCGGCGCCGTGGTCCATGAACGCCTTGACCGGGGCCGGGACGTCGGCGCGGGCCCGGTCGATCACCCCGCGTACCGAGCGGCCCGTCAGGTCGGGGTTCTGCTCGGAGCCGGAGAGGGTGAACTCCTTGCCGATGATCCGCTGGTTGAGCACGAACCAGGTGTGGCCGTGCCCGGAGCGGGTGATGTGCTCCAGGGTGCCGAGGGTGTCGAAGCCGGGGAAGAGCGGGACGGGCAGCCGGCGGCCGGTGGCGTCCAGCCAGAGCGAGGACGGGCCGGGCAGTATCCGGATGCCGTGCCGGGCCCAGATCGGGTTCCAGTTCTCGATGCCCTCGGTGTAGTGCCACATCCGGTCCCGGTTGACCAGCCGCGCCCCAGCCGCGCCCGCCACGTCCAGCATCAGCCCGTCCACATGGGCGGGGACGCCGGAGAGCAGCTTCTCGGGCGGGGCGCCGAGCCGCTTCGGCCAGTGGGCGCGGACCAGGTCGTGGTTGCCGCCGATGCCGCCGGAGGTGACGATCACCGCCTGGGCGCGGTACTCGAAGGCGCCGCTCACCTCGCGGGAGGAGGCGGTGCCGCGCTCGGCGTCGGAGGGGGCGAGGATCTCGCCGGTGACGGTGTCCACGGCGCCGGCGGTACGGGACAGGCCGGTGACCCGGTGCCGGAAGGCGAACCGGACCAGGCCCCGTTCGGCGCCCGCGCGCACCCGCCGCTCGAAGGGGGCGAGAAGCCCGGGGCCCGTACCCCAGGTGATGTGGAAGCGCGGCACCGAGTTGCCGTGGCCGGTGGCGTCGTAGCCGCCGCGCTCGGCCCAGCCGACCACCGGGAAGAGGCGCACCCCCTGCCGGTGCAGCCAGGGCCGCTTCTCGCCGGCCGCGAAGTCCACGTACGCCTCGGCCCATTGACGCGGCCAGTGGTCCTCGGGGCGGTCGAAGCCGGCGGTGCCCAGCCAGTCCTGGAGGGCGAGGGCGCGGCTGTCGCGGATGCGTATCCGGCGCTGCTCGGGCGAGTCGACCAGGAAGAGCCCGCCGAAGGACCAGTGCGCCTGGCCGCCGAGGGACTGCTCGGGCTCCTGGTCGAGCAGGATGACACTGCGTCCGGCGTCCACCAGCTCGGCGGTGGCCACCAGCCCGGCCAGCCCCGCCCCGATCACGATCACATCGGCGTCGTACGCCATGGGCTTCCCGTTCCTCTCACTCCCCGGCGCGGTCCTCCGCTCCCGGGCTCGATCCTCCGTACCCGGGGGTAACACGTCAACGGTCCGGACGGGGGCGCCTCGCGGGATCCGAGGGTGGTTCCATGCCTGCATGACTGATCTGACCGATCCGCAGCGGCCGGTGAACCCGGCGGACGAGATCCTGGACGTGGTGGACGAGCGGGACCGGGTGGTGGGGCAGCGGGCCCGGGGCGAGGTGTACGCCCTGGGGCTGCGCCACCGCTGCGTGTTCGTGCTGGTACGGGACGCGGAGGGGCGGATCTTCGTGCACCGCCGCACGCCCGGGAAGCTGCTCTTCCCGTCCCACTACGACATGTTCGTGGGCGGCGTGGTCGGCGCGGGCGAGGGGTACGACGCGGCCGCGCTGCGCGAGGCGGAGGAGGAGCTGGGGGTACGAGGGCTGGAGCGGCCGCAGCCGCTGTTCCGGTTCCTGTACGAGGACGCCGGCGGGTTCGGTTCCTGGTGGTCGACGGTGTACCAGGTGCGCTGCGCGCTGCCGGTGCGGCCGCAGGTGGAGGAGGTGGCCTGGCACGCCTTCCTGCCGGAGGAGGAGGTACGGGCGCGGCTCGGCGACTGGCCCTGGGTGCCGGACGGGCTGGCCGCGTACCGGCTGCTGCGGGACTTCTGGACGGAGACCTCCAGCAGCGCCGGGAGCAGGCCACCCCGTTAGTGTGATCATGTGAGCGACTTCCTGCGGGATCTGCGGCGGGATCTGCGGCTCTGGTTCGCGCCGCGCCGGATCCGGGAGGAGGGGGACACCCCCGACTACCGGTTCTCCCTCGCCAACGAGCGCACCTTCCTGGCGTGGGTGCGCACCGCGCTCGCCCTGGTCGGCGGCGGCTTCGCGGTCGACCAGTTCCTGCCGGACCTGCGCTGGGGCGCCCGGGTGGGGCTGGCCCTGGCGCTGCTCGCCGCCGGGGCGCTGTGCGCGCTGCGGGCGGTCAACCACTGGGTGCGGTGCGAGCGGGCCATGCGGCGCGGCGAGGACCTGCCGGTCAGCCGCTTCCCCGCGCTGCTGAGCCTGGCGGTCGGCGCGGTCGCCGCGACCATGGTGCTCGCCGTGCTGCTGCGTTGGCACGGCTGATGGCGGCGGGCCCGGCCGGCGGGACGGTGCGCGACCCGGGGCTCCAGCCGGAACGCACCCGGCTGGCCTGGCGGCGGACCACCCTCTCGGCGACGGTCGCGGCCGTGCTGGCGGCCCGGCAGTGCGTGGCCGACGGACCGGCCGATCCGGTGAGGGTGCTCGGGGCGGCGCTGTCGCTGCTGGTCTGGGTGGCGTTCCTGGCGGTGGCCCACCGCAGGATGCGGGCGCTGGCGGCACCCCGCCCGCCGGGGCTGACCCCGCGCACGGCCACGGCGGCGGCCGCCTGCGCGCTGGCGCTGGCCTGCTTCGCGGTCGCGTTGCTGGTGTGAGCGGGGCCCTGCCGAAGTGAGCGCGGCACCGCTGGTGTGAGCGGAGGTCCTCTCGGCGTCACCACGGGGCCGGATAAACCGTCCTAAGCTGGATATATCACCCATACGGATGCGAGGGAGCCGGCCATGGCGACGCTCCAGCACCAGGAACACACCCCGCACGACCACACCCACGGACCCGACTGCGGCCACACCCCCGTGACCCACGGCGACCATCTCGACTACGCCCATGACGGGCATCTGCACCGCGAGCACTCCGGTCACTGGGACGAGTGCGAGCCCGGCGAGCACATCGCGCACAGCGGCCACGCCCATGAGCACGGCGAGGGCTGCGGGCATCCCGCCGTCACCCACGGGGACCACCTCGACTATCTGCACGACGGCCACCGGCACGCCGCCCACGACGGGCACTGGGACGACCACTGAGCCACCGGGCACCGGGCTCGGGGGCGGGCCCCTGAGCCACCGGGCGACGGGGCGCGGGCCGGGGCGCGCACTGGACGGCATACCGACTGGTCGGTCAGACTGCCTCCAGTAGATCGCCGACCCGACCCGGGCCCGCCTCCGCGGGCGTCCGGAAGCCGCCCCGGAGGTGCCCCCGATGAGTCCAGCCCCGCCGCCCGGCCTCGACCCCGAGCAGTTGCGCGGCTTCCTGGACCGCGTCCGGCCCGGCCTGGTGGCCGGGCCGCTGACCGGCCGGCTGATCGAGGGCGGCCGCTCCAACCTCACGTACACCGTCACCGACGGCACCGGCAGCTGGGTGGTGCGCCGGCCGCCGCTCGGCCATGTGCTGGCGACCGCCCATGACATGCGGCGCGAGCACCGGGTGATCAGCGCCCTGCACCCGACGGCGGTGCCGGTGCCCGAACCGCTCGCGCTCTGCGAGGACGAGTCGGTGCTCGGGGCGCCGTTCTATGTGATGGAGCAGGTGGCGGGTACGCCGTACCGGACCGCCGAGCAGCTCGCCCCGCTCGGCCCGGAGCGGGTCCGGGCGGCCGTCCTCGGCCTGGTGGACACCCTGGTCGAACTGCACGCGGTGGACCCGGAGTCGGTCGGCCTGGCGGACTTCGGCCGGCCGGAGGGCTTCCTCGACCGCCAGCTGCGCCGCTGGGGCAAGCAACTGGACGCCTCCCGCAGCCGTGAACTGGCCGGTATCGAGGAGCTGCACGCCGGGCTTGGCCGGGCGCTGCCCGACTCCCCCGCCCCCACCGTCGTCCACGGCGACTACCGGCTGGACAACGTGCTGCTGGACGACGAGGACCGGGTGGCGGCGGTGCTGGACTGGGAGATGTCCACGCTCGGCGACCCGCTCACCGATCTGGGGCTGCTGGTGATGTACAGCACCCCGCTGGACCTGCCCGGCTCCCCCATCTCCACCACGGCGACCGCCGCCGGGCACCCGAGCGCCGGCGAGCTGGTCGAGCGGTACGCCGCCCGCTCCGGCCGGGATACCTCCGCGATCGCCTGGTACACCGCGTTCGCCTGGTTCAAGCTCGCGGTGATCCTGGAGGGCATCCACTACCGCTACACCCTCGGGCAGACCGTGGGCGCCGGCTTCGACCGGATCGGCGAGCTGGTGCCGGTCTTCACCGACCACGGCCTGCGCACCCTGCGCACCCCGCACTCCCCGCGTTCCCTCACGGAAGGCTGAGCCGATCATGGACTTCGCGTTCGACGCGCGCACCGAGGAGCTGCGGGCCCGGCTGCTCGCCTTCATGGACGAGCATGTGTACCCGGCCGAGCCGGTGGCCGAGGAGCAGCGGGCCGCGCTCGCCTCGCCCTGGGACACCCCGGCGGTGGTGGGAGAGCTGAAGGCCGAGGCCCGGCGGCAGGGGCTGTGGAACCTCTTCCTGCCCGACGAGGAGTACGGGGCCGGGCTGACCAACCTCCAGTACGCGCCGCTCGCCGAGATCACCGGGCGCTCCCCGCACCTGGCGCCCACCGCGCTGAACTGCGCCGCCCCGGACACCGGGAACATGGAGGTGCTGGCCCAGTTCGGCTCCGAGGCGCAGCGCAAGCAGTGGCTGGAACCGCTGCTCGCCGGTGAGATCCGCTCGGCGTTCGCGATGACCGAGCCGGAGGTGGCCTCCTCGGACGCGACCAATATCGAGACCCGGATCGACCGGGCCGCCGACGGCAGCGGCGACTATCTGATCAACGGCCGCAAGTGGTACATCTCCGGCGCCATGAACCCCGACTGCGCCGTCTTCATCGTGATGGGCAAGACCGACCCGGACGGCCCGGACGTCCGCCGCCAGCAGTCGATGGTCCTGGTCCCCCGGGACACCCCCGGGGTCGACGTCCGCCGCGCGATGCGGGTGTACGGGTACGAGGACCACTCCCACGGCGGCCACGCCGAGGTGGTGTTCGAGGATGTGCGGGTCCCGGCGGCGAACCTGATCGGCGAGGAGGGCGGCGGATTCGCCATCGCTCAGGCCCGGTTGGGCCCGGGCCGTATCCACCACTGCATGCGGCTGATCGGCATGGCCGAGCGGGCGATCGAGCTGATGTGCCGCCGGGCGGTGTCCCGGACCGCCTTCGGCAGGCCGCTGGCCGCACAGGGCCAGGTCCAGGAGTGGATCGCGGACGCCCGGGTGGCGGTGGAGCAGCTGCGGCTGCTGGTACTCAAGACCGCCTGGCTGATGGACACCGTCGGCAACCGGGGCGCGCACACCGAGATCCAGGCCATCAAGATCGCCACCCCCCGGGCCGTGGTGGACATCCTCGACCGGGCCGTCCAGTTGCACGGGGCAGGCGGGGTGAGCCAGGACTTCCCGCTGGCCGAACTGTGGGCGGGCGCCCGGACCCTGATGCTGGCCGACGGCCCGGACGAGGTGCACCAGCGCTCGCTGGCCCGCCGGGAGCTGAAGCGGTACACGCCCGCCGGGAGCTGAAGCGGTAGACGCCCGCCGGGAGCTGACACCGCAGCCGTTTTCCCCTACCAGAATCACCGCACCCAGGTAAGTAACTCACCGGTCAACGGCCGGATCTCGTCCCCCTCGACGGGATCCGGCCAATCTCCGGGGGCTTCCCTCCCTCCGGACAACCGGGCGACCGGGCGGCGCCTCTCACAGCTCGGGCACAGCAAGCGCCCCTCACCGCGCCGGTCCGGCAGACGACTCCACGGTCGCGCACCTGCCGCCCGCCGCCCTGCTTTCTTCCCGCAGTACCCGGAAGACGAGGGAACGATGACCAGAACCCGCACCACCCGGCTGCGGCGTCCGCTGCTCGCCGGCACCACGGCCCTCGCCGTGACCGCCGTGACCGCCGGCGTCGTCGCCGCCGCGCCCGAGGCGGCGAAGGCCCCCACCGGGCCCAAGCTCAGCCTGATCGCCGCGACCAACGCGGTGACGCTCACCTCCTGGAAGGAGGAGCCGGGCGTCTGGTTGGACCTCGGCACCTACCTCACCGCCGAGGGGACGCCGCTGGAGCTCAAGGTGACCCGGAAGTCCTACAAGGACCCGGTGACCATCACCCAGACCGTCTACGAGGGCGGCAAGGCGAAGGCCAAGACGCTGCCCAAGGGCACGGTGAAGGACTTCTCCGGGCTGCCCGGCTTTGTGGAGATCACCCTCACCGACAAGGCCGGCAAGAAGGTCCTCTCCCGCTCCGAGGCCTTCTGCCCGAACAACGCCAGCGGCCGGGTGCGCCCCGACGCGCCCTCCACCTCCAAGTATCCGGAGAGCTGCCCGACCAACGCCTTCACCCTCGGCTCGGTCTGGGGCGTCGAGAAGGGCTGGGCCGCCAACACCTACGCGGGCGCCTACAGCGACGCCCCGGTGAAGCTGCCGGTCGGCGCGTACACCGCCAAGGTCGGCGTGGCCAAGAAGTACCGCGACCTGTTCGGCATCGCGGACAAGCCGGCCACCGTCAAGGTGACCGTGGTGGAGAAGAGCTACGAGGAGGAGGCGCAGGGCGCCGCCGCCCGCTCCGCCAAGACCGGCGGGCACGCCGCCGGCCACGGCGCCGCGCACGGGGCCTCCACTGGCCACGAGGGCCACCAGATGCCGGGCCACGAGCCGACGCCCGTCCAGGCGGGCGCCCCGGAGACGAGCGGCGCGGGTCCCTCGTACAACGTGGGCCACGGCCCGCTGAAGGCCGCCCCGCCGGCCCTGCCGTGGGCGGCCAAGAAGCAGGCCGCCGGACGGTCGCTGCGGGTCGGTGACACCGGTGGCCGCACCGACGGCTCCCGCCAGGCGCCCGCCCTGAAGCCGCTGGCCAAGCGGCCCACCGGCCGGGCCGCCGTCCCGAACGTCCCCAAGCCCGACCTGCGCTCGCTGCCGGCGTACGGCATCACCATCAGCGACGGCGGCAAGGACGTCCCCAACAAGGACTACCTGGCCTTCAGCGCCAACGTCTGGAACGCCGGTCCGGCGCAGCTCGTGGTGGACGGCTTCCGCACTCCGGGCAAGGCCAAGATGGACGCCTTCCAGTACTTCTACGACGCCAAGGGCAAGCAGGTCGGCTACACCCCGACCGGCACCATGGAGTGGGACCCGCGCCCGGGCCATGTGCACTGGCACTTCACCGACTTCGCCAGCTACCGGCTGCTGAAGGCGGACCAGAAGGAGGCCGTGCGCAGCGGTAAGGAGGCCTTCTGCCTGGCCAACACGGACGCGGTCGACTACACGGTGAAGGGCGCCAACTGGCACCCGTACAACACCGACCTGTCCACCGCCTGCGGCCAGGAGAACTCGATCTCCGTCCGCGAGGTGCTGGACGTCGGCTCCGGTGACACCTACACCCAGGACCTGCCGGGCCAGTCCTTCGACATCACCAACGTCCCCAACGGCACGTACTACATCCAGGTGCTGGCCAACCCGGAGAAGCGACTGAAGGAGACCAACCTCAACAACAACAGCGCGCTGCGCAAGGTCGTGCTGGGCGGCAAGCCCGGCAAGCGCACGGTGACCGTACCGGCGCACGACCTGGTCAACGCCAACTGATCCAGGCGGTACGCAAGCGGGCGGGCGGCCGGACCGGTGGACGGTCCGGCCGCCCGTTCGCCTTCCCGGCGTCTGCCGGGGGTGCTACGGGCGCAGGGCGCGCAGCAGCAGGTCGGCCAGGTGGTCGGCGACCTGCTGGGGGGTGAGCGGCCCGTCCGGGCGGTACCAGGTGGACAGATGGTGGACCGAGCCGAAGTGGTAGTCCACCACCAGGTCGGCCGGGGTGGCGGAGGAGAACACCCCGCTGTTCTGCCCCTCCTCGACCAGCGCCCGGAACCGCTCGTGGTAGCGCCGGCGCTCGGCGCGGACCTGCTTGTTCTTCTCCGGGCCGAGGTGGTGCATGGAGCGGAAGAAGATGGCGGCGTCGTCCAGGTTGTCGATGGTGGTGACCACCACGTCGGCGGCGGCGTCCCGCAGCCGGCGCTCCACCGGCGCGTCGGCCTCGGCGAAGGCGTCCAGCCGCTCCTGCTGGAGCCGCAGCACCCGCGCGTACACCTCGTGGAGCAGGTCCTCCTTGGACCCGAAGTAGTGGTAGAGGGCGCCCTTGGTGACGCCGGCCGCCTCCACGATCTCCTGGACCGAGGTGCGGTCGTAGCCCTGCTCGGCGAAGAGCCGGGTCGCCGTGGCCAGCAGCCTGTGGGGGACGGGCAGCTCGCTCCCGTCCGTCGTCGTGGCCATACCGCCGACACCTGTCCTCTCGCTCTCACCGGCCGTCCGTGCGCGGGGCCGCCGTACCATACGCATGCCGGCGCCCGTCGCTCCGGCGCTCGTCGCTCGGGCATCCGCCGTCCCGGCACTCACCGCTCCGGCACTCGCCGTCCCGGCACTCGTCCGAAAACGCGTGCCCCGCCCCAGGATCTTCCCACCGCCGGTCCGCCGCCCGCCGCTCCGCCCCGCTCTCCCCCGTACCGCGGCCTTCCCAGGCGGGCTCACGGCCCGGCCGTCAGCCGTTCTCCCAGGCCCGCTGGACCCGGTTCATCCCGGCCAGCCAGCGCTTGGGGTCACTCGCCCGCGCCTGGTAGTACCGGGCCACCTCCGGGTGCGGCAGGATCAGGAAGCGGTCGTAGGCGATCCCGTCCATCAGCGCCTCGGCTACGTCCTCGGCCTCGATGGCGGTGGGGGCGAGGACCAGCTCCCCGGCCGAGCCGGCGGCGGTGAGCATGTCGGTGCGCACCCCCTGCGGGCAGATGGCGTGCACCTTCAGGCCGCGGTGGCGGTAGGTGAGCGAGAGCCATTCGGCATAGGCGTACGCGCCGTGCTTGGAAACGCTGTACGGGGCGGCGCCCACCATGGTGAGCAGCCCGGCGGCCGAGACGGTGGAGACGAACCGCCCGGAGCCGCGCTCCAGCCACTCGGGCAGCAGGGTGCGCACGGCGCGGACATGGGCCATGACGTTGACGTCCCAGGCGGCGGCCCAGACCTCCTCCTCGGCGAAGGCGTCACCGGGCGAGGCCAGTCCGGCGTTGGCGCAGTAGACGTCGACGGTGCCGCCGAGCGCCTCACGGGCCTCGGCCGCGATCGCGGAGGCGTCGCCGGGCAGGGCGATCGCCCCGATCTCCTCGGCCACCGCCTTGGCCCGGTCGGCGTCGATGTCGTTGACCACCACCCGGGCGCCCTCGGCGGCGAACCGGCGGGCGAGCGCGGCGCCGATGCCGCCGCCCGCGCCGGTGACGACGACCTTGGCGCCCCGCAGGTCGCCGGACGGACCGGACTGACCCGGCCTGGTGGAGCTGCTGGGGCTGCTGGGGCTGCTGGGCGTACTCATGGCGGACCGCCTCCCGTGGACCGATGGACATCGCATACTAACCAGTCGGTATGGCAGCCGAAAGGACAGCGGCCGACCGGCGGCAGGTCCGGCCGGTCCGCCTCGTTCCCCCGGGCCCTCGGCGGCGCTAGCGTGCGTGGCCCGGCCGGTCGCCAGGGCCGCCCGGCATCATCCGGTGCCCGATCGGGGAGGTTGCGTCGATGAGCGTGGACAGAAGAGGTCTGCTGGCCGCGGGCGGTGCGGTGGGAGCGGCCGCCGCGGTGACCGCGGCCGGGGCCGGACCGGCCGCCGCCCGAACGGCCGGGGAACGGGGACGGGGGCAGGGACGGGGACGGGAACGACGGCGGGTGCGCACCGGGTTCGACCGGCTGGCCGCCGGAGGGTACGCGGAGCTGGCCGGGCAGCGGGTCGGGGTGGTGACCAACCCGACCGGGATCACCGCCGACGCCGTCCATCTGGTGGATGTGATGCACGCCGACGAGCGGGTGGACCTGGTGGCGGTGTTCGGGCCCGAGCACGGCTTCCGGGGCACCGCGCAGGCGGGCGGTTCGGAGGGGCGCTACGACGACCCGGCGACCGGGCTGCCGGTCTACGACACGTACCTCAAGAGCGGGCAGCCGCTGGCGGACGTCTTCACCGCCTCCGGGGTGGACACCGTGGTGTTTGACATCCAGGACGCGGGCGCCCGCTTCTACACCTACATCTGGACCCTCTACGACTGCATGGCGGCGGCCGCGCTGGCCGGGAAGCGCTTCCTCGTCCTGGACCGGCCGAACCCGGTGACCGGCCGAGCCGCGTCCGGCCCGGTCCTCGACCGGGCGTTCGCCACCTTCGTCGGGCGGGAGCCGATCGCCCAGGCGCACGGGATGACGGTGGCGGAGCTGGCGCTGCTGTTCCGGGGGGAGTTCCTGACCGCGCGCCCGGTCGAGCTGTCGGTGGTACGGATGTCGGGCTGGCGCCGGGACGACTTCTTCGACGCCACCGGGCTGCCCTGGGTGCCGCCGAGCCCCAATATGCCGACGCCGGAGACCGCCCTGGTGTACGCGGGGACCTGCCTCTTCGAGGGGACCAATCTGTCCGAGGGGCGGGGCACCACCCGGCCCTTCGAGCTGCTGGGCGCGGAGGGGATCGACCGCCGGTGGGCCGAGGCGGCCAACGCCCTCGGGCTGCCCGGGGTCCGCTTCCGGGAGGCCTACTTCACGCCCACCTTCTCCAAGTTCCAGGGGAAGACGGTCGGCGGGGTGCAACTGCACCTCCACGACCGGGAGGCGTTCGACGCGGTGCGCACCGGGATCGGACTGCTGGTGACGGCGAAGCGGAGCTGGAGCGGTTTCGCCTGGCGGGCCGACCAGTGGATCGACAAGCTGACCGGCTCGGCGCGGGTGCGCACGATGATCGACGCGGGCGCGGACACCGAGGAGGTGGTGGCCGCCTGGCGGCGCGAGCTGGCCGCCTTCCGCGCGGTACGCCGGAAGTACCTGCTCTATTGAGTACCTCCATGAGCCTGCTGACCGGGCATCAGAAAATCCCCCGACCAGGGGGCGCGCGATGGGCGTGTGGGGCGCACGGGGCGGGCGCGCTTGGGGCAATTCACGCCAGATGCGCCATGGACGGGGTCCATCCGCTTTTTACGGGAGCCGAACCGGGCACCCGTACGTCCATTCCGTGAGCCGAAGTACCCCGCGACGGAGGTGGCAGTGCGAATGGCCGGTTTCCGGAGTCTCGCCAGACAGGTTCGTGACCCTCGATGCGATCTGGCGCTACGGCGCTACTCGCTGCGCAAGTGCCTGGAACGCTTCGCCCCTTACGGGCATCGGGCGACCTGGCACCATCTGTGCACCAGGCACCGGTTCCACCCGGAGGACCGGGGAGTGGATCCGGCGCGGCTGGTGGCCGCGCTGGAGGAGTTGGAGGAGGCGCGCGAGGTGTGGCTCTCCTACGAG
Organism: Streptomyces sp. NPDC046887; assembly: GCF_040644755.1. Taxonomy (NCBI): domain Bacteria; kingdom Bacillati; phylum Actinomycetota; class Actinomycetes; order Kitasatosporales; family Streptomycetaceae; genus Streptomyces; species Streptomyces sp. NPDC046887. The sequence goes on from NZ_JBEYXH010000029.1 coordinate 87,067, forward strand.
GAGAGGTTCGCCGAGCGCCGCAAGAAGGAGAAGCACGACGGGCTGCGGAGGCCCGGGTCGTTCGACGACTGGCACCGGCGGACCTGGGGCGGCTACGGGGTGGCGCGGTGCGACGACCCGTCCCTGCACCCGACGCTGCCGCTCGCGGAGGCGCTGCGGCGGCTGATCTCCGCACTGGAGGCCGACCCCGGGAAGCGCTGCCCGGTGTGCGCGGACGCCGGGATCGTCTGGCGCCCGGAACTGTCGAACGAGCCCTGGCACGGCCCGGTGTGCACCGGGTGCGGAGTGGTCGTACCGCAGCCGGTGCTCACCCCGGAGGCGCTGGCGGCGGCCAAGCAGGAACGGCGGCACCGGGAGCAGCTGGCCTCGGTGGCGTAGCCGAGTCCCGTGGTCCGGTGGCGAGGTCTCGCCACACGCGCCGGTACACCGGTCCCATTGTCAGTGGCGGCTGCCACCATCGAGAGCATGAACGGGATCGTGGACCAGCATGCGGCCGGGCCCGCCGCCCAAGGCCTCATCCAGGCCTGCCTGAACGGCGCCCGGACCGCCGGGGAGTCGGCGGCCGTGCCGATGACCCCGGAGGCGATGGCCCGGTCGGCCGCGCGGGCGGTCGCCGCCGGTGCCGCGGAGGTGCATGTGCACCCCAAGACGCCCTGCGGCCAGGACAGTGTGTCCGGCCGGCTGGTCGCCGAGACGGTGGAGGCGATACGGGCGGCGGTGGACGTGCCGGTCGGCGTCACCACCGGCGCCTGGGCGGAGCCCGACCCGATACGGCGGGTGGAGCGGATCCGCGCCTGGACGGTGCTGCCCGACCTGGCCTCGGTCAACTGGCATGAGCCGGGCGCCGAGGAGGTCGCCGCGGCGCTGCTGGAGCGCGGGGTGGCGGTGGAGGCCGGCCTCTGGTCGGGCACGCCCGGTGCGCGGTTGTTCGCCGCCTCACCGCTGGCGCCCCGGGTGGCGCGGGTGCTGGCGGAGGTGACGGACACCGACCCGGCCACGGCACCGCGTACCGCCCGGGCCCTGCTGGAGGAAGCCGCGCCGCCGGCGGGTGTGCCGGTGTTGCTGCACGGCGAGGACGGCGGCGCCTGGCCGGTGCTGCGGCTGGCGCTCCATCTCGGCCTGGACACCCGGATCGGCCTGGAGGACACCCTGCTGCTCCCGGACGGCACCCCGGCCGCCTCCAACGCCGAACTGGTCGCCGCGGCCACACGCATACGAACGGAGGCGGAGCGGGCCCGAGCGGAGCACCCACCAGCCGGGTAGCCGCCACCAGGCAGCCATCCCCGCACCGCCCGGCACCGCCCCCACCGCCGCAAAATCCCGTGCCCTTCCGCCGACGGAAGTGCAGACTCCCCTCCATGGCGGAAACACGACCCTCCCACCCGGAGACGGCGGAACTACGGGCCGCAGTCGCCGACTGGGCGTCCGGCGGCCCCGGTGAACCCGCCCGTGAGCTGGCCATGGAGCACGGGGTGCGGACGGCCGTGCTGCTGGAGGGGCTGAGCGACCTCGCCGCCGTGGAGGCGCTGGCCGCCCGGCGCGGCCGGGACCTGGCCGCCGAGGGGGTGTGCGTGGTGCCGATGGGCGGAGCCATGAGCGTAGGCCGCTACGCCGGACTCCTCGGGCCACCCGGCCTCGGCCTGCGCCTCACCGGCCTCTGCGACCAGCGGGAACGGGGCTACTACGAGCGCGGACTGACCCGGGCCGGAGCGTCATCGCACGACCGCTTCTTCGTCTGCGTGGCAGACCTGGAGGACGAACTCATCCGCGCTCTGGGTGCCGCCCGGGTCGAGGACATCGTCCGGGCGGCCGGCGACCTCCGCGCCTGGACGACCTTCCAGAGCCAGCCCGCACACCGGGGCCGCCCCCCGGAGCAGCAGTTGCGCCGCTTCCTCGGCACCAAGAAGGGCCGCAAGATCCGCTACGGCCGCCTCCTGGTCGACGCCCTCCACCCCGACCAGACCCCCTCCCCCCTCCACGACCTCTTCACCACCCTCTGACCCCACCCACCCCCACCGGAGATCCCCTCACATGCCCCACATGCCCCTTCGCCTTGACGCACTCCGCTTCGACGCGCACGATCCCCTCCTCCTCGCCCGCTTCTGGGGCGGTGTGCTGGGCCGGGAAGCGGCCGGCGACTCCCTGGACGGCGCCGCGGAAGTCCTGCCCGCCGAGGAGACCGGCTTCGGGCTCCGTTTCACCCCCTCCCAGGACCCGAAGTGGGGCCAGAACCGCATCCACTTCGACCTGACCAGCGCCTCCCCCGACGACCAGGAGAAGACCGTGGCGCGGTCGCTGGAACTGGGCGCCCGGCACATCGACATAGGCCAACGGCCCGAGGAGGGCCATGTGGTGCTCGCCGACCCCGAGGGCAACGAGTTCTGCGTGATCCCGGCGGGCAACACCTTCCTCGCCGACTGCGGGTTCATCGGGGCGCTCGCCTGCGACGGTTCCCAGGCGGTCGGGTACTTCTGGAGCAAGGCGCTGGACTGGCCGCTGGTCTGGGACCAGGACGAGGAGACCGCGATCCAGTCCCCACACGGCGGCACGAAGATCACCTGGGGCGGTCCCCCGCTGCTGCCGAAGCACGGACGCGACCGGCTGCGCTTCGACCTGGCCGTCCCCGGCCACGGCGACCAGCAGGCCGAGGTCGAGCGCCTTCTCTCCCTCGGAGCGACCCGCACGGCCTCCATACCGGACGAGCACGGCGCGGTGGTGCTGGCCGACCCCGACGGCAACGAGTTCCGGCTCCTCCCGCCCCGCTGACCCATTGATCTTGGCGACCTCTCGCCAACCGGGCACTTCGGTCGCCAACCGGGCACTTTGGCCAGCCTCCGACTCGTTGCCCACATAAGAAGGGAGGCAAGGGGGCGCCGAAGGCACGGCCCCCCGCCTCCTATCTCGCATCGGCAAGGTCATGTGTCCCTCAAGCGGCGACCACGGGCCGCCCGGGGCTCGGTGCGCGGGTACTCCAGCAGCACGGAAAAGCGCCGGTTGCTGCGCCTCGCCGCCTGCTCTCCGACCCGCGCCGACCACTGCCGACACGTCGCGTCCACGTATGCCTTCACGGCTTTCGGATCGGCCGTCTTCCATGCGTCGAAGCCACCCAACCAGGCAAGGGCATCTTCGTCTGGCTGGTCCGCTTCCATGAGCCGCACGGCCGTATTTGCCATGTCCACCCAGGCGGGGCCGACGGCAGGCATGGCCCAATCCACAACGTAGGCGTTTTTCCCGGCGTCGGAAACCATGATGTTGTGTGGGTTGGTATCCGTGTGCAGGATGTTGGTTCCGTCGAGCAGGACGGATTCCTTCTCGCTGAGAAATCCCGAGAAGCGCTCAGCCAGCATGGGCGGCCGGTAGTCGGTGCGCGCAAGGCTCAGCACCGTGAATCGGCGCGCCATCCAGTTGAGCGTAAACGTCACGGGCCCGAGATCCTTCGTACCGGGCGAGAAGTCCACATGCCTGCCGTCCACGTGGATGAAGGCCAGGCAGTACCACCCGGCCATCTCGAACCGGTGCCGAATCCACGGGCCCACGCCTGCCACGGTCCGATTGAGAGATTCCTCAGCGCGCGTGGCCTTGACCCCCTCGGGGTCATCGAGCCGCACCCCCTTGAAGAACAGGCGTCCGTTCCTGGCGGTCGTGATGATGAATGCCGCCGGGCTGTTGAGACCCGTACTTACCTGTTCTGCGGACAGTACCTTCCCTGTGTGCTCCTCCACTGTCGTGCGAAGTTCGGTCGGCAGCTCTTCCCACGTGACACACTCGCTCATGACCCCTCAGTACGCCGGAGGGGCCGAGTTTCCCCGGCCCCGGTGATCGGTCTTCTCCTAGCCCTGCGTGGCACCGCACTTGCGGCACCGACTCTTCCCGGACCAGCCCACCCACTCGTGGTCGCAGTCTGCCATTTGAGGTTCCTTCCACTCGATCTTCCTGGCACTTACAACCCGCCCGGGGCACTCGACCTGTCCAGGGTTTCGATCCCCGGGCGGGGACTTAGGTGTCGGACTCCGGCGCTACTCGGACTCGGGTCCGCTATCGGTGGGAAACCGGCTGGCCGTGGACCGATTTCCGGAGATGCGCCCCCGACAGCGGAGGGCGGCCGCGCGGTTCTTGAGGGTCTTCACGTCCGGCTCTTGCGTGAGGCGGAGTGATCGGGGTGTCGCGCCATCAACACCCGGCAGTCCACGGCACGGGAGAAGTCGCGCGCCCTCTCAGCCTCCTCCCCGGCGTCCTTGAGCTTCCGGCACTCAGGGCACTGGATCACAGCGACCTCTCCAGCGCTCCGAATGCAAGGTGACGGCGTTCGTTGTCCATGTTGATTTGGGCTCGAAGATCCGCCAGTACGGAACTGTCCTCGCGCTGGTTCCGCCGGCCGCCGAAGCTCCTCCAGCACAGCCGGTACGTCTAACCCGCCAAGTGTGCTGGTCTCACAGGTGGGCTCGTGGTCCATGCCAGTGCCTTCCGCTCCGCCGTGGTGTCCTGCTCGCACTAGGCAACCGCCCGACCACGCACAGCGGTACTGTTGAAAGAGGAGCAGGACTTAAGACCTTTAAGCCTTCAACGCACGGGAGTTGAGGCCAGTGACGGTACGGCAGCCGAACGCGGGACTTGAACGGCTGTACCGCGAGAGCGGTTGGACGCTGCGGCAGTTCGCTCAGGAGGTCAACCGCTTAGGGACGGAGCGCGGAACGCCTCTGCGGTACCGGGAGCCCTCGGTGCACCAGTGGTTGAGCGGACACCTGCCAAAGGAGTCCGTCCGGCCGCTGGTTCTCGAAGTGTTCGCCCGGCGAATGCTCCGGCCGATCACGTACGCCGAGGCGGGATTCCCGCTACCCCCGGAAGAGTCCAGCAGCCATCCGACTACCGTGGAAGGGCTAGTAGACCTCGGGAGGCAGGACATGAATCCATCACGCCGCAGCGTCTTGAATGCTGGACTGTTCTCCGTGGCCCTTGCCGTTCCCAACTGGCCAGACGTCATCGGACGCATGGAAGCGATTCAAACCGGAAAAACGCAGCGCATAGGGATGGCCGACGTAAACATGGTCATCGCCATGACGGAGCGCGTTTCTGACTTGGACGATCAATTCGGAGGTCGGCACGCTCGACCTATGGCCGCTGCGTTCCTCGTTAATACCGTTGCACCCTACCTGAAGGCTGAAGCCCCCGACCCGGTTCGTAAAGCAATGATGGCTGCCGCATCGGACCTTTGTTATTTGACTGGCTATATGGCGGTAGATGAAGGAGTTCACGGACTAGCCCAAAGGTATTACCTCAAGGCACTTGAACTCGCCGGGGCCGCCGAGGACCACCTGACCTACTGCACTACTCTTCGGGGTATGAGTGTGCAGTCAGTGGACCTAGGCCACGGTCGGCACGCCATGCGACTTGCTGACGCCGCGGCGGCGGCATCGCCCCAAGCAGGACCACGCATGCGGGCATTTCTCGCTGGCCAACAGGCACACGCCAGCGCCCAACTGGGCGATCGGCACGCTTCCCTCAGATATCTACGTGAGGCCGAAGCAGCCATAGAAAAGGCGGAATCGCGCTCAAAAACGTTTGGTTCCTATAACTCTTCAACCCTTGCATACCACATCGCCCAAGTCCGGTATGAACTCGGCGACGTTTCCGGTAGTGTGGAATCGCTCGAATCGCACTTTCGCCTTCGAGATGCCAGCGACAGCAGAAGGTCAGCAATTCGTTTCAGCTTCATGCTCGCCGAACGACAGCTGAGAATAGGGCATCTTGAAGTGGCTTGTTCGACTTGGGGGAAGGCTCTGGATGAGGTTCCCACCATCCATTCTGGACGAGTGGATGAGCAGGTTGCAAGAATTTCATCCCTTTTGCGTCCATATCTGGCAAACGTGGTGGCACGCAATATCTACGACCGAGTCAATGAGGTCTCCTAGACGAATAAGTCCGATGTGTCAGTGATCGAATGTGACCAGCGACCGCATGACCGGGGAGCCGGTCTTGTGGTTTCGCCAGATCGCGGCCATCGCGAGGACTCTCTGAGCGACGCGGACGGCGACGTCCTCGAAGCTGCGTCCACCGTGCTGTTCGAGGTTCAGCTGCCCTTTGAGGGTGTCGTTCACAGACTCGATCAGTTGCCGCACCGACTTGAGAAGCGGAGCCAGCGTGCCTCGGAGCTGAAGCCGAGCAGAGCCTGTGCGACCGCCAGACAGATGAGTTCAGAGTCCGTCAGCCGTGGCGGCCTGCCC
>NZ_JBEYXH010000030.1:0-92622 GCF_040644755.1 Streptomyces sp. NPDC046887
GGTGCGCGCCGGGTCGCCCGCGCGGTGGGTCGGGCCGGCGCCCCCCCCCGCCGCCGCGCGGGGCGGTCCCCCCCGGGCCCTTCGCCATGCGGGCCCGCGGCCGCTTCCGCCGGCGGAAGCGGCCGGGGTACCGGCTACCGGCTACCGGCTACCGGCTACGGGCGGAAGCGCAGGACCTGGGGGTCGTGGTCGCTGTCCTGGGCCGCGAACTCGGCGTTGATGTGCACGCTGTCGTAGTCGAAGTCGCGGATCGAGGGGCTGGTCAGGATCTGGTCCAGCACCTGGCTGTTGCCCTGGTAGACGTAGGAGTAGCGCTCCGAGCGGGGCAGCGACTTCACGGCGGCGCGCAGGGCGCGGCCGTCGGTCAGGGCCTTGGTCGTCGCGGAGAACTCGAAGTCGTTGATGTCGCCGAGGACCACCACGTCCGCGGAGCGCTGCACCTCCAGCACGTCCTTGACGAAGGCGTTCACCGCCTGCGCCTGCGCCAGGCGCTTGACCTCGGAGGAGCGGTTCGGCGGCTGGCGGTGCGAGACCAGCGACTCGTCCCCGCCCTTGGAGCCGAAGTGGTTGGCGATGACGAAGACCGTGCGGCCGCGGAAGGTGAACTCACCGGCCAGCGGCTTGCGGCTGGCCTCCCAGGCGGTGTTCGCCGGGTCGATGCGGCCGGGGGAGTGGGTCAGCGCCGCCTTGCCCCGCTCCCGTACGACACCGGTCGCGGTGGTCGCGTCGCCCGCCCCGCGGTCGGTGAAGGACACCCGGGCCGGGTTGAACAGGAACACCTGGCGGATGTTGCCGCCGGGCTCGCCGCCGTCCGCGTTGTTCACCGGGTCGATCGAGCGCCACTCGTACGCCGGTCCGCCGGCCGCCTTGATCGCCTCGGTGAACGTGCGGACCGTCGCACCGGCCGCCACCGTGCCGTCGTTCTTCGCCCCGTTGTCGTCCTGGATCTCCTCCAGGGCGAGGATGTCCGGCGAGGAGAGATTGTCGACGACCGCCTTGGCGAGCGCGTCGAACTTCTCCCGCGGGTCGGTCGGGTCCAGGTTCTCCACGTTGTACGTGGCCACGGCCAGCTCGCCGGAGCGCTGCTTGCGCGTCACCTCGCGCTTCAGCCCGCGGTCCTGCACCGTGCCCAGGGTGCGCGCGGTCAGGGTGTAGCCGCCGAACTGGTTGAAGTCCAGCGGGCCCTCGGTGGTGCCGGTCAGCCGGTCGCCGACGTTCGCCTTCGGGAAGGGCTGCTCGGCCACCGGGACCAGCGACTGGATCTGCAGGCGGCCGGTGTTCTGGTCCCGGTAGGAGCCGTAGACCGTGCCGCCGCGCCGGTTGTCGTTCTCGTCCGGCTTCACCGTCACCCACAGCTCGTGGTACGGGTCGGTGGCGCCGACCACCCGCGAGGTGCCGACCTTGACGTTCACGCCCTCCAGCGACTCGTAGTAGTCCAGCGCGTAGCGGCGGGGCTTCAGCGGCAGGGCGTTGACCGAGCCGCCGGCCGCCGGGTCGCCGTCCGGGGTGTAGGCGTCCGGCACCGAGCGGGCGGTGATCGCCACCGCGGCGGGCAGCGCGTTGCCCGAGGAGACCACGGTGACGACCGGCTTGGTCAGCTGGGTCAGCGACTGGTTGCCGGAGTTCACCCCGCCCGGCACGTACTCGGTGACCGTGCCGGAGACCTGCACCGCGTCGCCGACCTTGACCGTGGGCGCCGAGCTGGTGAAGACGAACAGGCCCTCGCTGGTGGCCGGGTCGGCGTCCGGGTTCGGGTCCTGGAACCAGAAGCCGCGCGAGCCGTAGGTCCGCACCCCGGTGACGACGCCGGCCACCCCGGTGACCTGCTGCCCGGCGAGCGGGGATATCCGGGTGGTCCCCTGGATGTCGTGGATACGGACCGGGTCCGCGCCGGCCGCGCCGTCGGCGGCAGCGCTCCCCGCGCCGGCGAGCAGCCCGGCGGCCAGGGCGAGGGCGATGACGGCCGGAACGGCGGCGGTTCTCGGCAGGTGGGAGGACGTCAACAGGGGCTCCGTTGGTATGAGGGTGGGAAGCGTCCCGACGGCTGCCTCGTGGGCCGGCCGCCGGGCCGGTCCGCCGTCCGGAACCGCCCGGGCCCCGCGGTCGGACCGCTGATCCCGGACGCTTCGCGGTGGACCGCGGACCGTCGCGCTGCGCAGTGCTGCCACGCATTGCTCTACGCGCGTCAATTTCCGGTCATGGGCGGGAACTTGTCAAGGGTGTGCGGGTGTCCGGCGGGTGGCCTTCGGGCGAACTGCCGGGCAGGCACCCGAGGGACGTCTACGCTGGGGGCGCCCGGCCCGCGCCCGAACCCGCGCCCGAGGGCCCGTACCTGGGGAAACCCACCCCGTACACACTGAGGAGAGACCGCTGATGTCGCCGGATCGCCCCACCCTGCCGCCGGTTCGGCTGCCGTCCGAGGCCGAGCTCGCACGGGACGCGCTGGCCGCCCCGCTGCTGGTACGGGCCGTGCGGCTGGCCCGCTGGGCCGGCCCGGAGACCCGCGTCGACCTGGACGGCGAACTCGCCGAGGGCCAACTCGCCGCGGCGGCCGTGGCGCTGGGCCTCATCCCCGACGAGGACGGTGAGGCGTACGCCGGCGAGGCCTGGCGGGTCGCCCTGGACACCGGACTGGTGGAGGTCGCCGACCTGGACGGGGACGGGGACGGGGACGGAGACGCGGACGCGGACGGGGAGGACGGGGAGGTCGCCGGGGCGGTGGTGGCCGGGGAACTGCTCTCGCTGGTGACCGGTGGCGCTCCGCAGGATGTGCTGGCGCTCTGGCGGGAGGCCCTGGAGACCGCCCTCGCCGACGCCGCCGCCCCGCTCCTGGACGACCTCGCGGACGTCACCGGGGAGGACGGCGAGATCGACCTCGGCGCCCTGGACTGGGACCCGGAGCAGGAGGCCGACTTCCTGGACGCCGTCCTCGGCAACCTCTATCTGCTGACCGTCTCCGAGGGCGGCCCGGCCGACGCGCCGATCCCGCTGCCCGCGCTCGCCGCCTCCATGCTCGTCCCCGACGACATGCGCGAACCCACCGACGACGTACTGGAGCAGGTCTCCGAGGCGATGATGCGCCTGGACGACCAGTTCCGGGTGCTGGAGCCGATCGGCCTGGTCGAGTACCAGCCGGTGGACGAGGCGCTGATGGCGGAGGAGGACGAGGCGGACGAGGAGGACGGGAACGGGGGAGCCGGGGCCGCCGCGGCGCCGCTGGACGAACTGGACGAGGAGGACGTACGGCGGTACGGGATGGTCCGGCTGACCCCGCTCGGCCGGTACGGGGTGCGCGCCCGGCTCCTGGAGGCCGGGCTGACCGCCCCGGTCGTCGGCGAACTGGCCGGCAAGGACGCGGACGCGCTGCTCGCCGGGGTCGCCGACTACCCGGAGCCCGCCGCGCGGGCCGAGACCGAGGCCTGGCTCGCCTCCCGCGACCCGGCCGCGGCCGCCCGGGACCTGCTGGCCGCCGCCCGGGGCGCCGACGCCGGCTCCCCGCTGCGCCGGCTGCACTGCCAGCAGGCCCTCACCCTGGTCGGCGCGGACGCCGAACCGGCCGTACGGGAGGTGCTGGACGATCCGCAGCTGGGCGGGCTGGCCCGGGTCTGGCTCGCCGAGCGCGGCGCCGCCGACGTACCGCCCCCGCCCGAGCCGATGATCTTCTGGCTGGCCGTGGACACCATCGCGGCCCAGCTCGACGCGGCCGGCGGCGAGGACCTGGAGGAGCTGCGGGACCTGGTGGAGGGGCTGACCGGCCAGCACGGCGGCTTCTTCGACGCGGCCTGGCGGGTCGACCACCCGGCCACCCCGGAGGTGCTGGAGGCCATGGGCCGGCTGCACCGGGACAAGGCGGTGGCCAAGGAGGCCCGCAAGGCGGCGTTCAAGGCCCGGTCGAAGGCCGGGAGCTGAGAGGCCGGGCCCGGACGGTACGGAAGGTACGGAAGAGGGTGGGGAGAGGACGGTGGCCGGTCGGCCGGGGCCTTCGAACACGCCGGTCGAAACTTCCGTGGCAGACCTGTCGGAAAACTGTGTGCATGCACTCGAACGGCCGGGGTAGACGGTGCTTCGTCGGTCCGTGCGAGACACTGGGGACCGACCTGTAGAGGGAGGGACAGAAGGAGCATGACGGTGACGACGGTGACGCGGACACGGGCCGACCAGCTCAGCAGCGCCCAGGAGCTGCTGCCGCAGGTCGCCGACCCCATGAAGGTGGCGCCCAAGGACGCACGGGCCCTGTCCAAGCTGTTCTTCGAGCAGCTCGCGGTCCTGGAGGAGGGCACGCACGCGTACCAGTACGCGCGCAACACCCTCATCGAGATGAACATGTCCCTCGTCCGCTACGCCGCGGGCCGCTTCCGCAGCCGGGGCGCGGACGAGATGGAGGACATCGTCCAGGTCGGCATGATCGGCCTGATCAAGGCGATCGACCGGTTCGAACTCTCCCGCGAGGTCGAGTTCACCACCTTCGCCGTCCCCTACATCGTGGGCGAGATCAAGCGCTTCTTCCGTGACACCTCCTGGGCCGTGCACGTCCCCCGCCGCCTCCAGGAGGCCCGGGTCGAGCTGGCCCGCGCCACCGAGGAGCTGCGCACCCGGCTGGGCCGCACCCCCACGGTCAAGGAGCTGGCCGAGCTGATGAACCTCACCGAGGAGGAGGTCACCGAGGCCCGGCTGGCCTCCAACGGCTACAACTCCTCCTCGCTGGACGCCGCGATCAACGGCGCCGAGGAGGGCGAGGCCGCCCTCGCCGACTTCATCGGTGCCGAGGACCACGCCATGGAGCTGGTGGAGGACTTCCACGCGCTGGCCCCGCTGATCGCCGCGCTGGACGAGCGGGACCGCCGGATCATCCACATGCGGTTCGTCGAGGAGCTGACCCAGTCGCAGATCGCCGAGCACCTGGGCTGCTCGCAGATGCACGTCTCGCGGCTGCTGTCCCGCACCCTGAAGCGGCTCCGCGAGGGCATGCTGACCACCCGCTGAACCGCTCCCTCCCGGATCCTTGGGACAGGGAAACGGCCGGGGCCCCTCCCCAGGGGCCCCGGCCGTTCGGCGTTCTCCGCCCTGTCGGCGGGCTACAGCGCCTGGGCGGCGGGCTTGACCATCCCGCGGACCGTGCGCGACTTCACGAAGTCGCCCATCGCGGTCATCTCCCACTCACCGGAGAACTGCCGGATCAGCTTGGCCATCATCACCCCGGTCTGCGGCTCGGCGGAGGTCAGGTCGAAGCGGACCAGCTCCTCGCCGCTGGCCGCGTCCATCAGTCGGCAGTACGCCTTGGCGACCTCGGTGAACTTCTGCCCGGAGAAGCTGTTGACCGTGAAGACCAGCCCGCTGACGTCCGCGGGCAGCCGGCCCAGGTCCACCATGATGACCTCGTCGTCCCCCGCGCCCTCACCGGTGAGGTTGTCCCCGGAGTGCTTGACCGAGCCGCCCAGGATGGTCAGCTTGCCGAAGTAGCAGCTGTCCAGGTGGTTGCGCTGCGGCCCGTAGGCGATGACCGAGGCGTCCAGGTCGATGTCCCGGCCCCGGTACGCGGGCTCCCAGCCGAGGCCCATCTTGACCTGCGACAGCAGCGGCCGGCCGCCCTTGACCAGGGAGACCGTCTGGTTCTTCTGGAGGCTGACCCGCCCCTTGTCCAGGTTGACCTTCCCCCCGGTGGGCGGCGCGGCCGGGGCGGCGGGCGCCGGGGGAGCGGGCGGGGCGGCCTGCGGCTGCGGGGCGGAAGGCGGCTGAGGCGCGGAGGGCGGCTGAGGGGCGGACCACGCAGGCGGGGCGGACGGGGCCGACGGCGGCTGCGCGGCGGAGGACGGGGTCGGGGCCGACGGGGGCTGAGGCGCTGCGGCCGGGGCGGCGGCGGGCTCCTCGTCCACCGAGACGCCGAAGTCGGTGGCGATGCCGGCCAGCCCGTTCGCGTACCCCTGGCCGACCGCGCGCACCTTCCAGGCGCCGTTGCGCAGATAGACCTCGACCACGACCAGCGCGGTCTCGGTGCCCAGCCGCGGCGGGGTGAAGGTGGCCAGCGGGGAGCCGTCGTCGGCGCCGCGCACGGTCGCCGTGGGCTCGATTCCCTGGAAGCTCTGGCCGGCGGCGTCCGGGCTGGCGGTGACCACGACCTTCTCGATGCCCGGCGGCAGCGCGGCGGTGTCCACCACGATCGCGTCGGGGGCGGTGCCTCCGCCCGAGCGGTAGGTCACTCCGGGGCCGGACGGCTGGTTGTAGAAGATGAAGTCGTCGTCGGACCGCACCTTGCCGTCGGCGGTGAGCAGCAGGCCCGATACGTCGAGCCGCACGGGCGCGGAGACGTCCACCGCCACACGGGCCACGGGGAGGGGGATGTTCGAGCCGGGGGTCATAGCTGTCATGCCAGGGGTAACGAGCGGTCCGCCACCGCCGTTCCCGTCCCCGGCGCCCGTACCCCGTACGGCGGCGCGCCGGACGGCGACCCCGGGTGAAGGAGGTGCGGGAAGGCTGTGTGGATCATGTGTCCGGGGGCGTACGGCGCTCCCGGCCGGACACGAGGGCCGGAAAACCCCAGGGAGGCCGCGGCAGTGGGCACCGATCTGCGCATCGACGTCCTCGCCGGCATCCGGCCCGTACTGGCCCGGATGCACGGCGAGCTCGACCTGCACACCTGCCCGGAGGTGATCGCGGCACTCGCCCCGCTGTCCGGCGCCCAGGTCGAACTGGACCTCGAACCGCTGTCCTTCCTCGACTCCTCCGGCATCGGCACCCTGCTCGCCCTGCGCACCGCGGCCCTCCGGGCCGGTGGCGGGCTGCGGGTCATCGCGTGCAGCCCGCTGGTGGCCCGCACCCTGGACCTGGCCGGCTGCCGGCACGTCCTCACCGGGCCGTGAGCTCCTTGAGGAGACCAGGGCCCGGTGAAGGACGCCGTCACCGGCCGAGCGCGGCCGCCATCATCTTCTTCGCCACCGGCGCGGCCAGGCCGTTGCCGCTGACCTCGTTGCGGGCGGCGTGCGAGTCCTCCACGAAGACGGCGACGGCGACCTGCTTGCCGGTGCTCTCGTCCTTGGCGTAGGAGGTGAACCAGGCGTACGGCGTACCGCTGTTGTCCACCCCGCGCTGGGCGGTGCCGGTCTTGCCGCCGACCTCCGCGCCGTCGATCCGGGCGTTGGTGCCGGTGCCCTCCTCGACCACGGTGCGCATCGCGTCCCGCAGCTGCCCCGCGGTCCGCCCGGAGACGACCCGCTTCTCGCCGGGGTCCTCGAAGGATTCCAGCGGGTCGCCGTCGGCGTCCACCACCTTGGACACCAGGTGCGGGTCGACCAGCACTCCGTCGTTGGCCAGCGCGGCCGACACCATGGAGACCTGCAGCGGGGTGGCCGTCACATCGAACTGCCCGATGCCGGAGAGCGCGGTCTGCGCCCGGTCCATACCGGTCGGATAGCGGCTGGCGTACGCCCGGACCGGGACGTCCTGCTTCTCGTTGTCGAAGCCGAACCGGTCGGCCATGGCCTTCACCTTCTCCTGGCCCAGGTCCACCGCCAGCTTGCCGAAGACGTTGTTGCAGGAGTACTGGAGCGCGACCCGGAGGGAGGCGTCCTCGCAGGGCGCCGAGGCGTTCTCGTTCCGCAGGTCGGTGCGGGTGCCCGGCAGCCGGTAGGGGTTGGGGCTGTCGGTGGCCTCGTCCACCGACCCGTACAGCCCGTCCTCCAGCGCGGCGGCGGCCACCACCAGCTTGAAGGTGGAGCCGGGCGCCACCGGCTGCCGGATCGCCCGGTTCACCAGCGGCTTGTCCTCGTCCTCGTTGAGCGCCTTCCAGGCGTCGCCGTCATAGGAGCCGGCGATCTTCGAGGGGTCGAACGAGGGGGTGCTGACCATGCCGAGGATGCGCCCGCTCTTCGGGTCCATCGCCACGGCCGCCCCCTTGGCGTCGCCCAGCGCCTCGTACCCGGCCTTCTGCACCGCCGGGTCGATGGTGGTGAGCACGTCCCCCGGGGAGGCCTGCTCACCGGTGAGCGCGCCCAGCGGATTCTTCAGCCGGGTGTCGGTGCCGTCCAGGACGTCCGAATAGATGCCCTCCAGCTGGTTGGTGCCGTACGCCTGGGAGCTGTAGCCGGTCACCGCCGAGTACAGCCCGCCGCCCTGGTACGTCCGCTGGTAGCGCAGATCGCCGCTGCGGGCCTCCTTCGAGCCGGTGACCGGCGAACCGGCCACGATGATGTCCCCGAGCGGCTGGGCGTACTTCGCCATCAGGTTCCGCCGGTTGTGCGTGTTGTCGGCCAGGGCCTTCCCGTCGTACGCCTGCACCCAGGTCGCCCGCAGCAGCAGGGCGAACACCAGCAGCAGCGTGAAGACCGCGGCCCGTCGAATCGTCTTGTTCATCCCGCCCAGGGGGACGAGCGGGCGGTCCGGCCGAGTTCCGTTCGGCCGGTTTTCTCACCAAACGTTCATACGGTGAGCGGACGGATGACCGGGTCCTCCGGTCCGGCGTAGCGTGGATGACGGGGGTGTCCGCCGTCTCCGGGAGGAAACCCGGGAGGAAACCATGGCACCCGACCCCGGCCGGCAGGAGGCCTTCGCCGGCCAGATGATCGACACGCTCAACAAGGGCGCGCTGGCGATGCTCGTCAGCCTCGGGCACCAGACGGGGCTCCTCGACACCATGGCCGGCCTGGAGCCGGCCGGCAGCGCCGCCATCGCCGAACGGGCCGGGCTGGACGAGCGGTACGTCCGGGAGTGGCTCGGCGGCATGGTCGTCGGCGGGATCGTGGAGTACGAGCCGGGGACCGGCACCTATGCGCTGCCGGCCGAGCACGCCGCCTGCCTCACCACCGCCGCCGGCCTGGACGACCTCGCCTCGATGGCGCCCTACATCGGGCTGATGGGGGAGGTGGAGCAGCGCGTGCTGGCCTGCTTCCGCGAGGGCGGCGGCGTGCCGTACTCGGCGTACCCGCGCTTCCAGGCGCTCCAGGCCCGGGAGACCGCCCGGGTCTACGACACCGCGCTGCTGGACACCATCGTGCCCATCGTCCCCGGGCTGGCCGAGCGGCTGGGGGAGGGAATGGACGCCCTGGACGTGGGCACCGGGCAGGGCCGGGCGCCCGCCGTGCTCGCCGGGGCCTTCCCGCGCAGCCGCTTCCACGGCGTGGACCGCTCCGAGGACGGCATCGCCGAGGCCCGCCGGGAGGCGGAGCGCCGCGCGCTGGACAACGTCCGCTACACCGTGGGCGACGCGTCCGCGCTGACCGGCTCCTACGACCTGGTCACCGCGTTCGACGTGATCCACGACCTGGCCCGGCCGGCCGAGGCGCTGACCGCGATCGCCGCCGCCCTGCGGCCCGGGGGCACCTTCCTGATGGGGGACATCGCCGCCTCCAGCAACCTGGAGGAGAACATCGGCCACCCCTTCGGGCCGCTGCTCTTCGGCTTCTCGGTCTTCTACTGCATGACCACCTCCCTCTCCGCGGGCGGCGCGGGCCTCGGCACCGTCTGGGGCGAGCAGACCGCCCGCCGGATGCTGGCCGAGGCCGGCTTCCAGGAGGTCGACGTGCGCTCGGTCGAGGGCGACCCGGTGAACGTCTACTACACCGCGACGGTGGTTTCCGGCGGATGAGCGGGGTGCGGTGGTCGGTGCGGTGGTCTCAGTGTCCGCCTCTGGGCTTCACGCAGCCGCCCTCGGCGTAGTAGCCGTGTGCCCGGGCGGCGACCGGGGGGCCGAGCCGGCCGCTGACGCAAAGGCCGGTCTCCGGGACGGAGAGGCTGAAGGCCAGCCTTCCGCCGCCGTCCTGGTACACCTCGGTGCCCTCCGCCGGATAGCCGAGCCCCGCCAGCGCCTCGCGCAGTCCGGGCTCGTCCGCGGCCGCCTTCCCGGCCGCGCCCGACAGCGCCCCGACGATCCGCTCGGCGTGCGCCCGGCCCCGGCACTCGGCGTCCGGCCGCATCGGCAGCTCGCGCGTGAACGCGTGGTTCTCCGCGTACGTGGCCGCCTCCGGGTCCATGGTGGCGCCGGTGGGCGCCGGGCCGCTGGGCGCGGTGCTCGGAGCCTCGGCGCAGGCCCGCGCCACCCCGGGGAAGGCCCGGTCGTGCGCGGCCCGTTCCGCGGTCTGGGGACCGGCGGAGCCCGAGGCGGTGGCGGTGGCCGTCGCCGGGTCCGACGGGCCGCCCGGCTGACCCGGCCGCTCCGTGCCGCAGCCGGACAGGGCCAGCGCGCCCGCCACCGCGACCGGCAGCAGCAGACGCCTCGTACGCCTCGCGCCAACGGTTCGCACGGTTCCCCCCGAAGTGCCGGCGGTCAACTGCGGTGCACCGTACCGAAGGCCGGAGGAACGCCGTTGACCCGGGTCGGCGGATGGATCATGGTGGGGGCATGGAGACCCCCCTCGGCGGTGACGAGTTCGCGCCCGTGTCCACCTATCTGAACACCGCCTCCTGCGGACTGGTGCCCCGCCGGGCGGTGGCGGCGGTACGGGAGCTGGCCGAGGACACCGCGGCGGGCAACGAGCGGACCGGCGGCAGCCTCGCCTCGGCGGCGGCGGTACGCGAGTCGTTCGCCCGACTGGCCGGGGTGGCGGCGGACCGGGTGGCGATGGCCGGTTCGGTCGCCGGCTTCTCCGGGCTGATCGCCGCCGCACTGCCGCCCGGCGCCGAAGTGCTTTTCCCGGAACGGGACTTCGCCTCGGTCGTCACCCCGTTCTCGGCCCGCCCCGATCTGAGGCTCCGGTTCGCGCCGCTGGGCGAGCTGGCGGACGCGGTACGCCCCGGCACCGCGCTGGTCGCCCTCTCGGCGGTCCAGTCCGCCGACGGCCGGGTCGCGGATCTGGCGGCGGTACGGGAGGCGGCGTCCGCCCACGGGGCGCGGATCCTGCTGGACGCCACCCAGGCCGCGGGCTGGCTGCCGCTGGAGGCCGGCGCGTACGACTACACCGTGACCTCCGCGTACAAGTTCCTGCTCAGCCCGCGCGGGGTGTCCTTCCTCACCGTGCGTGAGGACGCCCAGGAGTCGCTGCGGCCGCTCGCCCCGGGGCTGTTCGCCGCCGAGACGAGGGACGAGATGTACGGGGCGCTCACGCTCGCCCGCTCGGCCCGCCGGTTCGACGAGCCGCCGAGCTTCCTCGCGTACCACGCGGCCGAGCGGTCCCTGGCCCTGGTGGAGGAGATCGGCCTGCCCGCGCTGCACGCCCACGCCACCGGGCTCGCCGCCCGCTTCCGCGCCGGACTGACCGCGCTCGGGCACACCCCGGTGCCGGGGGACTCGGCGATCGTGGCCGTCCCCGGACTGGGCGGAGCGCAGCCGGTGCTCGCCCGCGCCGGGGTGGTCGTCTCGGTCACCGACGGCAATCTGCGGGCCGCCTTCCATCTGTACAACTCGGCGGCCGACGTGGACCGGGCCCTGGAGGTGCTGGCCGCGGCGGAGTGACGGGCGCGGGGCACCGGGCCGGGGACGGTTCAGCCGTCGCGCCGGACGCGGGTCGGAGCCGTGCGGGTCCGGGGCTGTACGGGCATGGGCGGCATCGTGGCCGTACGGCGTGGGCCGGTGCGGTAGCGGGCGGGCGCGGCCGTAGCCCGTACGGGCGGGAGCCGCGGCCGTGCGGACCGGGACCCCGTACCACTGCGACCGTAGCCGTACGGGCAGGGCTCGCCGGGCCGTAGCCGTCCGGGTTCGCCGGGCCGTGGCCGTCCGGGCCCGCCGCGACCGTGGCCGTACGGGCAGGGCAGGACCGTCAGCAGTTCGCGCCCCCCGGGGGGGCAACCGCGGCGCCGGGTCCCTCAGCAGTTCGCGGCGCCCTCGGGCGCCCCCGCACCGGCGGGGGAGCCGCCCGCCGTCGGGCAGCCCGCGGAGACCTCGCGGCAGAGGTTGGCCTCCACCAGGCCCAGCAGCCGGGACAGCTCGGCGCGCTCGGCGGGGCGCAGACCGGCGAGGGTCCGCTCCTCCAGCTCGCTCCACGCGCCGCTGACGTCCTTCAGCAGGGCGCAGCTGGTCTCGGTGGCCTCCACCAGGACCGCTCGGCGGTCGGCCGGGTCGGGGCTGCGCCGGACGTGCCCGCCCTGCTCCAGGCGCTGGAGCATCTTGGTGACCGTGGAGGGGTCCAGCTCCATCACCCGGATCAGCTCCGACTGCCGCACCGGGCCGGAGTCCCAGAGGTACATCATCACGAACTCCTGGCCCGGGTAGAGCCCGGCCGCCCGCAGCAGCCGGCCGGCGGTGATCCGGTGCAGCCGGGCCACCCGGGAGAGGGCGTGGGAGGTCGGGCCGCCGCGGGCCGCGGAGGGCAGTGCGTCGGGACAGCCGGGTCCGGCGTCCGCCCCGGGGTCGTCGTGGTCCATCCGCTTCTCGCTCTCTGTCGGGCTCGGGCCGGTCCAGCAGCCCACGGACATCCCGTGCCCCCGATTTTACCTTGGTCGGCCAAGTAATGGTGTACGGTGGGCCCCGCACCGAAAAGTTGGCCGACCACATAAAGCCAAATACTTGGCTGACCAAGGAATTGCCGGGAGCTGCCATGACCACCGCCTTCGACCCCATCGACCTCGCCGGGACCCCGCTCGCCAACCGCATCGCCATGGCCCCGATGACCCGCAGCCGGGCCGTCGGCCGGGTGCCCAACGAGCTCACCGCCGAGTACTACGCCCAGCGCGCCTCGGCCGGGCTGATCATCACCGAGGGCGTCCAGCCCTCCGCGGCCGGCCAGGGCTACCCGGACACCCCGGGCCTGCACAGCGCGGAGCAGATCGCCGCCTGGCGCACGGTCACCGACGCCGTACACGCCGAGGGCGGCCGGATCTTCGCCCAGATCATGCACGCGGGCCGGATCGGGCACCCCTCCGTCACCGCCGACCAGCCCGGCGACCTGCACCCGGCCGGCCCGTCCGCGATCACCCCCAAGGGCCAGCTCTTCACCGCCGAGGGGATGAAGGACTTCCCCACCCCCCGCGAGCTGACCGCCGACGGGATCCGCGAGGCGATCGCCGACTACGCCACCGCCGCCCGCAACGCGGTGGAGGCCGGGTTCGACGGGGTCGAGCTGCACGGCGCCAACGGCTATCTGATCCACCAGTTCCTGGCCCCGAACACCAACCACCGCACCGACGAGTGGGGCGGCTCCCAGGAGAACCGCAACCGCTTCGCCGTCGAGGTGGCCAAGGCGGTCGCCGAGGCGATCGGCCCCGAGCGCACCGCCCTGCGCCTCTCGCCCGGCGGCGCCTACAACGACATCGAGGAGCCGGAGCCGGGCGCCCAGTACACCGCGCTGGCGGAGGCCCTGGAGCCGCTGGGCCTGGCGTACCTCCACCTGATGGAGGCCCAGGGGCGGCGCGAGCTCACCGTGGAGCTGCGCAAGCGGTTCTCCGGCGCGCTGGTGCTCAACCCCTTCACCGGCGAGCGTCCCACCGGCGTGGAGGAGCTGGCGCTGATCGAGGACGGCACCGCCGACCTGCTCGCCTTCGGCGCGCTGTTCCTGGCCAACCCGGACCTGCCGGCCCGGCTGAAGGCCGGCGGCCCGTTCAACACCCCGGACCCCGCCGCCTTCTTCGGCGGCGACCGGCGCGGCTACACCGACTACCCGGCGCTGGCGGTGTGAGCCGGCACCTCCCCGCATCCCGTACGCCGAGGGGCGGGACCCGTGCGTGACGGGTCCCGCCCCTCGGTGTGGGAGACGGCCTCGGCGGCCGCCGCTCAGTAACGGCAGTACCGGCAGTACCGGGTCACCGCACCGGGGTGAAGTCCCGGGCGCCGATGAACTCCGGGCGGCGGATCGGGGCCGCGAAGGGCTCCACCGCCGTGTTCTCCACGCTGTTGAAGACGATGAACACATTGCTGCGCGGGAACGGGGTGATGTTGTCGCCCGAGCCGTGCATCGCGTTGCAGTCGAACCAGGTCGCCGAACCGGCCTTGCCGGTGAACAGCTTGATGCCGTGGGCCTCCGCGAAGCCGGTGAGGGCCTCGTCGGAGGGGATGCCCGCGTCCTGCATCTGGAGCGACTTCTTGTAGTTGTCCTTCGGCGTCTCGCCCGCGCAGCCCAGGAAGGTCTGGTGCGACCCCGGCATGATCATCAGACCGCCGTTGGTGTCATGGTTCTCGGTGAGCGCGATGGACACCGAGACCGTGCGCATCCGGGCCAGACCGTCCTCGGCGTGCCAGGTCTCGAAGTCCGAGTGCCAGTAGAAACCGGACGCCCCGAACCCGGGCTTGACGTTGATCCGGGACTGGTGGACGTACACCTCCGAGCCGAGGATCTCCCGGGCCTTGCCGACGACGCGCTCGTCACGCACCAGCCTGGCGAAGACCTCGCTGATCCGGTGCACCTCGAAGACCGAGCGCACGTCCTGGGAGCGCGGCTCGATGATGGAGCGCTCGTCGGCGCGCACCTGCGGGTCGCTCACCAGGCGGTCCAGCTCGGCCTGGTAGACGCCGACCTCGTCCGGGGTGAGCAGCTGGTCGACCGCGAGGAACCCGTCCCGTTCGAACGACTCCAGCTCCGGTGTGAGCTGCCCCCACACCACCGGGTCCCGGCGGGGCGTGCGCACCTCGGCGGCGCCCCGGGTCGGGTACAGGTCCTGCGGAGCGGTGTTCGTGCTCGTGGTGTCGGTGGTCGCGGTCATGGTTCAGGCCTCCTCGGTCAGCAGTGGGTAGACACCGTTCTCGTCGTGGTCCTCCCGCCCGGTGACGGGAGGGTTGAAGACGCAGACGCACCGGAAGTCGGTCTTCGGGCGCATGGTGTGGCGCTCATGGCCGTCGAGCAGGTACATGGTGCCCGGCTCGATCCAGTGCGTCTCACCGGTCTCGTCGTTGGTCAGCTCGGCCTCGCCCTCGACGCAGAGCACGGCCTCGATGTGGTTGGCGTACCACATGGAGGTCTCGGTGCCGGCGTAGAGCACCGTCTCGTGCAGGGAGAAGCCGACCTTCTCCTTGGCGAGCACGATGCGCTTTGACTCCCAGGTCCCGGACGCGGCCTTGACATGCCGGTCGGTGTTCTCGATCTCCTTGAACGAACGGACGATCACGGTGTACGGGTTCCTCTCACGTATGCGTACGGGGCGGGTGGCCGCCGGACCGGGGGCGGCTCGGGCGCCCCGGTCCGGCGGCGGGCTCAGGCGGTCTCGCGGACCGCGCGGGCCAGGGTGCGCAGACCCTCGTCCAGCTCCTCCGGGGTCACGGTCAGCGGCGGCAGCAGCTTGACGACCTCGCTCTGCGGGCCGGAGGTCTCCAGCAGCAGCCCCAGCTCGAAGGCGCGGGCGCAGACGGCGGTGGCCCGCGCCGGGTCGGTGAACTCCAGACCCCAGACCAGGCCGCGGCCCCGGTAGTGGGCGCCGTACGCGGAGTTCTCGTCGCAGATCGCCAGCAGCGCCTGCTCGACCTGCTCACCGCGGGCGATGGTCTGCTTCTCCATCCCGCCGTCGGCCCAGTAGGTCTCCAGCGCGGCGGTGGCGGTCACGAAGGCCGGGTTGTTGCCGCGGAAGGTGCCGTTGTGCTCACCCGGGCTCCACACGTCGAGCTCCGGGTTGAACAGGCAGAGCGACATCGGCAGCCCGTAGCCGCTGATCGACTTGGACAGCGTGACGATGTCCGGCGCGATCCCGGCCTCCTCGAAGGAGAAGAAGGCACCGGTGCGCCCGCAGCCCATCTGGATGTCGTCGACGATCAGCAGCATGTCCTGCCGCTCGCACAGCGCCTTCAGCGCGCGCAGCCACTCGGGCCGCGCCACGTTGATGCCGCCCTCGCCCTGGATGGTCTCCACGATCACGGCGGCCGGCTTGTTCAGACCGGAGCCCTGGTCCTCCAGCAGCCGCTCGAACCACAGGAAGTCCGGGACCTTGCCGTCGAAGTAGTTGTCGAACGGCATCGGGGTGCCGTGCACCAGCGGGATGCCGGCGCCGGCCCGCTTGAAGGCGTTGCCGGTCACGGCGAGCGAGCCCAGGGACATGCCGTGGAAGGCGTTGGTGAACGAGACGATCGCCTCGCGCCCCTTCACCTTGCGGGCCAGCTTCAGCGCCGCCTCCACGGCGTTGGTGCCCGTCGGGCCGGGGAACATGACCTTGTAGGGCAGGTCACGCGGGCGCAGGATGGTGTTCTGGAAGGACTCCAGGAACGCGCGCTTCGCGGTCGTGGCCATGTCCAGGCCGTGGGTGATGCCGTCGCGCTCCAGGTAGTCCAGCAGGGCGCGTTTGAGGACCGGGTTGTTGTGCCCGTAGTTGAGCGAGCCGGCCCCGGCGAAGAAGTCCAGGTAGCTGTGCCCGTCCTCGTCGGTCAGCCGGGCGCCCTGCGCACGGTCGAACACGGCGGGCCAGCCGCGGCAGTAGGAGCGGACCTCCGACTCCACGGTCTCGAAGACACTCAGGGCGGGCGGGGTGATGGTCACTGCGTTCTCTCCTCGGTGTCCGGCGCGGCGGCCGGTGAAGTCTGCGAAGTCTGCGGGTGGGGGGAGCGGGGGAGCGGGGGGCCGGTCCGGCCCGCCCGGCTCAGGCGGCGGCCTGGGCGGCGACCGGCGAGATGCGGTACAGCACCTCCGGCTCGTGCGTCCCCTCGGGGAACAGCCCTCCGTCGAAGAGGACCTCACGCTCCAGGGACGCGCCCCGGCGCTCCGCGTAGGAGGTGAAGAGGCGGTCGGACGCGGTGTTGTCGGGCGTGATGGTGGTCTCCACCGTCTCCACGCCCCGGGCGGCGACCCGGGCGGTGAGCGCGTCCAGCAGTACCCCGGCCAGACCCCGGCCCCGGTGGGCGTCGTCCACGGCGACCTGCCAGACGACGAGCGTCCGAGGGCGCTCCGGGCGGATGTAGCCGGTGACGAAGGCGATCGGCTCGCCCTCCGGCCCGCGGGCCACCAGGGAGGTGGCGGCGAAGTCACGGCACCACAGCAGATAGCTGTACGAGGAGTTGAGGTCCAGGACCTCCGAGTCGCGGGCGATACGCCAGATCGCGGCTCCGTCCTCTACTCGCGGGGTGTCGATGGCGATGGCCGGGTCGGCCTTCCGGTCGAATTCGTTTCGGGCACGTGCAAGGTCTGCTGGTGCGGCGGTCATGTCGTTGGAACTTACCCAGCGATTCTGGAAAATGCATCGGGCCAAGGGGTTGGGTGGGCCGCTCCCATGTGTTATCGCGCGAGCGCGAGCCCCGATCGGCTCCACCTCTCTCACGTGCGTCTTTGCCCGTATTTAACCGGGCAAGTCGGGCGCGATGTGGAGTCGATCACATGGCCGTAACCCATCGGAAACGCGTCCGGAATGCCCGGGGAGTCCCTTGATGATGAAGGAGGTTTGCCGCCGCGATAACGGGGCAGAAGCATCTGGCGAACTACCCCCCGAGTCATATGGTGTTTGTCAGGTGAATATCGCGCTGCGCAATGCCTGCGCCATGGGGTTCGGACGGTGAAATAAAGCCCCGGAAAGCGCGGGGTACCGCCGACTCCGTTTTGTGAGTGTATTCGCGCGTACTGTCGCGTAGCCCTACCCGCGGCGCCCTACCCGCGGCCGTACCCGCACTCGTATGCGTTCGCCCGCCCGGCCCGCTCGCCATGGTTCCGCCGAGTCGTTTCGCCGCGCGCTCCGTATCAGGGTGGGAACACCCGGGGCCGCCGGCGCGTACAGGAGAGTGGCGGCGCGCGCCGCACGGGACCGGCGGCCGCCGGGACGGTACGGCGACGGGTACGGCGACCAGTGAGGGCGGGACCGGGTGGAGCTGCGTCAGTTGGAGTGTTTCGTCACCGTCGCCGAGGAGGCCGGGGTGGCGCGCGCCGCCGAACGGCTGGGCCGCCCGCCCGCGTCGGTGGGCGCCGCGCTGGCCGCGCTGGAACGGGAGCTGGGGCTGCGGCTGTTCGACCGCAGGCCCGGAGCGCCGGCCGTTTCCGCGGGGTCACCTTCCGTGGAGGCACGTCCCGCGGAACCGCGGGTGCGGCTCACCGCGGCCGGGGAGCGGCTGCTGCCCGAGGCACGGGCCGCGCTGGTCGCGGCGGGCCGGGTACGGGCCACCGCCGCCGGGATCGCCGCCGGCACCGAGGGCCTGGTGCGGCTCGGCACCGCGCGGGCGTTCGCCGACCGGGTGTACCGGGCCGTGGACCGGCTGGCCACCCGCCACCGCGGACTGCGGGTGCGGCTGGAGCGCGCCCCTCAGGAGGCGCGGCTCGCGGCCGTCCGCTCCGGCACCTTCGACGCGGCGCTGGTCCGCACCGTCCGCGGCGCCGAGGGCGTCCTGCTCCATCCGCTGTGGGCGGAGCCGCTGATCGCCGCGCTGCCCGCCGGGCATCCGCTCGCCGCCGAGGAGCACCCCGACCCGGCGCGGCTCGCCCGGCTGCCGCTGCGGCTGGCCCCGCGCCCCGCGAACCCCGCCTTCCACGACCTGGTGACGGGTGCGCTGCCGTCCTGGACGCCCGGGCCGCCGTTCACCACCCTGCCGGAGACCCTGGCCGCGCTGGCCGCCGACCCCGAGCCGTCCTGGACGCTGTTCCACCCGGTGGGCCCGCCGTACCCGGCCGGCGCCCCGGCCCGCTCCGGCCCCCGGGGCGTGGTCTTCCGTACGCTGCCGGGGCTCACCACTCCGGTCTCCCTGGCCGTCCCCGCCGACCGGCCGCCCGCCCCCGCGGTACGGGCCCTGCTGGACGCGCTGCTCTCGGTGAGCGAGGCGAGCACCGCGGCCTCCGCCCGGGCGGCCGTCGCCGCCACCGCGAGCGAGGCCGCCCGCCTCTGCGCCCGCGGCTGACGGCTGGGGCGGGCTGGGTCCCGTACGCACCAGTCCGTATGCGTGGCCAGGCCGTAGCTCCCCTGCCCGCTCAGGCCCCCCAGGCCTCCGTCGCGGCCCGGCGGGCGGCGAGCAGGTCCACCGGGGCGCCGGTGTCCGCGAGGGCGGCGCCCAGCGCGGTCAGCGAGGACAGCACCGCGCCCGGGGTGGCGTCCGGGCCGTAATGGTTGACCCGGACCATCTCCTTGGCCAGCGCCCCGCCGCCGGCGACCAGCGGCAGCCCCGGGTCGGCCGCCAGGGCGCGGGCCACCAGCTCCGCCGCGTCCACCCCGGCCGGGGTGCGCAGCGTGGTGGCGACCGGCGCCGCGTCCCGGGCCTCGCGCACATACGGCGCCAGCCCGCCGCCGAGCGCCGCCGCCCCGGCCCGTACCGCCGCCGCGGCCGAGGCGTGCCGGGCCATCACCGCCACCGGGCCCTCCGCCTCGATCCGCTCCAGACAGGCCTCCAGCGCCAGCATCTCCAGCTGCGCCGGGGCGTGCGGCAGGGCGCGGCGGCCCGCGTCGATCCAGCGCTCCTTCCAGTCCAGGAGGGAGAGGTACGAGCGGCGCGGGGCGCTCGGGTTGGCGGCGAACCGCTCCCAGGCCCGCTCGCTCACCGACACCGCCGAGACGCCCGCCGGGCCGCCCATCGCCTTCTGCGCGCCGATCACACACAGGTCCACGCCCCAGGCGTCGGTACGCAGCGGCTCGGCGGCCACCGAGGCGACCGCGTCCAGCATGAACAGCGCCCCGTGCGCCCGTACCACCTCGCCGATCTCCGCGACCGGGTTGGTGTTGCCGGTGGCCGCCTCGGCGTGCACCAGCGAGACGAAGTCGATCTCCGGCCGGGCCGCCAGCGCCTGGGCGACCTGCTCGGCGGCGACCGCCGAGTCGTAGGGCACCTCCAGGTCCACCACCTCGGCGCCGCAGTCCCGCAGCCAGCCGCCGAAGGTCTGCCCGTAGGGGCCGGTGACCACATTGAGCGCGGTCGAGCCGGGCCGGGCGCCGGAGCGGATGCAGCCCTCCAGCGGCAGCAGCGCCTCGCCCTGGGTGATCACCACGTCGTGCCGGGTCTCCAGCAGCGCGGCGACCCGGCGCTCGATGGCGGCGAAACGCGCGGCGGTCAGCGGGGCGAGGTCCAGCAGAGGGTGGGTCACGGCGGTTCTTCCTGTCGGGGCGGCTGTCGGGGCTGTCAGGGCTGTCGGGGCTGTCGGGGATCGTCCGGGGGCTGTGCGGGCCGTCCGAGCCTACCCAGCGCGCCCCGGCGCCCCCTCCCCCTGCCCGACCGCGGCCTTCCGGTGGCCCTGTCGCGGGCGCGCGCCCCCCTCGTAGAGTGCGGTCATGAGCACGGTGCTGCATGTGGTGGGCCGGGTCCTCGCCGGGCCGGAGGACGTACGCGACGAGGTCTGGGCCGTGGACGGTCGGATCACCTGGGAGCGGCCGCCCGGCGCCGTGGAGGCGGTGACCGTACGCGGCTGGGCGCTGCCCGGACTGGTGGACGCGCACTGCCACGTCGGGCTGGACGCGCACGGCGCGGTGGACGAGGCGACCAGCGAGAAGCAGGCGCTCACCGACCGGGACGCCGGCACCCTGCTGATCCGGGACGCCGGGTCGGCGGCCGACACCCGCTGGATCGACGACCGGGACGATCTGCCGAAGATCATCCGGGCCGGCCGGCACATCGCCCGCACCAAGCGCTACATCCGCAACTACGCCCATGAGATCGAGCCCGCCGACCTGGTCGAGTACGTGGGCCGGGAGGCCCGGCGCGGGGACGGCTGGGTCAAGCTGGTCGGCGACTGGCTGGACCGGGGCACCGGCGACCTCGCCGCCTGCTGGCCGCGCACTGAGGTCGAGGCGGCCATCGCGGAGGCGCACCGGCTGGGCGCCCGGGTCACCGCGCACTGCTTCGCCGAGGAGTCGCTGCGGGACCTGGTGGAGGCGGGCATCGACTGCGTCGAGCACGCCACCGGGCTGACCGAGGAGACCATCCCGCTCTTCGCCGAGCGCGGCGTCGCCATCGTGCCCACCCTGGTCAACATCGCCACCTTCCCGCGGCTGGCGGACTCCGGCGAGGCGAAGTTCCCGGACTGGGCGGGCCATATGCGGCGGCTGCACGAGCGCCGCTACGACACCGTGCGCGCCGCCTACGACGCCGGTATCCCGGTCTTCGTCGGCACCGACGCGGGCGGCTCGCTGGCCCACGGCCTGGTCGCCGCCGAGGTGGCCGAACTGGTCAGGGCGGGCATCCCGCCGCTGGACGCCCTGTCGGCCACCACCTGGCGCGCCCGGTCCTGGCTGGGCCGCCCCGCGCTGGACGAGGGCGCCCCGGCCGACCTGGTCGTCTACGGCGAGGACCCGCGCGCCGACGTCCGGGTGCTGGCCGCGCCCCGCCGGGTCATCGTCAACGGCCGGGTGGTCCAGTGACGGACGGCGCGCCGCTCGGTGACGGACAGGCGGTGCGTCCGGTGAGGACAGGCGACCGGCATACGGACGAACAGACGGTCCCTCCCAGCGACCACCGGCTCGCCCCGGCGAGAACTGCCGTCCGCGGCCACGGCCGACCGGCCACCCGGCTGCCCTCCGCTGCGGACACCGGTGCCTGAGCGGCCGGTTGTTGACCGGGCGTGACGAACACCCGAGTTGTCTCGTTTCCCACTCAACGCCCGCTACGGGCCCCGAGCATGACACGCGGGACGCGAGCGAACGTCTGCTCCGCAGGAGCCGCGAGGATTCGAAAGCCCGGCCGGAAACCATACTTTGGGGTGAACTCACCGCAGGTGTGGGCCGGTTCACTCTCCGTGCGTAAAGAATCCGGGTGTCCCGGTCGCCGCCGCCTCCACGTGTCCCCGTGGATCCGGCGCCGGCGACCCCTGCCCTGTCTTTCCCGGGAGTCCCACCCCCATGAACAGCGACACCTGCACCCGCACCCTCCGCACGCCCGCCGTACGCCGCACCGCCGCCGTGGCGGCCGCCCTGGCCCTCACCGCCGGGCCCGCCGCCCTCGCCGCGCCCACGGCGTACGCCACCGGCGGCGACCAGGGCCGCTCCAGCGCCGTGGTGCTCCGTACCGACCTCGACGTGGCCCTGCTCGGCGGCTCCGTACGGGTGCCGCTGGCCGCCACCCTCAACGAGGTGCAGGCCCCGGCCAGCGCCGAGAAGACCGCGCTCACCGTCACCCTCGACGGTGTCGACCAGGGCCGACCGGTCCAGGTGCTGCGCGCCGCGGTGGCCACCGCCTCCGCCACCGCCGACAAGCGGCGCGCCGAGGGCCGCGCCGAGCTGGCCGACGCCCGGCTGAACGTCCCCGGCCTGCCCCTGCTCTCCCTGCTGCACCTGGAGAAGGTCACCTCGCGGGCACTCTGCGAGACGGGCAAGCGGCCGGTGGCGGAGGCCGATGTACTCGGCAGCGTCACCGTGCTCGGCAAGCGGACCACGCTGAGCGCCGGCGGGCCCACCCGCGTGGAGGTACCGGGGGTCGGCGAGGTGACACTCCAGCTCTCCAGGACCGCCACCACCTCGCGCACCGCGGCCGCCACCGCACTCTCCCTCGACGTCTCCGTCAACCCGCTCAAGCTCAACGTCGCCGAGGTGAACGGCTCGGTGGTGCTCGCCGAGGCCACGTGCGAGACCCCCAAGGCCCCCGCCTCCACCGCCCCCACCCCGGAGCCGGCCGACCCGACCCCGGCCGACCCCAGGCCGCAGACCGGCGCCGAGCCGGAGAAGGCCGGGCTGGCCGAGACCGGCGGCAGCTCACTGACGCCCTACCTGGCCGGCGGCGCCCTCGCCCTGCTCGCCGCCGGCGGCGGCGCCCTGGCCCTGACCCGCCGCGCCCGCGCCAACCGCCAGGGCTGACCCGCCCGGGGCCATCGGGGCTGCCCCGTCCCATCCTCGGGGAAGGACAGCCCCATGGCCCCACAGCTCAGTCGCCGCTCACCGACCCGCGGCCATCACCAGCGCCTGGTCCAGGGCCAGCAGGAAGCGGTTGGTGGTGACCCGGTCCCGCACCGCCAGCCGCAGCCACTGGTGGCCCAGGCCCGGGAAGGTGTCCCCGCGGCGGGCCGCGAAGCCCAGGGCGCGCAGCCGCTCCCGTACCGCGTCCGCGCCCTCGATCCGGACCAGCACGAACGGCCCCTCGGCCCCCGGCACCGTGGTGACCTCGTCGAACTCCGCCAGCCCGGCCAGCAGATGCTCCCGGTCCAGGGCGACCCGCCGGGCCGCCTCAGCCGCCTCCGCCAGCGCCTCCCGGCTCATACAGGCCTCGGCGGCCGCCAGCGCGGGCGTGGACACCGGCCACAGCGGCTGCGCCCGCTCCAGCGCGGCCACCGTCCCCGGATCCGCCAGGACGTAGCCGATCCGCAGCCCCGCCAGCCCCCAGGTCTTGGTCAGGCTGCGCAGCACCACCAGCCCCGGGACATCGGTCCGCCCGGCCAGCGCCTCCCGTTCGCCCGGCACCGCGTCGAGGAAGGCCTCGTCCACCACCAGGGTCCGCCACGGCCGCGCCAACTCCGCCAGCACGGCAGCCGGATGGAGCACCGAGGTCGGGTTGGTCGGATTGCCCACCACCACCAGATCGGCGTCCTCCGGCACCGCGGCCGAATCCAGCCGGAAGCCGTCCTCGGCCCGCAGCAGCACCCGGTGCACCTCGTGCCCGGCGTCCCGCAGTGCCGCCTCCGGCTCGGTGAACTGCGGGTGCACCACCACCGGCCGGCGCACCGGTAGCGCCCGCGCCAGCAGGACGAACGCCTCGGCCGCGCCCGCGGTCAGCAGCACCCGGGCGGCCGGCAGCCCGTGCCGCTCGGCGACCGCGGCCCGCGCGGCCCGCCCGTCGGGGTAGGCGGCGAGCCCGGTGAGGGAGGCGGCCACGCGCTCGCGCAGCCAGTCGGGTGGGGTGTCCGACCGGACGTTGACCGCGAGATCGACCAGCTTCTCGTCTCTGACCTCCGCGTCACCGTGGTGCCGCAGATCGGGGGTGTGGGGGTGGGAGTACATGGCCGCCTGGGGGGTGGGTGACGGAAGTGGGGGAGGGCTGGTGCGGGTGGTCCAGGGGACCGGCGGTCGCCGG
The DNA here is from genome assembly GCF_040644755.1 of Streptomyces sp. NPDC046887. Lineage (NCBI taxonomy): Bacteria > Bacillati > Actinomycetota > Actinomycetes > Kitasatosporales > Streptomycetaceae > Streptomyces > Streptomyces sp. NPDC046887. The sequence goes on from NZ_JBEYXH010000030.1 coordinate 23,732, forward strand.
CAGTTCTCCGGTGCGGGTCGGTGCGGTACGTCTACCAGGTGCTCGTACGTCTACCAGGTGCTTGTTGCCTGCCAGGCGCCGGTACGCGTACAGGGTGCGCCGGCGCCTGCCGTCGGGCCCTCCCGCCAGGCGGCCGCTCGGCGGGGCCCTACCGCCGAGCCGGTGCCTGCCGGGGGGCCAGGGCCTCCTGGACGGGAGACCCTAACGAGCCCGGTTCCTCCTCGCCCGTGTACCCGCGTCCCTGGTTCGACAACCGCCCGCGCGCGACCGCGCAGGTCACCCGCCCGGACCGGGACACCCGCTTGGGAACGAGCAGTTCCACGGCGGCGGGCCCCCGGGCCTCGGCCGCCGCGGCCGCCAATGCCGCCGCCTCCGCGACGGAGGGGGTGCCGAGCGCCGCCGCCACCTCGGCGGACGGGTTCGGTACGGCGATGGGCGCCAACTCCCGTACGGGGAACGGAAGCAGCGCCACTCCGAGATGCTCGGCCGCCTCGGCGATCCCCGGCTCGGCGGCCTTCTCCTCGGCGGTGGCCAGCGCCAGAACGCCGGACACCGCGCGCCCCGCGCCCGCCAGCGCCTCGGCGACCAGCTCCAGCACCTCGGCGGCGGTCACCCCGCGCCGCGCCCCGACCCCGACGAACAGGGCCCCCGTATCCTCCGGGCTGCTCATGGGGCGCAGTGCTCCACGAACCGGCGGGCCGTGCCCGGCACCGCCGCCCAGTGGGTGTGCAGATAACTGGCGTGCACCCCGCCCCGGGTGAAGCCCTCCACCCGCGGCTCCGGCTGCCTCAGTCCCCACGCCGGGGAAGGCCCCGCGCCGGGCTCCAGCACCGTGCGGTGGAACTCATGGCCGCGCATCCGGGTCCCGGCCGCCGCCAGCGGGCTGTCGCCCAGTGCCACCGCGTCCCGGTAGCCCAGGGTCAGCCGCTCGGTCATCCGGGCGTCCGCGTCCAGCACCCCGCACATCGGCCGACCGTCCAACGACCGTGCCAGATAGAGGAGTCCGGCGCATTCGGCGGCCACCGGGGCGCCCGAGCGGGCCAGTTCGGCGACCGCCTTGCGCAGCCGCTCGTTGGCGGACAGCTCCGCCCCGTACACCTCGGGGAAGCCGCCGCCGATCACCAGCCCCCGGGTGCCCTCCGGCAGCTCCTCGTCCCGCAGCGGGTCGAACGGCACCACCTCGGCACCGGCCGCCGCCAGCAGCTCGGGGTGCTCGGCGTACGAGAAGGTGAACGCGGCCCCGCCGGCCACCGCCACCACCGGGCGCTCCCGGGGAGGATCGGCCGGGGCCTCCGACTCCGGGCTCCAGGCGGGCGCGGACAGCGGGGGAGCGCTACGGGCCAGGGCCAGCAGCGCGTCCAGGTCGCAGCCCGCCCGTACCTGCTCGGCCTGCGCGGCCACCGCCTCCACCGCCGCCGCCTGCCGCTCGGCCACCGGCACCAGGCCCAGGTGCCGCGACGGCGTCGCCGCCGCCGGGGCGCGCCGCAGCACCCCCAGCACCGGCACCCCGGAACCGCCCAGCGCCTCCCGCAGCAGATGCTCGTGCCGGTCGGTGGCCACCTTGTTGAGAATGACCCCGCCGATCCGCACCTCCGGATCCCAGGAGGCGAAACCGTGCACCAGCGCGGCCACCGACCGGGACTGCGAGGAGGCGTCCACCACCAGGACGACCGGGGCCCGCAGCAGCTTGGCCACCTGCGCGGTGGACGCCAGCTCGCCCTGCCCGGAGGCCCCGTCGAACAGCCCCATCACACCCTCGACCACGGCCAGGTCCGCCCCCGCCGCGCCATGCGCCAGGAGCGGCGCCATGAGACCCGTACCGCACATGAAGGCGTCCAGGTTGCGGCCCGGGCGGCCGGTGGCCAGCGCGTGGTAGCCCGGGTCGATGTAGTCCGGGCCCACCTTGTGCGGGGACACGGCGAGCCCGCGGCCGGCGAACGCGGCCATCAGACCGGTCGCCACCGTGGTCTTGCCGGCGCCCGAGGAGGGCGCGGCGATGACGAGACGTGCTACCACTCGATGCCCCGCTGGCCCTTCTGCCCGGCGTCCATCGGATGCCGGACCTTCGACATGTCGGTCACCAGGTCGGCGAACTCGCACAGCTCGGCCGGGGCGTTGCGCCCGGTGATCACCACATGCTGGGTGCCGGGCCGGTTCGCCAGCACCTCGATCACCTCCGCGGTGTCCACCCAGCCCCAGTGCAGCGGATAGGCGAACTCGTCCAGGACGTAGAAACGGTACGTCTCGGCCGCCAGGTCCCGCTTGACCTGCTCCCAGCCCTCCCGGGCCTTCTCCTCGTTGGACTGCTCGGAGTCCCGCTGGATCCAGGACCAGCCCTCGCCCATCTTGTGCCAGTCCACCCGGCCGCCCTCACCGGAGGCGCCGAGCACCTTGAGCGCGTTCTCCTCGCCGACCTTCCACTTCGCCGACTTGACGAACTGGAACACCCCGACCGGCCAGCCCTGGTTCCAGGCGCGCAGCGCCATCCCGAACGCGGCCGTGGACTTGCCCTTGCCGATGCCCGTGTGGACCATCACCAGCGGCCGGTTGCGGCGCTGGCGGGTGGTGAGGCCGTCCTGCGGTACGACGGCCGGCTGTCCCTGCGGCACTACGCCACGCTCCTGTCCATGAGGTCGGTGTCCGGTATTCCGGTACGGGGCATCAGGCGGCCCTGCCCGCGCCCCGGGAGTCCCCGCGGGCGTCCCGGACCAGCCCGGCGATGGCGTCCGCCCGCAGCTCGTCCAGGGTGACCGCGGTGCCGCCCAGCGAACGGGCCAGTTCGGCGGCGAGCCCGAGCCGCACCGGGCCGGTCTCGCAGTCCACCACCACCGAGGCGATCCCCTCGGCCGCGTGCAGCCCGGCCGCCCGGGCCGCCAGCTTCAGCGGCTCCGGGCCACCGGTGGCCCGCCCGTCGGTGACCACCACCAGCAGCGGGCGCCGCGCCGGGTCCCGCAGCCGCTCCACCCGCAGCACGTCATGGGCCTTCAGCAGCCCGGCCCCCAGCGGGGTGCGGCCGCCGGTGGGCAGCCGCTCCAGCCGGGCGGCGGCCGCGTCCACCGAGGAAGTGGGCGGCAGCGCCAGCTCGGCGCCGGAGCCGCGGAAGGTCACCAGGCCCACCTTGTCCCGCCGCTGGTAGGCGTCGAGCAGCAGGGACAGCACCGCGCCCTTGACCGCGCCCATCCGCTTGCGGGCCGCCATCGAGCCGGAGGCGTCCACCGCGAACAGCACCAGGTTGCCCTCGCGCCCCTCCCGGACCGCCTGCCGAAGGTCGTCCCGTCGTACCACCAGACCGGGCCCGGACCGGCCGCGGGCCCGCTGGTGCGGGGCGGCCGCCTGCACGGTCGCCGCCAGATGCAGCTTGGTCAGCGCCCCGTTCGGGCGGCGCGCGCCGGTGGTCCGGCCATGGTCGGTACGCGCCCGGGAACGCCGCCCCTGCGCCCCCTCGCCCAGCCCCGGCACGCTCAGCACCTTGGTGCGGAACGGCTCGGCGGCGGAGGCGGCGGGCTGCTCGGCGGCGGGGGAGGGAGCGGGGGCCGGGGCCTGTCCGGCCGGGGCCTCGGCGGACTCGTCGGCTCGCCCCTCCGGCGTACCGCCCTCGGCCGGGCCGCCCTCCTGCGGGCCGCCCTGCGGGGGAACTCCACCGGGGCCGCCGCCATCGGGGCCGCCGTCCGGACCGCCGTCACCCGGGTCCGGGTCGGGCTCCGGGTCATCGTCGCCCTTCGACTCCTCCAGGGTCTGGTCGAGTTTGTCCTCGTCCAGCCCGGGCGCGTCGAACGGGTTGCGCCGGCGGCGGTGCGGCAGGGCCAGCAGCGCGGCCTGCCGTACGTCGTCGGAGTCCACCTCGGTGCGGCCCGCCCAGGCGGCCAGCGCGGTCGCGGTACGGGCCATCACGATGTCGGCGCGCATCCCGTCCACCTCGAAGGCGGCGCAGGTCGCCGAGATCTGCCGCAGCGCCCCGTCGCCGAGCCGCACACTCGGCAGCAGCGCCCGGGCGGCGGCGATCCGCTCCCGTAGCTCGCCCTCCTCGGCGGTCCAGCGCGCGGCGAAGGCGGCCGGGTCCTCGTCGTACGCCAGTCGGCGCCGCACCACCCGCACCCGCTGCTCCGGCTCGCGGGAGGCGGCCACCTCCACGGTCAGCCCGAAGCGGTCCAGCAGCTGCGGCCGCAGCTCGCCCTCCTCCGGGTTCATCGTCCCGACCAGCAGGAACCGGGCCGCGTGCCGGACCGAGACGCCCTCCCGCTCGACATAGGAGGCGCCCATCGCGGCGGCGTCCAGCAAGAGGTCGACCAGGTGGTCGTGGAGCAGGTTGACCTCGTCCACATAGAGGATGCCGCGGTGGGCGGCCGCCAGCAGACCGGGTTCAAAGGCCTTCACGCCCTCCGACAGCGCCCGCTCGATGTCCAGCGCGCCGACCAGCCGGTCCTCCGAGGCGCCCACCGGCAGCTCGACCAGCCGGGTCGGCCGGGAGACCCCGGGGCCGGGCTCGTGCGGCCCGTCCGGGCACTGGGGGTCGGGGGAGTCCGGCGCGCAGGAGAACCGGCAGCCCGCGACCACCTCCAGCGCGGGCAGCAGCGCGGTCAGCCCGCGGACCACCGTCGACTTGGCGGTGCCCTTCTCACCTCGGACCAGCACCCCGCCGATCGCGGGGGAGACGGCGTTGAGCACCAGGCTCAGCCGCATGTCGTCCATGCCGACGACGGCGGTGAACGGATAGGGGACGGAGGCCATCAGCGGGCGCTCCCTTCACTGACGCGGATGCGGCGGACGGGGATACGGCGGACGGGGATACGGAAACGCTTCACGGGGGCCGGGGGTCTCACGGCGCCCCCGGCGGGACGAACGGCAGGCCGGCCGGCGGCCCGTTCTCGATCAGCTTCCAGAGCGCACCGGTGTCGGCGTGCTCCTCGATCAGGTCGCCGAGCCGGTCGAGCTGCTCCTCGCGCAGCGTCCCGAAGGCGGTGTCCGGGGCGGGTACGAAACGGCGGCCGGACTGTTCGGCGACCCGGCGCAGAAACGCCCGCCGGAAGGCGTCGCTCTCCAGCGAGCCGTGCCAGTGGGTGCCCCAGACCGCGCCGACCCGGCAGCCGTCCAGGAACGGTTCGCCGCCCAGCACCTCGGCGACCCCGTGGTGGATCTCGTAGCCCTCCACCGGCTCGCCCAGCGCGGTGCCGGACGGCCGGGCGAGGGTCTTCTCGCGGGCGAACCGCACCCGTACCGGCAGCAGTCCCAGCCCGTCCACCAGACCGGCCCGGGACTCCACCTCGTCCTCGATCCGCTCGCCGAGCAGCTGGAAGCCGCCGCAGATCCCGAGCACCGGCCGCCCCTCGGCGGCCCGCCGGGCCAGCGCTCCGGCGAGCCCGCGCTCACGCAGCCAGGCCAGCGCCTTGACGGTGCCGCGGGTGCCGGGCACCACCACCAGGTCGGCGTCGGCCAGCTCCTCCGGCCGGTCCACGAAGCGGACCAGCACCCCCGGCTCGGCGGCCAGCGCGTCCACATCGGTGAAGTTGGACATCAGCGGTACGGCGCAGACCGCGACCCGCAGCAGGTCCTCGCCATGCGGCGGGGCGGACACCGACTCGCGGACCGCGCCGCGCAGCGACAGCCTCAGTCCGTCCTCCTCGTCGATGCCGAGCCCGTGCGCGTACGGCAGCACGCCGTAGGTGCGCCGCCCGGTCAGCCCCAGCAGCATGTCCAGCCCCGGCTCCAGCAGGGTCACATCGCCGCGGAACTTGTTGACCAGATAGCCCGCGACCAGCTCCTGGTCCTCGGGCGCCAGCAGCGCCGTGGTGCCGAAGAACTGGGCGAACACCCCGCCCCGGTCGATGTCCCCGACCACCAGCACCGGCAGCCGGGCCGCCCGGGCCACGCCCATGTTGACGATGTCGGTACGGCGCAGATTGATCTCGGCGGGGCTGCCGGCGCCCTCGCAGATCACCGCGTCATGGGTGTCGCGGAGCTGCTGGAGGCAGTCCAGCACCGGTTCCAGCAGGTCCCGCTGGCGCCCGCCGTGGTAGCCGCGGGCGCTCATCTCGCCCACCGGCTTGCCCATCAGCACCACCTGGCTGGAGCGGTCGCCACCGGGCTTGAGCAGCACCGGGTTCATCAGCGCGGTCGGCTCCACCCGGGCGGCCTGGGCCTGCATCGCCTGGGCGCGGCCGATCTCGGCGCCCTCCCTCGTCACGAAGGAGTTCAGGGACATGTTCTGCCCCTTGAACGGCGCCACCTTCACGCCCTGGCGCACCAGCCAGCGGCAGATCCCGGCGGTGACCACGCTCTTGCCCGCGTCGGAGGTCGTCCCCGCGACCAGCAGCCCGCCGCCCCGTGTGCCCCCCGTCGTCCCGGGCCCGCCGCCGCTCATGCCGTACCCGCCTTCCGCCGCCCGCGAGCCGTCGGCCGGCCGCTCTTATGTCGCGTACGGGCCGCCGCCACCGCCAGCCGGCCGCCCGCGCACACCGCGAGGGCGCCCAGGGAGACCCGGCGGGAGAGCCGTACCGCCCGTTCGATGTCGGCGGTCTGCACGGCCCGCCCGTCCTCGTTCAGCACCGGGCGGTGCTCGACCCGCCCGCCGTAGGAGAGGGTGCCGCCCAGCCGTACGCCGAGCGCCCCGGCGAAGGCGGCCTCCACCGGGCCCGCGTTGGGGCTCGGGTGCCGGTGCGCGTCGGCCCGCCAGGCCCGTACCGCCCCGGCCGGGTCCCCGCCCATGGCGGCGGCCAGCAGCGCGGTCAGCCGGGCGCCGGGCCAGCCGGCCAGGTCGTCCAGCCGGGCCGAGGCCCAGCCGAACCGGCGGTAGCGCGGCGACTTGTGGCCGACCATGGCGTCCAGGGTGTTCACCGCCCGGAACCCGGCCAGCCCGGGCACCCCGGCGAGCGCGCCCCACACCAGGGCGCCGACCACCGCGTCGGAGGTGTTCTCGGCGACCGACTCCACCACCGCGCGGGCCATCGCCGGGCCGTCCAGCGCCTGCGGATCGCGTCCGCACAGATGCGGCAGCCGCTCCCGGGCGACCTCCAGGTCCCCGGCGTCCAGCGCGCCGCCGATCGCCCGGGCCTCCCGGCCCAGCGTCGTGCCGCCGACCACGGCCCAGACCGCGGCGGCGGTCAGCGCGGTGGCGGCGGCGGGCCGGCCGCGTACCGCCCGGGCGGCCAGCGCGACTCCACCGGCGGTGCCCCCGGCGCAGAGCAGGGTGTGCAGGGCGCCCCAGCCGCGGTGGTCGCGCCAGAGCGCCTGCTCGACCCCGGCCGCGGCGCGCCCGAAGGCGGCCACCGGGTGGCCCCGGCGGGGGTCGCCGAGCAGTGCGTCGACCAGCAGTCCGGCGGCCGCGCCGACGGCGAAGACGGCGGGGCGGAGGGATACGGGGTCGAGGGCGGGGGAGGCGGTGGGGTCAGCGCGCATCGGGGGAGCCCGACGCTCTCGACCCCGGGGCAGGGCGGCCCGGCATGGGGTTCAGGTCCTCACTCAGGGTCCGCGCCCTGGTTCGACGTGTCCGGCGGCGAGAGTTCCTGGCTCACCCGGGCCGCGCGGGCGCGGATCGGGCTCACAGTGGCGGGACCGCGCCGGGCTCTCACCGGGCTTCCTCTCGTGTGCCGCCGTCAATGGCCCCGGCAGTCCACCACGCCCCGCGAACGCCCGTCAACTCGCCGTTGACCTGCGAGACCGTCCGCCGGGGCGGGCCGTGCGGCGGGTGGTGGCGCGGGCCGTGACACGGCGGCGCCCCGGGAGGCGGCTGGGCCTCCCGGGGCGCCGGAGGAGCGGGGGACGGGGCCCTTCCGCTCCACTCGATGTCCTGGGGCCGTGTGCTCAGACGACGATCAGATAGATCCCGTACGAGACGGCCGCCGCGCAGAGACCGAAGCAGGCGAAGGCGCCGGTGCGGGCCAGGGTGGCGGAGCCGCCGCGGGCACCGGCCGCCTCGTGCCGGGAGAGACCGGCGATACCGAGGGTGAACAGGCCCACCAGGGCGATGGTGGCGGCGAGGCTGACGCCGAAGACGGTGCCGAGTGCGGCCCAGTCGATCTTCATGTGCGGTTTCCTCGGAGGCTCAGACGGTGGCGGCGGGCGCCGGGGTGTGGGAGGAGGAGCCGGCGGTTGCCAGCTCGGGCGCGTGGCCGCCCACCGCGGAGGTGGGGCCGGCCGGCGGCGGGGAGACGGCCGCGATGGCGGCGGTGATGACCCCGGCGGGCTCCGGCTCGGCGGCCGGGCCGGTCCCGGTGGTGGCCCCGGCCGGGATCTCGTCGCCGGTGACGTGGGTGTGGTCCACCGGCTCGCGGCGGGAGGCCAGCCAGATGGCACCCGAGCCGGCGATCAGCAGCGCGGCGGTGACCACCACGCCCCAGGTGCCCTGCTTGGTGAGCAGCTCGGCGACGGCGGCGACCGCGCCGGCGGCCGGCAGGGTCAGGCCCCAGGCGACGAACATCCGGGTGGCGGTCGACCAGCGGACCATGCCGCCCTTGCGGCCGAGGCCGGCGCCCATCACCGCACCCGAGCAGGACTGGGTGGTGGAGAGCGAGAAGCCGAGGTTGGAGGAGGCCAGGATGACCGTCGCGGCGCTGGTCTGGGCGGCGAAGCCCTGCTGCGGCTGGAGGTCGGTCAGGCCCTTGCCCATGGTACGGATGATGCGCCAGCCGCCGAGGTACGTGCCCAGCGCGATGGCCACGCCCGCGGAGACGATGACCCACATCGGGGGGTTGGCGCCGGGGGCGAGGACGCCGCCGGTGACCAGGGCCAGGGTGATGACGCCCATGGTCTTCTGCGCGTCGTTGGTGCCGTGGGCCAGCGAGACCAGGCCCGCGGAGGCGATCTGGCCGGCGCGGTAGCCCTTGGAGGTGGACTTGTTCTGGGTGGTGCCGCCGATGCGGTACGTCAGCCGGGTGGCGAGCATCGCGGCGATACCGGCCACCAGCGGGGCGGCGACGGCCGGGATGAGGACCTTGGTGACGATGGTGCCGCCGTTGACCGCGGAGAAACCGGCGGACATCACGGCCGCGCCGATCAGACCGCCGAACAGCGCGTGCGAGGAGCTGGACGGCAGGCCCAGCAGCCAGGTCAGCAGGTTCCACAGGATGGCGCCGACGAGCGCCGCGAAGATGACCGAGGTCTCGATGCCGTTCTCGTTGATGATGCCGCCGGAGATCGTCTTGGCGACCTCCACCGAGAGGAAGGCGCCGACCAGGTTGAGCACGGCGGACATGGCGACCGCCGCCTTGGGCTTCATCGCGCCGGTCGAGATGGTCGTCGCCATCGCGTTGGCGGTGTCGTGGAAACCGTTTGTGAAATCGAACACGAGAGCTGTCACGACCACAATGGCGAGCAGCAGCGTGAAGTGTTCCATCAACCCAGGCAATCGTTCGACGTCAGTGGCTTGGTGAACGTAGGGAACCTGAGTGAACGGAAGGTGAACTGAGCCGGGCTTCATGGTGACCCCAACTAGGAGTGGTCCATTCCGGTTACCGCCGCGGAGCCGGGCCGGGTGCCCCCAGCACCGGGTATGGCTACCGGCCCCCATCCCCTCACTCAGCGTCACGGTCGCCGAATGGCAGGATCACCCCCATGCCCTCCGCCCCCTCGCCCGCCTCCGACCCCTCCCTCCCCGTCCCGGAGCCGCTGGCGCGGGCCTGGGCCGACCTCGTCGCCACCGCCCGCCGCACCGTCGCCGACGGGCTGGTGGTCGGCACCTCCGGCAATGTCTCGGTACGGGTCGGAGACCTGGTGCTGGTCACCCCCACCGGCGTCCCCTACGACCGGCTCACCGCCGCCGACCTGCTCGCCGTCACCCTCGACGGCCACCCGGCGCACGGGAGGCTCGTCCCCACCAGCGAGCTCCCCTTCCACCTGGAGGTCTACCGCACCACCTCCGCCCGCGCGGTGGTCCACACCCACGCGGTGCACGCCACCGCCGTCTCCACACTCGTCGACGAGCTGCCGCTGATCCACTACATGGCCGCGGCCCTCGGCGGCCCGGTCCGGGTCGCCCCCTACGCCCCCTACGGCACCGAGGAGCTGGCCGCCCACACCCGCGCCGCCCTCGAAGGGCGCAGCGCCTGCCTTCTGCGCAACCACGGCACCCTCGCCCACGGCGACACCCTGGACCAGGCCTACGACCGCACCGCCCAGCTGGAGTGGATGTGCCGCGTCTGGCTCACCGCCTCCTCCGTCCCCGGCCGCACCCCCGCCCTCCTCACCGAGGCCCAGCTGGCCGACGTCGCCACCCGGCTGCGCACCTACGGCCAGCCCGCCGCGGACCCGGACGGCGCCTGAGCCCCGGAGGAGTCGGAGCGGCGGAGGAGTCGGAGCGGCGGCGACGGGCACACGGTCGGTGTGACCCGAGCCCACACCCCTGGCGGTGCCCGTCCACTGGCAGCCCGCGGCGGCCGCGCCGACACTGGTCTGATGCGCCCCGCAACCGTGACGGCCGCGGCCGTCACCACCCTGGTCGGTGCCGGCGCGGCCGCCGTCGCGGCCGGCCGCTACGCCGGCGGCGTCGCACTGAAGGTGCCCTCCGACCGGCCCCTGCCCGGCGAGTCCCGGCTCACCGTGCACGCCACCGCGGCCGGCCAGATCAGCCTCACCCGCGATCTGACCTCGCTGCGCCCCGGCACCTGGGGGCTGGCCGGGCCCGGTGGCGTCCATGCCGTGGTCGGCCCCGTCCTCGATGATGTGGAGCACTCCGCCGACACCGTGGTCCGGCGCCTGGAACGCGTCACCGGCGGCACCCTGGACACCGGCGCCCGGGTCCGGATCACCCCCCAGCTGCACACCGGCGACCCCACCTCGGCGCTCGGCCTGGAGCACCGGGACGAGACCGTCCCCGGCGAGCTGGGCCCCCTGCCCGCCTGGCAGGTGCCCGCCCTCCGCTCCACCTGGGTGATCGCCGTGCACGGGCTCGGCACCACCCGCGCGCACACCATGAACCTGATGGACTTCTGGCAGCGGATGCGGCTGCCGGTGCTCGCCCCCGCCTACCGCGGCGACCCCGGAGCGCCCCGCCCGCGCGGCGGCCTCGGCCACCTCGGCGACTCCGAGTGGCGCGACCTGGACGCCGCGATCCGCCACGCCATGGCCTCCGGCGCCGAACGCGTCATCCTGCACGGCTGGTCCACCGGCGCCGCCATGGCCCTGCATGCCGCCGACCGCTCCGAGCTGCGCGAGGTCATCGGCGGACTGGTGCTGGACTCCCCGGTGCTGGACTGGGAGACCACCCTGCGCGCCCTGGCCGGCGCCCGCCGCGTCCCCGCCGCCCTGCTGCCGCTCGCCGTACGGGCCGCCAAGGGCACCACCGGGGTGCACGGCGACCGGCTCGCCGAGGCCGCCGCCCCGGACGGGCTGAGCGTCCCGACCCTGGTGTTCCACGGCCCCGCCGACCGCGTCGCGCCCTGGAGCTTCTCCCGCGACCTGGCCGCCCGCCGCCCCGACCTGGTCACCCTGCACACCGTCCGGGACGCCCCGCACGCCGCCATGTGGAACGCCGACCCCGCCCGCTACGAGGAGAACCTCCGCCGCTTCCTGGTCTCGCTGGTGTGAACCCTCCCGTCCGAAACACCCCTCTCTTCACCCTCCCGTCCGAAAACGCCCCTCTTCCCCGCCCCCTTTCCGCGCCCCGGCGGCTCCCCGTGGCCGCCCGATCGCGGCGCGTTTGGGCTTTCGGGGCGTCAGCGGGAAGACTGCCCCTGTGACGTCTCGAAAGCCTGATGAGCAACTGGCGCGCAACTCCAGACTCCGACTCGTACGTCCGCGGCCCCTGACCACGGCCCGGCGGGCCGTGACCACCCGGCGCACCCGGCCGGTGCCCCGGCCGCCGGAGGGCACTCCCGCACCCGCCGAACTGGCCCGGCAGGCCCGGGCCGTCCTGCACGACGCCGTACGCATCGCCCGCTGGGCCGCCGTCGAACGCGACCGCGGCCGCGGCCGCTCGGCGGGCCAGGACACCACCGGCGCCCTCACCGGCCCCGGCTCCGGTCCCGGCCCCGCCACCGTCACCGCCGTCACGGCCACGGAACGCGCGGCCGCCGCGCTGGGCCTGACGACCGACCAGGTGCGCGCCGGCTGGGACCGCGCCCGCCTCGCCGGGCTGGTCGAGCTCCACGGCGACACCGCCCGCCCCGGTTGGCGGCTGCGCGCCTGGGACCGCGACGACTCCGCCGTGCTGCGCGGCTGGGTCGCCCTCTTCGACGCCTGGTCGCTGGTGCGGCCCGCGCCCGACGGCACCGCCCCGGCCGCCGTCGCCGAGGTCGTGGAAGCCCTGCCCCAGGTCCTCTCCCTCCTCCAGTTGTCCGCCGGCCCGGTGGCCGTGCCGGTGCTGTTCGATCTGCTGGAGCAGCGCGTCGCCGAACTGCGCGAGGAGCGCTGCGAGGTCCCCGAGGGGCCCGTGCCCGCCCCGCCGCCCGGCCCCGACTCCCTCGCCCTGCTGCTGGACTGGGCGCTGGAACGGCTCGCCGAGGTCGGCGCGCTGACCCTCGGCGACCTGCTCTCCGGCGAGCGCCAGGCCACCCTGACCCCGCTCGGCAACTGGGCGGTCTGGGTCAAGCTGGAGCAGATCTGCGTCGCCGCCCAGAGCCCGGCCGGCCATATCGAGCAGCCCGCCGAGGACATGCTGCGCGGCTGCGCCCGGCTCACCCCCGGCCCGGCCCGGGCCGAGTACCGCGCCTGGCTCGCCGCCCGCCCGGTCCGCGGCGCCGTCACCGAGCTGCTCACCGCCGCCCGCGGCGAGGACGCCCTGCTGCGCGGCCTCGCCTTCGAGGCGCTGCGGGTCGTCGGCGCGCCCGCGGAGGCCGACGTCCGCGCGGCCGCCGAGGAGGTCTCGCTGCGCCCCTACGCGCTGCTCTGGCTCGCCGAGTACGAGGGAGCCGACCCCGAGGAGGCCGCCGAGACGCTGACCCGGGAGGAGTCCACCTGGCTCTGGGTGGACACCGCGGCGGCCGTCGCCGACCACGGCGAGACCAGCCTGCTGGTGCGGCACCTGGAGTCCGCCGTCCAGGGCACCGTGCCGGCCCTGCTGGACGAGGTCCGCGCGGTCGGGCACCCCAGGACGGTGCAGGTCCTGGTGGCGCTCGCCGCCGCGCACCCCGACCCGGCCCTCGCCAAGGCCGTCCGCCGCGCCGCCTTCCAGGTCCACACCGGCGGCTCCTGACCCACCCGGCACGCCCCGGGGAGGATCCCGGACCGGGGAAAGGGCCACCCGCCCCGCCCCCGGTCCCGGCCCCACCCGGCCAACGCCCAGTCCCCGGTCCGGCCGGCTAACGCCAGTCCCCGGTCCGGTCCCGGTCCCACCCGGCTATCGCCCGTCCCCGGTCCGGCCCCGGTCTCCCGGGCCCACCCGGGCGCTGCCCCGCCCCGGCCCCCGACCTACCCGGGTATCTCCGGCGCGTAGGTGCCGAAGCTCCACACATTGCCCTCCGCGTCCCGTGCCATGTAGTCGCGGGAGCCGTAGTCCTGGTCGGTGGGCGGCATCAGGATCTCCACCCCGTACTCCGCGGCCCGCCGGTGGTGGGCGTCGGCGTCCGCCACCACCACGTACACCCCGGCCGGCCCCGCGCCCGCCATCGCCTCGCCGAACACCCCGCCCCGGCCCTTGCTGCCTAGCATCACCACGCTGCCGCCCATCGCCAGCTCGGCGTGGACCACCGAGCCGTCCTCACCCTCGTACACCGCGAGCTCCCGGAAGCCGAAGCCGTCCACCAGCAGCCGGATCGCCGCCCGCGCGTCCTCGTACAGCAGCGTCGGGCTGATCGTCGCCGCATCCGCCATACCGACCACTCCTCACCCTCACACCGCACCCCTCCCCACCAGGGTGCTGTGACCTGGATCACCAACGACTCCCAGTCTGGCACCCCCCACTGACAACGCCTCCCGGGCGCCGGCCGGCCAGGGCCCGCAGGGTCACCGGAAGGTGTCGCACCGCGCCATGTCGCCGGTCCGGTAGCCGGTGGCGAACCACTGCTGCCGCTGCGCCGCCGAGCCGTGCGTCCAGCTCTCCGGGGTCACCCGCCCCTGCGCCCGCTCCTGGATCCGGTCGTCGCCCACCGCCGCGGCCGCGTCCAGCCCGTCCCGTACGTCCTCCTCGGCCAGCCCGGACAGCACCGGCCGCCCGGTCCGCTCGTCCGGCGCCGTGGTCGCGTGCCGCGCCCACACCCCCGCGTAGCAGTCGGCCTGGAGCTCCACCCGTACCGCGTTGCTCCCCGCGCCCTGCCGCCCGTCCTGCGCCCGCCGCAGCGTGCCCATCAGGTCCTGCACATGGTGGCCGTACTCGTGCGCCACCACATACGCCTGCGCGAACGGCCCGCCCCGCGCCCCGAACCGGGACTGCAGCTCACCGAAGAAGTCCAGGTCGAGATAGACCCGGGCGTCCCCCGGGCAGTAGAACGGGCCCACCGCCGAAGTCGCCGTCCCGCAGGCCGTGCCCACCCGCTCGCTGAACAGCACCGTCCGCGCCGTCTCGTACCGGCCGCCGCGCCGCGCGTACTCCGCCCGCCAGTAGTCCTGCACGCTGTTGACCACCCCCACGATCCGGCAGTCCTCCCGGGTGTTGGCGTCCGAGCCCCGGCGGCAGGCGGCCGCCACCCCCTCCGCCGCCGTGGAACTCGCCGCCGGATCGGGGCCCTCCTCGGTCAGCCCCAGCTCCTCCGGCCCCACCCCGAAGAACAGCCCTAGCAGCAGCGCGATCACCCCCACGATCCCGCCGCCCACCGTCGCCCGGCCGCCGGGCACCCGGCTGCCCCGCACATCCGACACTTCGGAGGTGTCCAGGTCCGCGTCATCGTCGAACCGCACGGCCGGCCCACCGCCCTCCTCCGCCGCCGACCCGAAGCGGCCGGCTGCCGCCGGCACACCCCGGACCCTGCCGCCGGGGCCGGCGGTCTCCTCCCGCGAGCATGGCCGAAAAGCAGTTGCAGGCGCCCGTTAGACTGGCCCGTATGGCCATTCTCCTTGCGCATTAGAGCGGCGTCGAAGCCCCGCCGAGCCGTCCTTCCGCCGTTCCGCCCCTTCCGCCGCCCTGGAGTCTGTCCGTGATCACCGCTTCCGGTATCGAGCTGCGCGCCGGTGCCCGCGTCCTCATCGAGTCCGCTTCCTTCCGAGTCGCCAAGGGCGACCGCATCGGCCTGGTCGGCCGCAACGGAGCGGGCAAGACCACCCTCACCAAGTGCCTGGCCGGCGAGGGCCAGCCCGCCGGCGGCACGATCAGCCGCTCCGGCGAGGTCGGCTACCTCCCGCAGGACCCGCGCACCGGCGACCTCGACACGCTCGCCCGCGACCGCGTCCTGTCCGCCCGCGGCCTGGACGTGCTGCTGAAGAAGATGCGCGCCAACGAGGACCGCATCGCCAACGGCACCGGCGCCACCCGCGACAAGGCGCTGCGCCAGTACGAGCGGCAGGAGACCGAGTTCCTGACCAAGGGCGGGTACGCCGCCGAGGCCGAGGCCGCCACCATCGCCGCCGCCCTCGGGCTGCCCGACCGGGTGCTCGGCCAGCCGCTGCACACCCTCTCCGGCGGCCAGCGCCGCCGGGTCGAGCTGGCCCGCATCCTCTTCTCGGACGCCGACACCCTGTTGCTGGACGAGCCGACCAACCACCTCGACGCCGACTCCAT
Source organism: Streptomyces sp. NPDC046887 (assembly GCF_040644755.1). Classification (NCBI taxonomy): domain Bacteria; kingdom Bacillati; phylum Actinomycetota; class Actinomycetes; order Kitasatosporales; family Streptomycetaceae; genus Streptomyces; species Streptomyces sp. NPDC046887. The sequence goes on from NZ_JBEYXH010000030.1 coordinate 39,312, forward strand.
CGTCTGGCTCCGCGACTACCTCAAGAGCTACCGCGGCGGCTTCATCGTCATCTCCCACGATGTCGACCTGGTCGAGACGGTCGTCAACAAGGTGTTCTACCTGGACGCCAACCGCTCCCGGATCGACGTCTACAACATGGGCTGGAAGCTCTACCAGCAGCAGCGCGAGGCCGACGAGAAGCGCCGCAAGCGCGAGCGCGCCAACGCCGAGAAGAAGGCCGCCGCGCTCAACTCCCAAGCCGACAAGATGCGCGCCAAGGCCACCAAGACGGTCGCCGCGCAGAACATGGCCCGCCGCGCCGAGCGGCTGCTGTCCGGTCTGGAGGACATCCGCCAGTCCGACAAGGTCGCCAAGCTCCGCTTCCCGGAGCCCGCGCCCTGCGGCAAGACCCCGCTGACCGCCGAGGGGCTTTCCAAGTCCTACGGCTCGCTGGAGATCTTCACCGACGTCGACCTGGCCATCGACAAGGGCTCCCGGGTCGTCATCCTGGGCCTCAACGGTGCCGGAAAGACCACCCTGCTGCGGCTGCTCGCCGGGGTGGAGAAGCCCGACACCGGCGAGGTCACCCCCGGTCACGGCCTCAAGATGGGCTACTACGCGCAGGAGCACGAGACCCTCGACCCGGACCGCACCGTCCTGGAGAACATGCGCTCCGCCGCGCCCGACCTCGATCTGGTCGAGGTCCGCAAGACGCTCGGCTCGTTCCTGTTCTCCGGCGACGACGTGGACAAGCCGGCGGGCGTGCTGTCCGGCGGTGAGAAGACCCGGTTGGCGCTGGCCACCCTGGTCGTCTCCTCGGCCAATGTGCTGCTGCTGGACGAGCCCACCAACAACCTCGACCCGGCCAGCCGCGAGGAGATCCTCGGCGCGCTGCGCACCTACCAGGGCGCCGTCGTCCTGGTCACCCACGACGAGGGCGCGGTGGACGCGCTCCAGCCGGAGCGGATCATCCTCCTCCCCGACGGTGTCGAGGACCTGTGGGGCGCCGACTACGCCGACCTGGTCGCCCTCGCCTGACATCACGCCCGTCCGGTGTCCGGCGCGGTGGCCGTGGTTCGCGCCCGTCCGATACCCGAGCGGGACCGCCGACGGTTTCCCGCCCGCCCGATGCCCGGCGCGGCCGCCAGTGGTTCGCGCCCGGCGGCCGCGCCGGACACGTTCGGCCACCCTCCGGCCACCCCCGGTATGGATCATTCGGCCTAGGCGTGATCCATCATCTGAGTGAGCGCGTCTGGTACTCCGGCGTGGCGGCGACTGAATCCCGGATTCCGCTCCGCCCCCGATGTGGCCTGCATCACGCCGCTCTGACCTGCTGTTTCTTCCCCCGCTCTCGATTCCGGAGCGGCCGGGGCCGCCTCCTCGGGCCGTCCGGACCCGGCTCCGTGCCGTACGGACCTTGTCGAATGGGTGGCCAGGAGCGCCGGTAGGGGTGATCATGAGAAGACCAGAGCGCACTTCCCATGAGGAGGCACGGGTGGCCGAGACTCTGAAGAAGGGCAGCCGGGTGACCGGCGCCGCGCGCGACAAGCTCGCGGCAGACCTGAAGAAGAAGTACGACTCCGGTGCGAGCATCCGTGCGTTGGCCGAGGAAACCGGCCGTTCGTACGGGTTCGTGCACCGGATGCTGAGCGAGTCCGGAGTCACACTGCGGGGACGCGGCGGAGCGACCCGGGGCAAGAAGGCCGCTTCGACGGACTGACGCTCCGCATCGTGAGGCCGTCCCCCTCCACGAGCCTCCGGGCCCGCGGAGGGAGGTCCTCCGGGTGCGCGCGCCGGACGGCGCTGTCGTGGTCACCGGTCCACCCGGTCCGCGGCGCCGCCGACCGGGTGGTTACTGTGCAGTCACTTGTGTGACGGCCGACCGTCCTGTGCGGCCGGTCGGCCGTCGCGCGCTGCCGTGACGCACGGCCGTGCCACGGCCACCGCACAGGATCCGGAGGAGCCATGACCTCGCCCGCCCCTGCCGATGTGCCCGCCCCCGCCGACGTGTTCGAGAAGGACGGCGTACGGCTCACCGTGGAGACTTCCGTCGCCACGGTGACGCTGGCCAACCCGGCCAAGCGCAACGCGCAGTCGCCCGCCCTGTGGCGGGCGCTGGTGGAGGCCGGGCGCTCGCTGCCCGGCAGCGTCCGGGTCGTCGTGCTGCGCGGTGAGGGCAAGTCCTTCTCCGCCGGACTCGACCGGCAGGCCTTCACCCCTGAGGGCTTCGACGGCGAGCCGTCCTTCCTGGACCTGGCGCGCGGCTCGGACGCCGAGCTGGACGCGGTCATCACCGAGTACCAGGAGGCGTTCACCTGGTGGCGCCGGAACGACATCGTCTCCATCGCCGCGGTCCAGGGCCATGCCATCGGTGCCGGCTTCCAGCTCGCCCTCGCCTGCGACCTCCGGGTCGCCGCGCAGGACGTGCAGTTCGCCATGCGCGAGACCAGCCTCGGACTCGTACCCGATCTGACCGGCACGCATCCGCTGGTCGCCGCCGTCGGCTACGCCCGCGCGCTGGAGATCTGCGCCACCGGCCGGTTCGTCCACGCCGAGGAGGCCGAGCGCATCGGGCTGGCCAACATCGTGGTGCCCACCGGCGAACTCGACGGTGCGGTACGGGACCTCACCGCCGCGCTGCTGGCGGCCCCCCGGGACGCGGTCGTGGAGACCAAGGCCCTGCTGCGGGGCGCCCAGGCCCGTACCTACGAGGAGCAGCGCACCGCCGAGCGCGCCGCCCAGGCCCGCCGGCTGCGCGACCTCGCCGGCCTCACCGACTGAGCCCTGCCGGTCCTGCCCGCCCTGCCGGAGGGGGCCGGTCGCCCTCAGTGCGTGCCGGTGACCACCACGACCACCGGCGGTCCGTCCTCCGCCGTCGCGGCCCGTAGAGCACCGCGCACCGCCCGGGCGACATCCAGCGCCCGGCGGCCCGCGGCGGTGGCCAGCTCCACCCGCAGCTGATCGGCCGTCCGGTGAACCGGACGGCCGAAGGTGCCGGTCAGCCGTGCGACACCGGGAACGGCCGCCGCCACCGCCTCGGGTGAACCCACCTCCGCCCCGGCCGCCCCGGTCTCCGACCCGGGCGCGCCCTCGGCCTCGGCGGACGGGTGCTCCGGCAGGGCGTCCAGCAGTGCGGTCGCCCGCAGGTCCACCGCGTCCACCCGCAGCCCCAGCAACTCGTCCGCCGCCGCGAACAGCGCGGTGCGCAGCCGCTCCGCCACCTCGGGGAGCACCGTCCCGGCCACCGCCGCGAAGTCCGCCTCCACCCGCAGCGGCCCCCGCGGCAGCGCACCGGGCGGTTCCGGCGCTTCGGGTTTCGGCGCTTCGGGCTCCGCCGCGGGCGAGCCCGCTGCCGAGCGCACCCGCACTCTGCCCGGCGCGGCCTCCGGCGCCGCCCGGCCCATCGCCTCGCTCAGCACCTCCGCGGCCGCCCGCTCGGCGATCCACGCCCCGTCCGCGAGATCGCCCAGCGGCAGCAGCAGCCCCGGGGCGAGCGCGCCCCGGACCGAGGCGGTCCAGCCACCGCCGCCCGGGCGCCCCTGTTCGCTCCCCACACCGGCGTCCCCGCCCGCGTCGCCCTCGGCCGTCTCCCTGCCCACTCCCGTACTCATTCCTCCACCCTGCCGCATCCCCGACGCGCGACACGCGAACCACTCGTAATGTGGTCAAAAGAGGGCATTCGACTCAAGGAGCACCAGACTCCGCCGGGATCAGGATCGAGATCAAGATCAGGATCGAGATCGAGATCAAGATCAGGGTCAAGATCGGGATCGGGATCGGGATCGGGATCGGATCGGCTTCCGGCGTGACGTGGAGTGGAAGGGATGGACGCTGATGACCGACACGTCGCAGTCCGCGCAGGCGGCCCAGTCCGAGAGGGCGTCCCGGGTCAGGGAGCCGGCGGCCGAGGAGACCAGAAGGGCGCCCGGCGGGCGCCGCAGCGGCGACCCGGCCACCCGGGGCCGTACCACCATCGCGGACGGCGTGGTCGAGAAGATCGCCGGCATGGCGGCCCGCGACGTCGTCGGCGTGCACGCCATGGGCGGCGGGCTGTCCCGCACCTTCGGCGCCGTCCGCGACCGGGTCCCGGGCAAGTCCAGCGTGTCCCGGGGAGTCAAGGCCGAGGTCGGCGAGGTGCAGACCGCCCTCGACCTGGAGATCGTCGTCGATTACGGCGTCTCCATCTCCGATGTCGCCGGCGCCGTCCGGGAGAACGTCGTCTCGGCCGTGGAGCGAATGACCGGGCTGGAGGTCGTCGAGGTCAACATCGCCGTCAGCGATGTGAAGCTGCCGGACGAGGAGGACGAGGACGAGGAGCAGGAGACCCGGATCCGATAGCGCCCGGCCGGGCGATCGCCGAGGCGGCGAGGACCCGGCGGCGGGCGCGGGCGGGGACCGTACGGCCGCTGAGGCCGGTGCGGTCAAGTACGGGCAGTGTGGGCAGCGTGCGAGAGGAACGGACGCATGAACATGGCGGTGGTCGGCCTGCTGGCCGGTATGGCGCTGGGCTTCGCCGGCTACTTCGGCGGATTCGGCGCGTTCGTGCTGGTCGCCGCTCTGGGCGCGATCGGCTTCGTGGCGGGCCGGTTCCTGGAGGGCGACCTGGAACCGGGCGAGTTCTTCCGGAGCCGCGACCGCGACGACCGGCGGCGGTGACGGGATGGCGGGGGCGACGGCCTCCCCGCCCGGCGCCCGGCGTACGGCGGAAGGCGGAGAGGCGGACGACGGTTCCGGGCTGGGCGGAGGAGCGGGGGGCGGCCGGGTCAGGGCCGCCGAACGCGGGGCGACCAGTATCGCCGACCGGGTGGTGGCGAAGATCGCCGCCCGGGCCGCGCGGGAGGCGCTCGGCACCGCCTCCGGGCCCGCTGCCGGGACGGCTGACCGGGCCGAGCAGGGTGGCGGCCTGCCGCCCGGTGCCGGGCCGCCCCGGACCACGGTGGTCGTGCACCGGGACAGCGCCCGGGTGCACGTCAGCCTGGAGCTGGGCTACCCCTGCGACCTGGGCGCCCGGTGCGCCGCGGTGCGCCGGCAGGTGACCCGGCGGGTGGAGACCCTGGCCGGACTGGCCGTACAGGAGGTCGCGGTGCATGTGGAACGGCTGCACTCGGCGCAGACCTCGGACAAGAGCGTGAGCGGCGGGAGGGTCCGATGAACGCGGCCGAACCGGACCCGGACCCGGCACCCACCCGGCCGGTAGCGATGACGAAGACCGGGGCCGAAGGAACGGACACGTCGGGTATGGATGAGACGCCGGCCGCCGAAGCCCCGGCCTCCCGCCACCCCGGACGCTTCTGGTCGGTACGCCGGGTGCCCGCCACGCTGCTCGCGCTGGTACTGCTCGGCGGGTCGGGTCTGCTGCTGTACGACCTGGCGTCGGTGCGCGCCGGACGCCCGGGCATGCGGTGGCGGCGGGTACTGACCGAGGACCTGGCCACCCGCCCCCTGGACAACGTGTGGACGGTCGTCGCCGCGGCGGTGGCGGTGGCGCTCGGCGTATGGCTGCTGGCCCTCGCCCTTACCCCCGGGCTGCGGGCGGTGCTGACGATGCGGCCCGGGCCCAACGGCCTGCGCGCCGGCCTCGGCCGGGACGTGGTGGAGCGGGTGCTGCACGACCGGGCGATGGCGGTTCCCGGAGTGCGTTCGGTACGGGTACGGGCCAAGCGCCACAAGGCCGCGGTCCGGGCCGTCGCCCACTTCCGCGAACTGCCCGAGGTGCGCGGCGACGTGGAGGCGGCACTGGCCGCCGGGGTACGGGAGCTGGGCCTGGCCCGGCCTCCGGCGCTGGCGGTGCATGTCGTACGCCCACCGCGCCAGCGGTGACGGGCGAGACGGGAGCAGAGAGGTGGCAGGGATGCTGCGGGGAGCGAACCGGGCCCTGGTGGGCCTGCTCGGACTGGTGCTGCTCGGCGCGGGCGGCGTGCTGCTCGCCGCCGCGCTGGGGCTGGACGTGCCGTCCTGGTGGCCCTGGCACGGCCCGGACTCCGTGCTGCTGAGTGACGCCGCACGGGACCGGGTGCCCTGGGCGGCGGCCGTCGCCGGCTCGGCCGCCCTCATGGTGCTCGCCCTGATCTGGCTGCTCGCCCAACTGCGCCGGCCGAGGCTGGCGGAGGTGCTGGTCGACACCGGCGACGGCGAGGGCGCCGTGCTGCGCGGGCGCGCCCTGGAGGACGCGGTGGCCGCCGAGGCCGAGGCCATGGACGGGGTCTCCCGGGCCCGGGTCCGGCTGACCGGCCGCCGTGCCGCACCGGCCGCCCGGGTCTCGCTGCTGATGGAGCCGTACGCGGCACCCGGTGAGGCCCTGACCCGGCTGGCGGACGGCGCCCTGCGCCACGCCCGGGAGTCGGCCGACCTGCCCGCCCTGCCGACCGAAGCCCGCCTACGCGCCGCCCGCCACCCCTCCGGCCGCGTCAGCTGACGCCGGCCACCTCCAGCCAAAGCCCCGCCCGCCGGGACCCGTCCCGTCACCCGGGAGGCCCCGGCGCCTGGTCCGGCATCCCGAAGGCAGCCGGTGCCCGTCCTTCACCCCGGGGCGCTCGGCCGCGGCACTCCCGGGGGCGACGCGCCCGGCCCGGCACCCCGGGAGGTGACGTCCGGCGTCCTGCCGGGGTCGGTCGGCGCGCTGCCCGGGTGAGGATTGGCGCCTTGTCCGGGAGCGGGTGGCCGCCCTGTCCTGGAGCGGGTCGCTGTCATGAGCCCCGGTCGCCCGCCCGGGCCGGGTTTCAGTTCTTGCCCCCGGACCGGGACTCCAGCCTGGAGTCGTTCGTACCGGGCCACGGCACCGGCCCAGGCGTCGCGAAATGCCAGAACCCGGCCTCGGGCCTCGCCCCCCCGGGGCACCGTCAGGCCCCGACCTCCCCCGCGAACGTAGAACCCGGTCCCCGCCCCGCCCGCCGGGGCCCCTCAGAAGCCGGCCCGGCTGCCGCCGTCGATCGGGACCATCACCCCGGTGATGTACGAGGCCGCCGGGGAGAGCAGGAACGCGGCCGCCGTGCCGAACTCCTCCGGGGTGCCGTAGCGGCCCAGCGGAACGCGCTGCTCGGCGGCGGCGCGGGAGGCCGCCGGGTCGCCGCCGAGGGCGTCCAGCTCGCGGACCCGGTCGGTGTCGATCCGGCCGGGGAGCAGCCCGACCACCCGTACCCCGCGCGGCCCGACCTCGTCCGCCAGCGAGGCGGCGAAACCGGCCAGCCCGGGCCGCAGCCCGTTGGAGATGGTCAGCCCCGGGAGCGGCTCGTACACCGAGCCGGAGAGCACCAGGCCGATCGCCCCGCCGTCACCCGTCTCGGCCAGCGCGGCCGCCGAGGCGCGGGCCAGCCGGACCGCGCCCAGGAAGACCGACTCGAAGGCGGCCCGCCACTGCTCGTCGGTGTTGCCCAGCGCCGAACCGGGCGCCGGGCCGCCCACGCTGACCAGGGTGCCGTCGAACCGGCCGAACCGCTCCCTCGCCGTCCCGATCAACCGTTCGGCCGCATCGGGGTCGGCGTTGTCCAGGGCCACGCCCACCGCGTTCGGCCCCAGCCCCTCGGCCGCCGCGGCGACCGCCTTCTCGTCCCGTGCGGAGAGGACGACCTTCGCACCCTCGGCCGCCAGCGCCCGCGCGGAGGCGTGGCCCAGTCCGCGCGAGGCGCCGGTCACCACGTACACCCGGTCCTTCAGTCCCAGATCCATGCGCCTATCCTGCCGTGTCCGCCGTCCCCGCCCCGTCGGGGGCCTCGGCCACAGTGCCGGCCGGGGCGGCCGGGGCGGCCGGGGCATCGACGTTCTCCCGTTCCAGCGCGAGGGCGGTGTTCACCAGCCCGATATGGCTGAACGCCTGCGGGTAGTTGCCGAGCTGGCGGCCGGCCGAGGCGTCGTACTCCTCCGCCAGCAGTCCGACGTCGTTGCGCAGCGCCAGCAGCCGCTCGAACAGCTCCCGGGCCTCCTCCACCCGCCCGGTCATCAGCAGCGCGTCCGCCATCCAGAACGAGCAGACCAGGAACGTCCCCTCCTCACCGGGCAGCCCGTCCACGGCCGCCCCCTCGGTGCTGTACCGGTGGATGAAGCCGTTGTGGCCCAGCTCCTCGCGGATCGCGTCCACCGTGCCGATCGCCCGCGGGTCGTCCGGCGGCAGGAAGCCGAAGCGCAGCATCAGCAGGACCGCCGCGTCCAGCTCCTTGGAGCCGTACGACTGGGTGAAGGTGTTGCGGACCGGGTCGTACCCGTTCTCGCACACGTCCCGGTGCACCTCGTCGCGCATCCGGCGCCAGCGGTTGACGTCACCGGGCAGTGAGGGGTCGTCCTCCATGGTCCGCACCGCCCGGTCCGCGGCCACCCAGGCCATCACCTTGGAGTGCACGAAGTGCCGGCGCGGCCCGCGTACCTCCCACAGCCCCTCGTCCGGCTGGCGCCAGGTCGACTCCAGGAAGCCCAGCAGGCTCAGCTGGAGGTTCCAGGCGTGCCGCTGCGCCGGCAGCCCGGCCTCCTTCGCCAGCCACAGCGAGTCGATGACCTCCCCGTAGACATCGATCTGCAACTGCTCCACGGCGGCGTTCCCGGTACGGACCGGGGTGGAGCCCGCGTACCCGCGCAGCCAGGGCAGCTCCGCCTCCGGCAGCCGCCGTTCGCCCGCCAGCCCGTACATGATCTGCAGGTCCGCCGGGTCGCCCGCCACCGCCCGCAGCAGCCAGTCGCGCCACTCGGCGGCCTCGTCCAGATAGCCGGCGGCGATCAGCGCGCCGAGCGTGAGCGTGGAGTCCCGCAGCCAGCAGAAGCGGTAGTCCCAGTTCCGTACACCGCCCAGCTCCTCGGGCAGCGAGGTGGTCACCGCGGCCACGATCCCGCCGGTGGGGGCGTAGGTCATCGCCTTCAGGGTGATCAGGGAGCGGAGCACCGCCTCCCGGTACGGCCCCTGGTAGGTGCAGCGCCCCGCCCACTCGGCCCAGTCCTCCAGGGTGTGCTCCAGCGCCTCGAACGGGTCGATCTGCGAGGGGCGCACCTCGTGCGAGGGGTGCCAGGTCAGCACGAACGCCACCCGCTCGCCCTCCGACACCTCGAACGCCGAGCAGGTGCTGAACTGCTGGCCCCAGGTGCGTACCTCCGGCTCGCTGCGGAGCCATATCGAGTCGGGGCCCGCGACCGCCACCCGGTGCCCGTCCACCCGGCGCACCCAGGGCACGATGTTGCCGTAGTCGAAGCGCAGCCGGAGCACCGAGGACATCTCCACCGTGCCGCTGACGCCCTCGACGATCCGCACCACGTCCGGGGCCTGGTCGCGCTGCGGCATGAAGTCGACGACCTTCACGGTGCCGGTACGGGTCTCCCAGACCGTCTCCAGTACCAGGGACTCGCCCCGGTAGCCGCGCGAGGTGCACCGCCCGGCGCCCTGGGGGGCGAGCCGCCAGTGCCCGTTGTCCTCCGTGCCCAGCAGCGCGGCGAAACAGGCCGCCGAGTCGAACCGCGGCAGGCACAGCCAGTCGATGGAGCCGTCCATGCCCACCAGCGCGGCGGTCTGCAGATCGCCGATGAGGGCGTAGTCCTCGATACGTTGCGTCACGCTCAGGCGTCTTCCCACCTGGTACGACGGCTAAGCCCGCCGCCGTGGCGGTCGCCCCCGCCCGGCCGAGGGACCATGTCCGGCCGCCCGGAAGCCGCGGTGCGGGGAGGGTGGGTCCGGCGGGCAGCCGCGGCCCGCCGAAACTGCCGGGATACGGCAATGACAGGGCCCGAGCGCGGGTGGGATCATGGGTCCGGCCCCGGGAAGCCTTCCGGGGCGGTGCGCAGGGCCGGTACGCCGGTACGTCCCGTACCGGGGTCCGTACGAAGGGGGCGGGGGACATGGGGGTATTCCTCGGGCTGGGCATCGCCGGGATCGTGCTGCTCGTCGCCTCGCTGGTGCTCGACGGAGTGCTGGAGGGCGTCTTCGACGGGGTGGGCGGCCTGCTGGACGGCTGGCTCTCCCTGCCGGTGATCGCCGGGTTCGTCTCGATGCTCGGCTTCACCGGGGCGATCGTGCTCGGCACCACCGGGCTGGGCGCGGGCCCCGCCACCGCGGTCGGAGCCGTGGCCGGATCCGGCGCCGGGTGGCTCACCTGGCGGGTCAGCCGGGCCCTGATGAACGACGGGGGTACGGGCGCTCCGCGCGGCGACGACCTCATCGGCACCACCGGGACCGTGGTCACCGCCATCCCCGGCGAGGGGTACGGCGAGGTGCTGCTGCGGGTGGCCGGCCAGCCGGTGAAGTTCGCCGCCCGATCGGCCGGCCCGGTCGGGCGCGGCGCGGAGGTGTGGGTCGAGCAGGCGCTGTCGCCGAGCGCGGTCCTGGTCCGCCCGGTGGAACGCTGACGGGTCGTTTCCTCCCGCTGCCGCCGTCGTCCTCCGGCCCTCCCACCTCCTCCCGCCTTTCTCCTCCGTACGCCCCCTTCCTTCATTCCTTTCCGCATATCAGCCCCAACGATCTGCCTCCTCGGGACGGCAGGAGGGAGACGCCCTATGAGTCCGGTCGCCATCGCAGTGGTGGGAGTCGTCGTACTCCTGGTGCTGCTCGGCCTCGTCGTGATCACGCGCTACAAGGTCGCCGGTCCCAGCGAGGCGTTCATCATCACCGGCCGCCGCGGCAAGAAGTCCACCGACCCGGAGACGGGGCGGGTCTTCACCGACAACAGCGGCCAGAAGGTCGTGGTCGGCGGAGGGGTCTTCGTCGTCCCCTTCGTCCAGCAGCGGTTCACCCTGGACCTCTCCTCCCGGCACATCCCCGTCGCCGTGCGCGGTGCGGTGACCCTGCGCGGGGTCAAGGCCAACCTCGAAGGTGTCGCCATCGTCAAGGTGGGCGGCGGCGAGGACTCGATCCGGGCGGCCGCCCAGCGGTTCCTGATGCAGCAGAACGGCATCGTCGGCTTCACCCAGGAAGTGCTCTCGGGCGCGCTGCGGTCCATCGTGGGCCGGATGTCGGTGGAGGACATCATCCGCGACCGGGCGGCCTTCGCCGGGCAGGTCGCCGAGGAGGCCGAGGCCAGCCTGTCGGGGCAGGGCCTGGTGCTGGACGCCTTCCAGATCCAGGACATCACCACCGAGGGCTCCTATCTGGAGGACCTCGGCCGGCCCGAGGCCGCCCGCGCCCGCCAGGAGGCCGACATCGCCGAGGCCGTCGCCCGCCGGGCGTCGGAGCAGGCCCGGCTGAAGGCCGAGGAGGAGATCGCGATCGCCCAGCGGACGTTCGCGCTCAAGCAGGCCGAGATCAAGGCCGAGACCGACGAGGCGGCCGCGAAGGCCGCGGCCGCCGGGCCGCTCGCCGAGGCCGACCGGCAGCAGGAGATCCTCAGCCAGCAGGAGAAGGTCGCCGAGCGGCAGGCCGCGCTCACCGACCGGGAGCTGGACACCAAGGTGCGCAAGCCCGCCGACGCCGCCCGCTACCAGGCCGAGCAGGAGGCCGAGGCCCGTCGGATCGCCCAGGTCAAGGAGGCCGAGGCGGACGCCCAGCGGGCCCGGCTGACCGGTGAGGGCGAGAAGGCCCACCGGGCCGCGCTGGCCGACGCGGTGCGGATCGAAGGTGAGGCCGAGGCCGCGGCCATCGCCGCGAAGGGTTCGGCCGAGGCGGAGGCGATGCGGAAGAAGGCCGACGCGTTCGCCCAGTACGGAGACGCGGCGGTGCTCCAGATGCTGGTCGAGGTGCTGCCGCAGGTCGTCGGCAAGGCGGCCGAACCGCTGAGCGCCGTGGACAAGATGACGGTCATCTCCACCGACGGCGCCACCAAGCTGACCCGGACCGTCACGGACAACGTGGCCCAGGGCATGGAGCTGCTGAACTCCGCCACCGGTCTCGATCTGGCGGACCTGCTGAAGGGGCTCACCGCCCGCAGCCTCGGCACGGCGCCCGTGCCGGAGCAGTCCGCCCCGTCCGGCGGCAGGGCCGAGCAGGTCGGCTGACGCCGACGGAGCCGAGGCCCTCGGCCAGGCGTGTCCGGAGGGGCCCGGGTCAGGGGGCAGGGGTCAGGAGGCGGTGCCCGGGGCCCCCGCCACCGCCTCCGGACGCTCGCCGTCCGCGCCCCCCGCGCCCTCGGCTTCCGCCGCCGTCGCTTCGGCCGCGGCGGCGGCCAGCCGGTCGCGGCGCTCACGCCGGACCAGCACCACCCAGCCCACCGGCACGGCGGCGACGAACAGCCACCACTGCACCGCGTACGCCATATGGGGGCCGATGGAGTCGTGGTCGGGCTCGGGGATCTGCTCGGGCCGGCCGTCGGCGGGCGTCGGAGCGGTCTGCTCCACATAGCCGCCGAGCACCGGCCGCCCCAGGGTCTTCGCCGCCTGCTCGCTGTCGATCAGCATCACCTGGCGGGGTGGCAGGCCCTTGAGGTCCTTGATCCCGCTGGCCCCGGTCGTCTCGTCCGCCTTGAGCCGACCGGTGATCGTGACGCGGCCCTTGGGCGCGGGCGGCACATCGGGGTAGGTCATCTGGTCGGGGGCGGCGGGGACCCAGCCGCGGTTCACCAGCACCGCGCGGCCGTCGGGGAGCACCAGCGGGGTGAGCACCAGCACACCGATCCGCTCGTCGGCCGAGGTGCGGCGGCGCACCACCACCTCGTGCTTCGCGTCGAAGGTGCCGGTCACGCTGGTGCGGCGCCAGTAGTCCGAACGGGGCACGGTGTGGCCCGGGGAGGTCAGCTCCGTCACCGGTACCGGCTCCGCCCGCAGGTTGTCCTCGATCAGCCGGTTCTGCTCGACCCGGTGCTCGTGCCGGTGGTACTGCCAGAAGCCCAGCTCGACCATCACGGGCATGAGCACGAGGGCCAGCAGGGTGAGGATCACCCACTGCCGGGACAACAGGAAGCGGTACACCCCATGACCGTACAACTCGGGCCCCGGCCCGCCAGGCCCGGGGTCCCGGACCGCCCGCCCGAAGCGGGGGAGGCGCGAGCCGGGAGCCCGCCCCGGGTGGGGCCCCGGTCGCCCGGCGAACCGACTGGGGCCACCCGATGGTCCGGGCCCGGAGCCGGCCGCCCGGTGGTCCGTTCCGCACGCCGCCGCCCGGTGGTCCGGCCCGCACCCGGCTGACGGCCCGGGGCGAGCTCGGCCGACGACCCCGGCTTACCTCGGTCTACGGGCCCAGGCCGTGATTGGCGGACGACTCAGGCCCGGCCCCGGCCAGCGCTCCCGGCCGCCCCGCGCCGACGGTCCGGCTGACCTCGGCCTACGGTCCGGGCCGACAACGGTTTACGGGTCGGGCTGATCCCGATCTACCGGAATCGGTGGCCGTGATGGTCACCGAGGAGAAGAAGGCCATGTGATGGGCCGACTCAACAGACGGATCCCGACTCGGCTCCCACGGTCGGCCCCCTGTGCACGTGGACACCCCATCCTGCGACCAGAGATCCGAACGAAACGGCCTAGCCGACCTTGCCCTACGGGCCCGGGGCCGGACCCCGCGCCGATGGTTCGGGGCGGGGTCAGGCGGCCGCCCGGGCCCGCCCCCGGCGACGATTCGGCGGAGGTGGGCCCGGGCGGTGATGCCGGCCGGCTTCGGGGCGCGCCCGACACCGCGTCGTTCAGACCTTGTCGACGATGCCGACCGCCCCCCTCTCCGCGCGGGCGCAGTGCGCTCCGCAGAACCAGTGCCCCTCCACCTCGACGCCCTGCCCGATGATCTGGACCCGGCAGTGCTCGCAGATCGGCGCCATGCGGTGGATGGCGCAGGCGAAGCAGTCGAAAACGTGCACCGCGCCCTGCGCGTGCACCTCGAAGGACATGCCGTAGTCGTTTCCGCAGACCTCACAACGTGCCATGCGCCACAGGGTGCGGCGCGGCACCCTGCCCGCCGGGGAGCAACGCCCGGTCCGTCACCCGTCTGCCGCCGCGCTCCCGCCGGGGGCCGGGGCAACGTCCCGCAGCAGCTGGGTGAAGGCCGCCTCGTCGATCACCGGGGTCCCGTACGCCTTCGCCTTGACCGTCTTGGAGGTGGCCGAGTCCGGGTCGTTGGTGACCAGCACACTGGTGAGCCGGGAAACACTGGTGGCGATGTGCAACCCGGCCTCGACCGCGCGGTCCTCCAGCAGCTCCCGCTCCACCGAGGTGTCACCGGAGAAGGCCACCCGCATCCCCTGCACCAGCGCCCCGCCGACCTCGTAGCGGCCAGGGTTCGGATACGGGCAGGGCGTCCGCTTCTTGGTGGGGCGCCAGCCGCCCGGGCGGTACGAGGCCTGCCGGCCGACCCGCGGGGTGGCGGGGCCGGAGGCCCACTCGGTCAGCGGCAGGCACTCCAGCAGCGGGAGCCGCACACCCCCGGCGGCGGCCGCGTGCAGGCTCGGCCGGAACGCCTCCGCCAGCACCCGGGCGTCGTCCAGGGCATGGTGCGCGCGCTGCTGCACGACGCCGAAGTGGCTTGCCAGCGCCTCCAGGCGGAAGTTGGGCAGCGGCAGGCCCAGCTCCTTGGAGAGCGCGATGGTGCACAGCCGCTGGCGGACCGGAGCGGTGCGCTCCGCCCGGGCGTACTCGCGCGCGATCATCGACCAGTCGAAGACCGCATTGTGCGCGACGAGCACCCGCCCGTCGAGCCGCGCCGAGAACTCGGCCGCGATCTCCGCGAAGAGCGGAGCGCCCTCCAGCACCTCGCTGGTCAGTCCGTGGATCCACACCGGGCCCGGGTCGCGCTCGGGGTTGACCAGGGTGTACCAGTGGTCCTCCACCTCGCCCCGGGCGTCCAGCCGGTAGACGGCAGCCGACACTATCCGGTCGTCGCGGGCGAGCCCGGTGGTCTCCACGTCGACCACCGCGTACCCCTGCGGGTAGGCGGAGGGCCAGATGCCTGCTGTCGTCGGATCGTCGAGCATGGTTCCCGAGAATAGAGCCCGCCACCGACAACGCGGTCGGCGGGCGGCCCGGACACCCGTACGGCATGGGCGGATTGACCGAGTGGAATGTCCGTTTCATTGCGGTACGGGAGTGTGGTGCCGGGGGTGCCGGCGGGTGGGGTGGTGGGTGTGGTGGCGGGCGTGATGGATCGTCAGGGCGTCGGCCGCCGCCGCTGGCCGTCGTCATCCGTGGTCCGTCCACCGCGCCGGGTCCGCTCCCCATCGCCCCGACGGACGGGCCCAGTCCACCGGGCCGCCCTGGTAGGACACCGGTGAGCGCACATAGCCCAGCAGACCGAGAGGCCCGACCCTTTCCCGCATCCACCGCCCGGGCTCGCCCCCACCCCGGTCGTCCGCTTCCCGGGCAGCCCCTCTCCCGGACGGCCCCGCCGCCGGGGGGTGCTCCGGGCGCAGTTCGCGGAGCAGCCAGTGCGCGGTGCGGGCGAGGGTCAGCCGGGCGAGGGCACCGCCGCCGTCCTGGTGCCGCTCGGTCAGCGAGCGGAGCACGGCGGCGGCCAGCAGGTAGCCCGTACCGTGGTCCAGCGCCTGTGCCGGAAGGGCGCCAGGGGCGGCCGGGGAGCCCTCCAGCTCGGCGATGCCCGTGGCGGCTTGGACCAGGCTGTCGAAGCCGCGCCGTCCCCGCCAGGGCCCCTGGCGGCCCCAGGCGGACAGTTCCGCGACCACCAGCCCGGGGCGGGCGGCGGCCAGCTTCCGGGCGCCGAGCCCGAACCGGTCGAGGGCGCCGGGGCGGTACCCGGTCACCACCACGTCCGCCTGCCCGAGGAGGTCTGCGAAGGTCCGGCGGTCGGCCGCCCGGCCCAGGTCGAGCAGGGCCGACCGCTTGCCGAGCCCGGTGTCGTTGTGCGCCTCCTGACTCTCCGGCAGGAAGGGGGCATCGATCCGCAGCACCTCCGCGCCGAGCAGCGCCAGCGTCCGGGTGGCGACCGGCCCGGCCAGCACCCGGGTCAGATCCAGCACCCGCAGGCCCGCGCACGGCTGGGCGAGCGGGTCGGCGGCGGCCGGGAGCGGGAGGGACCCGCCGGTGCGCTCCCTCGTCAGCAGCGGCTGCCCGGCGAGGAGGGCGCCCTGCTCGCCGGCCACCCAGCGGTCGGGGGACCGTACCGCCACGGCGAGGCCCCCGGCCGCGTACACCGCCTCCTCCACCTCCTCGGCGGTCCGGGCGGCGACCGCCTGCGCCACCAGGGCGGGGAGCCCGTCGCCGCCGTCCGGCAGCCCGAGGGCGGCAAGCAGCCGGGCGCGGTGGTGCGGGTAGTTGGCGTGGGTGCGGACAAGGCCGTCCGAAGCGCGCCAGAACCGGGAGAGCGGGGCGAAGGTGTCCCAGGCCCGGCCGTCCAGCCGGACCAGCCGGTCGCTGACGAAGGCGGCGGCCACCGCCCCGTCGTCCACCGAGACCGGGGGGACGGATCGCCGCCCGGCGCGTATCGCGGCCAGCTCGGCGGCGGCCAGCGAGCAGACCGCCACCGCCGAGCGGGCCAGCTCCCGCACCGGCAGCCGGGCGGGCAGCGGACCGCCACCACCGAGGGCGGCGAGGTAGGTGACACGGTCGAGGAGCGCGGGCTCGCCGTCGAGCGCCCGCCATGCCCCCGCGGCACCACCGCCGATGCCGACCGCTTCTTCCCGAGGTTCCATGATCTTGAGGATGGCACCCGGCGCCGGGCGGCGGAATGGTGCCACCCGGCGAATACGAGCGGGGGCCTCCCGGCGTACACGGAGGGGGCCTCCCGGCGTACGCGAAGGGAGCTTCCCGGTGTCCTCGACCTCCGGGAAGCCCCCCATGACCTACGGGAACGGGACCCGCGGGCCCGTTACTTGCGGACGGCCCTCAGCGCGTTGGTCAGACCGGCGCCGTAGAAGCTGTTGTCGTCCACACCGCCGGTGCAGACCGCGTCCACCGTGCCGTCGCCGTTGATGTCGTACGGCTCCGGGCAGGCGGTGCTCTCGGCCTGGCTGGTGAGCAGCCGCTCCACCTTGTCCGCCGAGGCGCCCGGGTGGGTGGACTTGATCAGCGCGGCCACACCGGCCACATGCGGGGAGGCCATCGACGTACCGGCCTTGTAGCCGTACTTGCCGCCCGGCAGCGTGGAGAGGATGAGGCCGTTGGTGGCCGGGGCCTGCGGCGGCTGGTAGACGGTGGAGTCACCACCCGGCGCGGCGATGTCCACCACACCCAGGCCGTAGTTGGAGTACGAGGACTTGAGGTCCTTGGCACCGGTCGCCGACACGGTGATCACACCGTCCAGCATGGTCGGCACGTCCGGGCAGACCGACGGGTCGACCTTGCGCTCGACCGGGGTGGTGTCGTTGGGGCTGGTGGTGTCGGTGACCTCGTCCGCCGCCAGGTCGGTGCGGGCGTTGCCGGCCGCCGCGACGTTGACGGTGCCCTTGTCCCAGGCGTACGAGGTGGCCCGCTGGAGCGCCTCGACCAGGGCGCCCTGGTCCAGGTCGTTCTTGCAGGTGAACTGCCACGGGTCCACGTAGTAGCTGTTGTTGGTGATCTCGACGCCGTTCTCGGCGGCCCACATGAAGCCGCAGACCACGGCCTCGGTGTAGAAGAAGCCGTCCGGGGTGGAGACCTTGATGCCGGAGACCTTCACACCGGGGGCGACACCGGTGATGCCCACACCGTTCTTGGCGGCGGCGATGGTGCCCGCGACATGGGTGCCGTGGTCGCTCTCGCCGGCGGCCGGGCGCCAGGAGCCGGGCGTGGTGTCCGCCTTGCCGCTCACGCAGTTCGCGGAGGCGGCGGTGTCGAAGTTGGGCGCCAGGTCCGGGTGGGTGTCGTCCACACCGGTGTCGATGACCGCGACGGTCACCTTCTTGCTGCCGAGGGTCTTCTCGTGCGCCTTGTCGGCCTTGATGGCCGGCAGGTCCCACTGGAGCGGCTGGAACGGGTCCTCGTCGTCCTCCGCCTTTGCCGCGGCCTCGCGGGCCTCCTTGGCGCTCAGCGGCTGCTCGGCGGCGCGGACGTCGGTGGTGCTCGCGGCGGCCAGCGGCGCGGTCCGGGTGGCGCCCGCGGACTTCACACCCCGCACGGTGCGTATCGTCTTGGCGAACTCCGGGTTCGTCGAGTGGACGACGATCACGCCTATCTTGTCGTAGGACGTGACGATCTCCCCGCCCGCCTGGGATATCGCCTTCTTCACCGCCTTGGCGGTCGCGTTCCCGCCCGAGACGTTCACCACGTACGACAGCTTCGGGCCGACCGTGCGGACGCTCGCCACGGCGGGCGCATCCGTCTGCGGGACGGCCGCGGCGGCCGCCGGCATCAGACCGAGCGAGGCGGTGAGGGCCAGACCGGCGGGCAGCGCGAGTACGCGCCCGCGACCGGTTCCCAGATGAGCCATGGGTTCTCCACATCATCCGTGACGTCCGTCCGCACACGGCTGCGTGTGGACGGGTACATGACGAGCGAAGCTATCGCCGATCATCCCCGTCCTTCAATGGGTGCAGGGGAGTTGGCGGTCAAGTGGATCAGCGCCCTCCGGAACCGGCGTCCCTGCCCGCCCGGCGCGGGGGCGCACGCGGCCCGGCGCGCGGTGGCCGAAGAACGACCGTCACCGGAAAGAGGCCGCAGGTGAACCGCGTCGCCGCGGCGTCCGTGCCGTTGTCATGTCAGGGGGGCTGCCTCAATCGAGCGCCGGCTCCCGGCCGATCGCCGGCCGTCACGTCCGTTGCCCAGCGCAGCCGCGTCAACGAGGAGAGTTCCGTGGCCACCGCAAGCCCGCCGCCGCCCGAGGACCGACCGGACAGCCGTCCCGTCCACCCCACGACCGAGGAGTTCGAGCAGGTTCAGGAGAGCGCCGAGTTCGGTGAACTGCGCCGGTCCTACCGCTCCTTCGCCTTCCCGCTGACCATCGCCTTCATCTCCTGGTACCTGCTGTACGTCCTGCTGTCCAACTACGCGGGCGGCTTCATGGGCACCAGGCTCTTCGGCAACATCAACGTGGCCCTGGTCCTGGGCCTCGCCCAGTTCCTCACCACCTTCCTGATCGCCTGGTTCTACTCGCGCCACGCCGCGGCGAAGCTCGACCCCAAGGCCGAGGCCATCAAGTCCCGTATGGAGGCCGGAGCATGAGCAGCACCCACAGCGTCCTGCTGACCACCGCGGCCGCCAACGACGCCTCCGAGCACCGGCCGCTGATCATCACCCTCTTCGCGGCCTTCGTCCTCGCCACCCTCGCCATCACCATCTGGGCCGGCCGGCAGACCAGATCCGCGGCCGACTTCTACGCCGGCGGGCGGCAGTTCACCGGCTTCCAGAACGGGCTCGCCATCTCCGGCGACTACATGTCCGCCGCGTCCTTCCTCGGCATCGCCGGCGCCATCTCCCTCTTCGGCTACGACGGCTTCCTCTACTCCATCGGCTTCCTGGTCGCCTGGCTGGTGGCCCTGCTGCTGGTCGCCGAACCGCTGCGCAACTCCGGCCGCTACACCATGGGCGACGTCCTCGCCTACCGGATGCGCCAGCGCCCGGTCCGCACCGCCGCCGGCACCTCCACCATCGTGGTGTCGATCTTCTACCTGCTCGCCCAGATGGCCGGCGCCGGCGTCCTGGTCTCGCTGCTGCTCGGCATCACCTCCGACGGCGGCAAGATCGCCATCGTCGCCCTGGTCGGCGTGCTGATGATCCTCTACGTGACCATCGGCGGCATGAAGGGCACCACCTGGGTCCAGATGGTCAAGGCCGTGCTGCTCATCGCCGGCACCCTGCTGATCACCTTCCTGGTGCTGCTGAAGTACGGCTTCAACGTCTCCGAACTCCTCGGCAAGGCCGCCGAGAACAGCGGCAAGGGCGCCGCCTTCCTGGAGCCCGGCCTCAAGTACGGGCTGACGCCCACCTCCAAGCTGGACTTCCTCTCCCTCGGCATCGCCCTGGTCCTCGGCACCGCCGGACTGCCGCACATCCTCATCCGCTTCTACACCGTGCCCACCGCCAAGGCCGCCCGGAAGTCGGTCAACTGGGCCATCGGCATCATCGGCGCCTTCTACCTGATGACCATCGCCCTCGGCTTCGGCGCCGCCGCCATCGTCGGTCCCGCGGAGATCATCGCCTCCAACAAGGCCGGCAACACCGCCGCCCCGCTGCTCGCCCTGCACATCGGGGGAGTGGACTCGGCCGGCGGCGCCATCCTGCTCGCGGTCATCTCCGCCGTCGCCTTCGCCACCATCCTCGCCGTGGTCGCCGGACTGACCCTCGCCTCCTCCTCGTCCTTCGCCCATGACATCTACGCCAACGTCATCCGCAAGGGCCAGGCCACCGAGAAGGAGGAGGTACGCGCCGCCCGCTACGCCACCGTGCTGATCGGCATCGTCTCCATCGGCCTCGGCGCCATGGCCCGCGACCTCAACGTGGCCGGCCTGGTCGCGCTCGCCTTCGCGGTCGCCGCCTCCGCCAATCTGCCCACCATCCTCTACAGCCTGTTCTGGAAGCGGTTCACCACCCAGGGCGCGCTCTGGTCGATCTACGGCGGACTGGCCTCCTCCGTGCTGCTGGTGCTGTTCTCGCCGGTCGTCTCCTCCAAGCCGACCTCGATGTTCCCGGGCGTCGACTTCGCCTGGTTCCCGCTGGAGAACCCCGGGCTGATCTCCATCCCGCTCGGCTTCCTCCTCGGCTGGCTCGGCTCGCTGCTCTCCAAGGAGGAGCCGGACCGCGGCAAGTACGCCGAGCTGGAGGTCAAGTCCCTCACCGGCGTCGGCGCCCACTGACCCCGGGCCGGGCTCCGGGCCCGATGCCTCTCGGCCACCCTGGGTGACCGACCGCGGCCGTGTCGTGGCGATCTCGTAGATCCCTACGACGCGGCCGCGCCGCTTGTGTGGTCAATGGCCCGTGTCGTTGTCCTACCCCTCGCGTAGGCTCAATGAGGAGACGTGAACCGGACAGACAGCCGGGAGACGGACCGCAACGGACAACCGGACAGACGACCGGGAAGACGGACTGCCGGGAAGGGGGCCCTACCGTGCTCATCGACACCTTCGGCCGCGTGGCCACCGACCTGCGTGTGTCGCTCACCGACCGGTGCAACCTGCGCTGCACCTACTGCATGCCCGAAGAGGGCCTCCAGTGGCTCGCCAAGCCCGACCTGCTCACCGACGACGAGATCGTCCGGCTGATCCACCTGGCCGTCACCGAGCTCGGCATCACCGAGGTCCGCTTCACCGGCGGCGAGCCCCTGCTCCGCCCTGGCCTCGTCGGCATCGTCGAGCGCTGCGCCGCGCTGGAGCCCCGCCCCACCATCTCCCTGACCACCAACGGCATCGGGCTCAAGCGCACCGCCCCCGCCCTGAAGGCCGCCGGGCTGGACCGGGTCAACGTCTCGCTGGACACCCTGCGCCCGGACGTCTTCAAGACCCTCACCCGCCGGGACCGCCACCGGGACGTCATCGAGGGACTGCACGCCGCCCGGGACGCCGGCCTCACCCCCGTCAAGGTCAACTCCGTGCTGATGCCGGGGCTCAACGACGACGAGGCCCCCGAGCTGCTCGCCTGGGCGGTCGAGCACGACTACGAGCTGCGCTTCATCGAGCAGATGCCGCTCGACGCCCAGCACGGCTGGAAGCGCGACGGCATGATCACCGCCGGGGACATCCTCACCTCGCTGCGCACCCGCTTCACCCTCGCCCCGGAGGGCGACGAGCAGCGCGGCTCGGCCCCCGCCGAGCGCTGGGTGGTGGACGGCGGCCCGCACCGCGTCGGCGTGATCGCCTCGGTGACCAGGCCGTTCTGCCGGGCCTGCGACCGCACCCGGCTCACCGCCGACGGCCAGGTCCGCACCTGTCTGTTCGCCCGCGAGGAGACCGACCTGCGGGCCGCCCTCCGCTCCGGCGCCCCGGACCGGGAGATAGCCGAGCTGTGGCGGACCGCGATGTGGGGCAAGAAGGCCGGTTCCGGTCTGGACGACCCCAGCTTCCTCCAGCCCGACCGGCCCATGTCCGCGATTGGCGGCTGAAGGATCCGTCGCCATCGGCGGCTGGGAACCCGTCGCCATCGGCGGCTGAGGCGGACAGCCGGGTCAGTGGTCGGTGCCGCCCTGCCGGGACTCCCACTCGGCCAGCGCCACCACGTCCTTCAGGAACCCGCGTACTCCCAGGAACTGCGACAGGTGCTCGCGGTGCTCCTCGCACGCCAGCCAGGTCTTACGGCGGTCCGGGGTGTGCAGCTTGGGGTTGTTCCACGCCAGCACCCACACCGCCGCGGCCCGGCAGCCCTTCGCTGAGCAGATCGGAGCGTCGGCCTCGACGGGTTCGGGACTCGGAAACACGCGTACACGTCCAACGTTCACGAAAGCGGCTGGGAGAAGACGAAGACGGAGAAAAGGCGACGCCGGGCAGCCACGGGGGGAGCTGCCCGGCGTCGGTCCGTCGCTCCGACGGGGGATGCGGAGCGCGTAGGAAGTATGTCACGGGGAGCGGCCCCAGGGGCACGGAAACACACGATCGATCTGAGCTTTTCTTGAGCTTCACGGGCCGGAACAGGGGCTTAACACAGTCGGAACGGAGCCGTCCGCGCGGAACCCTCCGCTCCACCGGAGCGGGCCTGGTGGAACCCCGCACTCCACCTCCCGCCGCGCTCAGGCCGCCGGATGCTCCGCCCCGTTGCGCGGTCCCTCCCGGGGCTCCTCGCCCGGGCGGCCGCGACGGTCATCCGCCGCCGCATCGCCCTGCGGGGACCGGGAGTCGTCCTGCGGAGTCCAGGAGCCCGAGGGGAGCATCGGCCGCTCCTGCGGCCCCACCCCCATGAAGCTGGAGGGCAGCGAAGGGGCGCTCTCCCGGCCCGCGTTGGCGATCACCACGGCGATATACGGCAGCACCGCGCCGAGCACCAGGGCCACGATCGCCACATGGCGCTCCACGTTCCACAGCGAGGCGGCCGCGATCACCGAGAGCGTACGGATGGACATGGAGATCACATAGCGCCGCTGCCGGCCCCGGACGTCGTCCGCCAGGCCCTGGCGGGCGCCCGTGATCCGGAAGACCTCACCGCTGCCGTGCTTCCGCATCATGTGTCCCACCGCCCGCGTCCGCGTCCGGCGCTTCCCCGGCCGGACCTGCCTCCCACGGTACGCCCGCCACCGGCCGGCCACGAGAGCGGGTCCCACCAGCGGGGATGCCCCCGTCGGCACCGCCCCGCCGCTCACCCGCCGAAGTCCGACATGCGCGCTGCGCCAAGGGGCTCCAGACTTGTCGGGACTGCTCACGTCGATCCGTCAGAGGAGGCAGCCATGGGCTGGTTGTGGGCGATCATCGTCGGATTCGTGCTGGGACTGCTCGCCAAGGCGATCCTGCCGGGCAAGCAGCACAGCCCGCTGTGGCTGATCACCATCTTCGGCATCATCGGTGGCATCGTCGGCAACGCCCTCGCGCGGGCCTTCGGCATCGAGGCGACCCCAGGCATCGACTGGGGCCGCCACATCCTCCAGGTGGTCGCGGCCGTCGTCATCGTCGGCCTCGGCGACATGCTCTATATGTCCACCCGCGGCAAACGGCATCAGCAGCGCGCCTAGCGCGCCCACGGGGCGGCCACCCCGTCCCGTACCGGAAAGGCGGCGGCCCGGGCACCGCAAGGCACCCGGGCCGCCGCCCCCGTACATCCCGCCGCCGGCCCCAGCCCGCGGCGCCTCCCGGCCTTCCGGCCGCCGACCTCAGCCCGCGGCGCCGTCCCGGCCTTCCCACCGCCGGCCTCAGCTCGCGGCCGCCACCTCGATCGCGGCCAGGTTCTTCTTGCCGCGCCGCAGTACCAGCCAGCGGCCGTGCAGCAGCTCGTCGGCGGACACCTCGGCGTCCTCGGCGGTGACCTTCACGTTGTTCACGTAGGCGCCGCCCTCCTTGACCGTACGGCGGGCCGCGGACTTGCTGGGGGCGAGGCCGACCTCGGCGAACAGGTCCACCACGGCCCCCGGCGCCGCCACCTTGGCGTGCGGCAGCTCGGCGAGCGCGGCGGCCAGCGTCGCCTCGTCCAGCTCACCCAGCTCACCCTGGCCGAACAGCGCCTTGGAGGCGTTGATCACGGCGGCGCACTGGTCGGCGCCGTGCACCAGGGTGGTCAGCTCCTCGGCCAGCGCCCGCTGGGCGGCCCGGGCCTGCGGCCGCTCCTCGGTGACCCGCTCCAGCTCCTCCAGCTCCTCCCGGGTCCGGAAGGAGAGGATCCGCGAGTAGGTGGAGATGTCCCGGTCGTCCACGTTCAGCCAGAACTGGTAGAAGGCGTACGGGGTGGTCATCTCCGGGTCCAGCCAGACGGCCCCGCCCTCGGTCTTGCCGAACTTGGTGCCGTCCGCCTTGGTCATCAGCGGGGTCGCCAGCGCGTGCACGGAGGCGTCCGGCTCCAGCCGGTGGATCAGGTCGAGCCCGGCCGTGAGGTTGCCCCACTGGTCGCTGCCGCCCTGCTGGAGGGTGCAGCCGTAGCGCCGGTACAGCTCCAGGAAGTCCATCCCCTGGAGCAGCTGGTAGCTGAACTCGGTGTAGCTGATGCCCTCCTGCGACTCCAGCCGCCGGGCGACCGAGTCCTTGGTCAGCATCTTGTTGACCCGGAAGTGCTTGCCGATGTCCCGTAGGAACTCGATCGCGGACAGCCCCGCGGTCCAGTCCAGGTTGTTGACCATGACCGCGGCGTTCTCCCCCTCGAAGGAGAGGAA
Organism: Streptomyces sp. NPDC046887; assembly: GCF_040644755.1. Classification (NCBI taxonomy): domain Bacteria; kingdom Bacillati; phylum Actinomycetota; class Actinomycetes; order Kitasatosporales; family Streptomycetaceae; genus Streptomyces; species Streptomyces sp. NPDC046887. The sequence goes on from NZ_JBEYXH010000030.1 coordinate 63,758, forward strand.
CGGCTCGATCTGGGACCGCAGCCGGGACACCCAGGCCGCGATGGTCTCCGGGTCGTTCAGGGTGCGCTCGGCGGTCGGACGGGGGTCGCCGATCTGGCCGGTCGCCCCGCCGACCAGCGCCAGCGGCCGGTGCCCGGCCTGCTGGAGCCGGCGGACGGTGAGCACCTGCACCAGATGCCCGACGTGCAGACTGGCCGCGGTCGGGTCGAAGCCGCAATAGAACGTGACGGGACCGTTCGCCAGAGCCTTGCGCAGGGCGTCCTCGTCGGTGGACTGGGCGAACAGCCCACGCCACTTCAGCTCGTCGACGATGTCCGTCACGGTCTCGCGTCTCCTTGGTCCGTCGTGTTCAGGGATGTCCGGTCAGTCTAGGCGGGTCACACCCCCTTGCTGACCGAGCTCATATTGAAGTCCGGCACCCGCAGCGGCGGCATCGCGGTCCGGGTGAACCAGTCGCTCCACTCCCGCGGCAGGGTCCGCTCGGTGCGGCCCGCCTCCACCGCCCGGGACAGCAGGTCCACCGGCGACTCGTTGAAGCGGAAGTTGTTCACCTCGCCGACCACCTCGCCGTCCTCCACCAGGTACACCCCGTCCCGGGTCAGCCCGGTCAGCAGCAGCGTCGCCGGGTCCACCTCGCGGATGTACCAGAGGCAGGTGAGCAGCAGCCCGCGCCCGGTGGCGGCGGTCATCTCCTCGATGGACCGCTCACCGCCGCCGTCCAGGATCAGGTTGCCCGCCGCCGGGGCCACCGGGAGCCCGGTCAGCTCGGCGCTGTGCCGGGTGGCGACCAGCCGCTCCAGCCGCCCGCCGCTCATCCACTCCACCGGCGCCACCGGCAGCCCGTTGTCGAACACCGAGGAGTCGTCACCCGAGGAGTGCGCCACCACGAACGGCGCCGACTCCAGGCCCGGCGCGCCCGGGTCACTGCGCAGGGTCAGCGGCAGCGGCGAGAGCGTCTCGCCCACCCGCGTACCGCCGCCCGGGCGGGAGAAGACCGTGCGGCCCTCCGCCGCGTCCCGGGCCGCCGCCGACCACAGCAGGTAGATCAGCAGGTCCGCGACCGCGGTGGGCGGCAGCAGCGTCTCGTACCGCCCGGCCGGCAGCTCCACCTTCCGCTCCGCCCAGCCCAGCCGGACCGCCAGGTCGGCGTCCATGGCCAGCGGGTCCACATCGGTGAAGTCCCGGGTGGCGCGGCCCGCCCAGGCCGAGCGGGTGCGGTCCGGGGACTTGGCGTTCAGCTCCAGCGTCCCGGACGGCTGGTCGTGCCGCAGCCGCAGCCCGGTGGAGGTACCCAGATAGGTGGAGGTCAGCTCGTGGCTGGCGAAGCCGTACAGCTCCCGCCCGCCGGCCCGGGCCCGGCCGAACGCCTCGCCCAGCGCCGGCGCGAACGCCGCGAACACCCCCGAGCCGGTCTCGGCCGGCGCGTCGGTGAAGCCCGGGCCGCCACCGCGGTACGCCGACGCCGGCGCGTCCGCGACCAGCGGCCGGGCGTCCTCGGCCGGCCCCGCCGCCCGGGCCGCCGCCTCGGCGGCGCGCACCAGCGGCTCCAGCTCGTCGGCGGTCACCGCGGCCCGGGAGACCACCCCGGAGGCGGTGCCCTCGGAGCCGTCCACGGTGGCGATCACCGTCAGGGTGCGGCCCCGGGTGACCCCGTTGGTGGTCAGCGCGTTCCCGGCCCAGCGCAGATTGGCCGAGGACTGCTCGTCGGCGATCACCACGCAGCCGTCCGCGCGGGACAGCTCCAGGGCGCGCTCGACGATCTCGTACGGCTTGGCAGCGGGGCTCATCGGCCGGCCTCCTGGGTGGTGTTCAAGATGTTGACGCCGCGGAACAGGGCGGACGGGCAGCCGTGCGAGACCGCCGCCACCTGCCCCGGCTGGGCCTTGCCGCAGTTGAACGCGCCGCCCAGGACGTAGGTCCCCGGGCCGCCGACCTTCTCCATCGAGCCCCAGAAGTCGGTGGTGGTCGCCTGGTACGCGACGTCCCGCAGCTGCCCGGCCAGCCGGCCGTTCTCGATGCGGAAGAACCGCTGCCCGGTGAACTGGAAGTTGTAGCGCTGCATGTCGATCGACCAGGAGCGGTCGCCGACCACGTAGATCCCGCGCTCCACCCCGCCGATCAGGTCCTCGGTGGACAGCCCGCCCGGCTCCGGCGCCAGCGAGACGTTCGCCATCCGCTGCACCGGCACACGGCCGGGGGAGTCGGCGAACGCGCAGCCGTTGGAGCGGCCCAGCCCGGTGAGCCGGGCGATCCGCCGGTCCAGCTGGTAGCCGACCAGCCGCCCGTCCTTCACCAGGTCCCAGCTCTGCGCCGCCACGCCCTCGTCGTCGTAGCCGATCGTCGCCAGCCCGTGCTCGGCGGTCCGGTCACCGGTCACGTTCATGATCGACGAGCCGTACGCCAGCTTGCCCAACTGGTCGAAGGTGGCGAAGGAGGTGCCCGCGTACGCCGCCTCGTACCCCAGCGCCCGGTCCAGCTCGGTGGCGTGCCCGATCGACTCGTGGATAGTCAGCCAGAGGTTGGAGGGGTCCACCACCAGGTCGTAGCCGCCCGGCTCCACGCTCGGCGCGCGCATCTTCTCCGCCAGCAGTCCCGGCAGCCGCTCCAGCTCGGCGTCCCAGTCCCAGCCGGTGCCGGTCAGGTACTCCCAGCCGCGCCCCACCGGCGGCGCGATGGTCCGCATCGAGTCGAACTCGCCGGTCGTCGCGTCCACCGCCACCGCGGTCAGCTGCGGATGCACCCGCACCCGCTGCTGGGTGGTGACCGTGCCGGCCGTGTCCGCGTAGAACTTGTTCTCGTGCACGGCCATCAGCGAGGCGTCCACATGCGCCACCCCGTCGGCCCGCAGCAGCCGCGCGCTCCAGTCCGCGAGCAGCGCGCCCTTCTCCGCGTCCGCCACCGTGAACGGGTCGATCTCGTACGAGGAGACCCAGGTGCGGTCCGCGTGCACCGGCTCCTCCGCCAGCTCCACCCTCTCGTCGGACCCCGCCGCCGCGATCACCCGCGCCGACAGCTTGGCCATCTCCACCGCCTGCGAGGCCACCTTCGCCGCCGCGTCCATGGACAGGTCCACCCCCGAGGCGAACCCCCACGCCCCGCCGTGCACCACCCGCACCGCGTACCCCAGGTCGGTCGCGTCGGAGGAGCCCGCGGGCTTGGCGTCCCGCAGCCGCCAGGAGGCGCTGCGCACCCGCTCCAGGCGGAAGTCGGCATGCTCGGCGCCGAGCGCACGGGCCCGCGCGAGCGCCGCGTCGGCCAGCGCCCGCAGGGGCAGCGCGATGAACGCCGCGTCGATGGAATGAGGCACGGAATGTCTCCTGTCGTCGAGACGGGTCGCCCCGATCATGTCGCGCCCCGGGGGCCGATTCCAGCGAGTTCGCCGACGGGGGAGCGATCGGCCGGCCGCCCCGCCCCGCCCGCCGCCCCCGGGGGCCCTCCGCGGCGGCCGTACGCAGGAACGTTCCGCGGGAGCCGCGGCAGCGACCCGCCGCCGGGACCTTCCGAGCGGATGAGGGGGATCTTCTGTAGGGACCCGACAGCCCGTGCGGTACGCCACTGTCAGGGCCCGATTCTCCGTACCGCCCCCCCGACCGATAGTTTGCAGACGTACCAGACCGCAGAGCGAAAGGGTGAACCGTTGAGCCGCTCGGTTCTCGTCACCGGAGGAAACCGGGGGATCGGCCTCGCCATCGCCCGTATGTTCGCCGACGCCGGCGACAAGGTCGCCATCACCTACCGGTCCGGGGAGCCGCCGGCCGAGCTGACCGAGGCCGGCTGCCTGGCCGTGCGGTGCGACATCACCGACACGGAGCAGGTGGAGCAGGCCTACAAGGAGATCGAGGAGAAGCACGGTCCGGTGGAGGTGCTGGTGGCCAACGCCGGCGTCACCAAGGACCAGTTGCTGATGCGTATGACCGAGGAGGACTTCACGTCCGTCCTCGACACCAACCTCACCGGCACCTTCCGCGTCGTCAAGCGTGCCAACCGCGGCATGCTGCGCGCCAAGAAGGGCCGCGTGGTCCTCATCTCCTCGGTGGTCGGACTCCTCGGCTCGGCGGGGCAGGCGAACTACGCCGCCTCCAAGGCCGGCCTGGTCGGCTTCGCCCGCTCGCTCGCCCGTGAACTCGGCTCGCGCAACATCACCTTCAACGTCGTGGCGCCCGGCTTCGTCGACACCGACATGACCAAGGCGCTCACCGACGAGCAGCGCGCCGGCATCGTCAAGCAGGTGCCGCTCGGCCGGTACGCGCAGCCGGACGAGATCGCGGCCGCGGTCCGCTTCCTGGCGTCCGACGACGCCTCGTACATCACTGGAGCCGTCATCCCGGTTGACGGCGGATTGGGCATGGGTCACTGAGTCACATGAGCGGAATCCTCGACGGCAAGCGCGTCCTGATCACCGGTGTGCTGATGGAGTCCTCCATCGCCTTCCACACCGCCAAGGTGGCCCAGGAGCAGGGCGCGGAGATCATCCTCACCGCCTTCCCCCGCCCGACCCTGACCGAGCGCATCGCCCGGAAGCTGCCCAAGCCCGCCAAGGTCATCGAGCTCGACGTCACCAACGACGAGCACCTGGCGCGCGTCGAGGAGGTCGTGCGCGCGGAGCTCGGCGGCCTGGACGGCGTGGTGCACTCCATCGGCTTCGCCCCGCAGGACGCCCTCGGCGGCAACTTCCTGAACACCCCCTTCGAGTCGGTCGCCACCGCGATGCACGTCTCGGCGTTCTCGCTGAAGTCGCTCACCATGTCCTGCCTGCCGCTGATGGAGAACGGCGGCTCGGTCGTCGGCCTCACCTTCGACGCGCAGTTCGCCTGGCCGCAGTACGACTGGATGGGCCCGGCCAAGGCCGCGCTGGAGGCCACCAGCCGCTACCTCGCCCGCGACCTGGGCGAGCGGAACGTCCGCTGCAACCTGATCTCCGCCGGGCCGCTCGGCTCGATGGCCGCCAAGTCCATCCCGGGCTTCGGCGACCTGGCCAAGGTCTGGGACGAGCGCTCCCCGCTGGCCTGGGACATGAGCGACCCGGAGCCGGCCGGCCGCGGCGTCGTCGCCCTGCTCTCGGACTTCTTCCCGAAGACCACCGGCGAGATCGTGCACGTCGACGGCGGTGTGCACATCATGGGCGCCTGACCGGCCCCCCCCACGCCGCAGGTACGCGAAGGCCGCGCCCCGTCCCGGATCGCCTCCGGACGGCGCGCGGCCTTCCCGCGTACCGGCCCGCGCTCCAGAGGGTCACCCCGCCGAGTCGTAGAGTCACCGCCGCCACGGCAGAATGGGACGGAACGGGACGAAGGTTCCGTGGCGTGTGGGGAGGTGTGGCTGTGCGTACGAAGCACCACCCGGCCGATCGCCGGGTACGGCACCACCGGGGACACCGGACGGCGGCGGCCCTGTCGGCCGTCGCGGCCCTCACGGCCGTACTCGCCGGCTGGGCCCTCGGAGCCAGGGCGTACGGCGGCGAGCGCGCCGACCAGGAGGCGGTCTGCCGCACCTCCGTCGAGGGCTCCCGGGTCACCGCGTACTGCCACAACCCCTACCCCCGCACCGACCGCGTCCAGCTCCATGTGGAGTGCGCGCGCTGGTGGGACATCGACTCCGACGGAGCGCCCGTGGACATCGCCCCGGCCGGTTACGCAGAGTTCGACGGCCGCTGCTGGAAGGAGATCGGCACCGCCTGGCTCAGCCACCAGCCGGTGGCGGGGTGAGGCGGTGGATCACCCCGTAGGTGCCGGGGGAGTGGCCGTCGCCCTGTCCGGATTGGCCGTGTCCGCGGCCGTCGCCCTGTCTGCGGACGCCCGCAGGCAGAGGAACGGATAGCCCGCCGCCTCCGACTCCGCCAGCTCCGCGTCGCCGGCCCGGATCGCCTCCACCAGCCGGGCGTGGTCCATGTGGTTCTCCGGCCGCAGCTCCTCGCCCACATCGTCACGGAGCCAGTCCCGCAGCAGATGCCCCAGGTCGGCGTAGACCTCCGACAGCACCTCGTTGTGCGAGGCGGCCACCACGGCCAGATGGAACGCCGCGTCCACCTGCACGAACAGCTCGGCGTCCCCGGCCTGCCAGGCGTCCTCCCGGCGCTCCAGCAGCGCGTCGAGCGCCCGCAGGTCCCGCTCGGTGCGGCGGGCGGCGGCCAGCCGGGCCGCCGAGGACTCCAGGGTCGAGCGCAGCTCGGCGACATGGCGCGGATCGGCCCCCGCGAACCGCCGGTGCATCACCCCGGCCAGCTCGCTGGTGGCGATGACATAGGTGCCCGAGCCCTGCCGGATGTCCAGCAGCCCGTTGTGGGCGAGTGCCCGGACCGCCTCGCGGACCGTGTTACGGGCCACCCCCAGCTGCTCGACCAGCTCGGGCTCGGTGGGGATCCGGGAGCCGACCGGCCACTCGCCGGACGTGATCTGGCCGCGCAGGGCGGCGATCACCTGGTCGGACAGCCCCGATCGGCGGGGCGAGCTGAGAGCCATGGTGCTCCTTGGCGGGACGACGGGAGTGGCTGACGAGCTGGACAACCAATCATCCCATGATTCTATGATGGGGTCATGCCCGACCCGCAGCAGACCTCCACGACCACCGCCGCCACTCTCGACCCGCCCTCCCCTGCCGCCCCGGCCTCCCCGGTGGCGGCGAAGGCGCCGCGGCCGCCGCGGCCGTCTGCGGGCTGGCTCACCCGGCTGCTCATGGTCGGACTCGTCCTCGCCGCGCTCAACCTCCGCCCGGCCATCACCAGCCTCGGCGCCCTGCTGGAGGAGGTCCGCGGCGGACTCGGGATGAGTGGCGGTACGGCCGGACTGCTCACCTCCGTGCCACCGCTCTGCTTCGCCGTCTTCGGCTCCCTCGCGCCCCGGTTCTCCCGGCGCTTCGGTCCGGGCACGGTGGTCCTCGCGGGTATGACCGCCATCACCGCCGGGCTGCTGCTGCGGCCCTTCGCCGGCGGGACGGCCGCCTTCCTGGCCGCCAGCGCCCTGGCGCTGATGGGCATCGCCGTCAGCAACGTCCTGATGCCGGTGATCGTCAAGCGGTACTTCCCCGACCGGGTCGGCACCATGACCGGCCTGTACTCCATGGCGCTGGCCCTCGGTACCTCCCTCGCGGCGGCCGTCACCGTGCCGCTCACCCAGGCACTCGGCGGCGACTGGCGCCTCGGGCTCGGCGTCTGGGCCGGCCTCGGCGTGCTGGCCGTCGCGGTCTGGCTGCCGCTCGCCCGCACCCGGCCCCGGGCGGCCGGGGACGCCCCGGAGACCGATCAGACATCCGACAGTGCCCCGGCCCCCGGGGCGGCTCCGGCTCCCGCCCTCCGGATAACCCGCAGCCGCACCGCCTGGGCGCTCGCCTGCTTCTTCGGACTCCAGGCCACCGGCGCGTACATCACCATGGGCTGGATGCCGCAGATCTTCCGGGACGCCGGGGTCTCGGCCGGCACCGCCGGAGTGCTGCTGGCCGTCACCATGGTCATGGGCGTGCCGCTGGCCTTCGTCATCCCCCGGCTCGCCACCCGGATGCGCAACCAGGGGCCGATCGTGGTCGCGCTGGCCCTGTGCGGACTGACCGGGTACGCCGGACTGCACCTCGCCCCGGCCGGCGGGGCCTGGGCCTGGGCGGTGCTGCTGGGCGTCTCGAACTGCGCCTTCCCGCTGGCCCTCACCATGATCGGCATGCGCTCGCGGACCGGTGCCGGGGTGGTCCGGCTCTCCGCCTTCGCCCAGAGCGTCGGCTATCTGATCTCCATCCCGGGCCCCATCCTGGTCGGCACCCTCTACGAGCACAGCGGCGGCTGGGACCTGCCGCTGACGCTGATGGCGGCGCTGATGGTGCCGCAGATGGTGGTGGGCGTGCTGGCCGGACGGGACCGGACGATCGAGGACGAGGGGTGAGGTGCGAGACTGGGCGCATGCAGCAGCCTGTGCTCGACCCGAACCCGCAGAACGGCCAGAAGAAGCTCCTCCTCGTCTTCGGCGCGATGCTCGCCATCGGCACGGTGATCGGCATCATCGCCACCATCGTCTCCCCCTGAGGTCCCCTGAGGTCCCCCGAGGCCAACGGCCTGAGGCCTCCTGGTTGCGGGGGATAACCCCACCATCCACTAGGGGGCGGGCCTCAGGGTGAAGTAGGTGGTCTGCCGGATGGGAACGGGGGCACCGGCTCCGTAGCGTGGAGATCACCGGAAGACGTCCGACACCTGGCGTCGCCCGGCGATCTCCACAGCCACGGACCGGACCACGGAGGCGCCATGTCGGCCCACACCCACCAGGGCGTTTCCCCCGCGCCCCCCACCGCCCCCGGCACCCGGCTGCCCTGGTGGGCGGCCGCCCTCCCGGTCCTCGTCTTCACGGCCCTGCTCGCCCTGATGACCGCCGGCCACGGTGCGCCCACGGCCCGCGGTGACGCCGAGGTCGGCCGGGTTCTCCAGCGGATACAGCAGACCCTCACGCCCTGACCGCGGCCAACACCCCACGCCCACCGGCGGGTTTCATGCGAAGCTGGGAGACATGAGCGCCGACACAGCCCGCAGGATCGTGCTCCTCCGGCATGCCAAGGCCGACTGGCCCCAGGTGTCCGACCACGAGCGGCCGCTCGCCGAGCGCGGCCGCAAGGACGCTCCGGTCGCCGGCCGCCGGCTCGCCGAGACCGGCATCCCCTTCGGCCTGGCCCTGTGCTCCACCGCGACCCGGACCCGGGAGACCTGGAAGCTCGCCGTACAGGAGCTGTCCGACCGGCCTCGGACCGTCTACGAGGAGCGGCTGTACGAGGCCTCCGCCGGCGAGATCATCGCGCTGCTCAACGAGACCCCCGAGGACGTCCGCGACCTGCTGGTCATCGGCCACAACCCCGGCATGCACGCCGTCGCCGAGGCACTCTCCGGCGGCGCCGAGGGCGACACCAGGAGCCGGATGAACCGCGGCGGCTTCCCGACCGCCGCCTTCGCCGTGGTCTCCTTCACCGCCCCCTGGAAGTCCCTGGAGATCGGCGTCGGCACCCTCACCGACTACTGGACCCCGAACGCCTGAGGCGCCCCGGAAGGATCGGCGCCCGGGGTGGCCCGAGCGTGAGTCCGCGCGCCGCCCCGGCCCGGATGGCTTGGACGGGTGTGGGCCTACGCGCCGCCCACCAGGCCGCTCGCACCCGCCCCGGCGACGCCCGCCGACAAGGCCGCCGGGCTCGGCCCACCGCTGCCGGGCCTCGGCCCACCGGGTCGGCTTCCGGCCCGGGCCGACGTGCCCGGTCGGCCCCTGCCGCCGTGGCCTCGGCTGATTGCGCCGGCTTCCTCCGTATCCATCGGCCCCCCGCCCCGGCGGCATACGCGAGGAGAGGGCCGCCGTACGTCGGCCTGCCCGTCCCCCCTCGCCGGCCCTTCGGCGACCGCCTCGACCGCCGGGTGTCGGCCCACCATCCCTTGCCCTTGCCGTCGGCCCTTCGGTGACCGTCTCGGACTCGGCCGAGCGGATCGCCCGCCACCGCGGCCAGGCCGGACGGGCCTACGCCACATCTGTCGCGCTCGCTGCCTCGTGCCGCATCAGGCCAGGCTCGCCCTGCCGGCATCCCCACCCGGATCCGGCTCGACGACGTCGGCGCTGGTCCGGTGGGCTACTGGGAAGTCTCGTCGGGGTGCGGACTCGGCGTTCCGTTCGTCGCCACCGAACCACGAATCCGCGCGGCGGTACTGGGCTTGGGCGGGGCACTGGCCTCCGCCGAGGACGCCGCGGCGATCACCGTCCCGGTGGAGTTCCTGATGCAGTGGGACGACGAGCGGGTGCCGCGGGCGCAGAGCTGGGCACGGTTTGACGCCTTGGCCTCGGCGGAGAAGACGCTGCATGCCAACCTCGGCAAGCACGGGGAGACCCCGGCATTCGAGTCCGGACAGCACGTTGCGGTTCTTCGCCCGGCACCTCGGCTGACCCCCGCCGCCCGCGGCCTGATACGGCACCAGAGCCGTGGGCCCATGAGCCGAACCTGAGCCCGACAGAGCGGTCGGGCGGCAGCCCACCCGCCCGCGACCGCCGTCGATCCCCGCCCCACCCCGGGCCAGGGTGCCGCTGACCTGAGCGGCCACGCGCCCACGTCCCCCGCGCCCCGCCGGCATCCCCCGCCCCGTACCGCTTCCGGCCGGGGCGCGCCCCTACCCCCGCGCCCCGTCCTCCGCGTCCCCGTACCCGTCGTCCCCATACCCGTCGTCCCCGTCCCCGTCCCCGGCCTCCGCGTCCGCGGATTCGACCTCCTCGCGAGTGATGCCGAGCAGATACAGCACCGTGTCCAGGAACGGCACATTGACCGCGGCGTGGGCGGCGCGGCGGACCACGGGCTTGGCGTTGAAGGCCACGCCGAGGCCGGCCGCGTTGAGCATGTCCAGGTCGTTGGCACCGTCGCCGATCGCCACCGTCTGGGCCAGCGGCACCCCCGCCTCGGCGGCGAACCGCCGCAGCAGCCGGGCCTTGCCCGCCCGGTCCACCACCTCGCCGACCACCCGCCCGGTCAGCTTCCCGTCCACGATCTCCAGCGTGTTGGCGGAGGCGAAGTCCAACCCCAGACGCCCCCTCAGGTCATCGGTGACCTGGGTGAACCCGCCCGAGACCACCCCCACCTGGTAGCCCAGCCGCTTCAGGGTGCGGATCAGGGTGCGGGCGCCCGGCGTCAGCCGCACCTCCGCCCGTACCTTCTCCACCACCGAGGCGTCCAGCCCGGCCAGCAGCGCCACCCGCGCGTGCAGCGACTGCTCGAAGTCCAACTCCCCGCGCATCGCCCGCTCGGTCACCTCGGCGACCTCCGCCTCGCAGCCGGCGTGCGCCGCGAAGAGCTCGATCACCTCGTCCTGGATGAGCGTCGAGTCCACGTCCATGACGACCAGCCGCTGCGCCCTGCGCTGCAACCCGGACGCCACCACCGCGATGTCCACCCCGATCTCGTGCGACTGGGTGGCGAGCGTGGTGCGGAGCAGCCCGGTGTCCGCGCCCGACACCGCGAACTCCACCGCCGTCACCGGGTACTTGGCGAGCCGGAAGATACGGTCGATATTGCCGCCGGTCGCGGTGATCGCGGACGCTATGGCCGCCGTCTTCTCGGAGGTCAGCGGGTTGCCCAGGACGGTCACATGGGAGCGGCCCATCCCGCGCGGCCGGTTGTCGCCCCGGCCGGAGATGATCTCCGCCTGGAGTCCGAGCGACTCGGCCCAGCTGTGCACGGTGGCCCGCAGCCCGCCCTCGCCGCCCGCGGCCGGCGCGGTGACCAGCGCGCACAGCACGATCCGGCCACGGGTGACCACCTGCTCGATGTCGACCACGTCGAGGGAGTAGGCGGCCAGGGTGTCGAAGAGCCCGGCGGTGATCCCGGGCCGGTCCTTCCCGAAGATCTTGACGAGAAGGGTGGGGACGTCGGCGGGGACCTCGGAGGTCTGCGAAGCGCTCATGGTCCTCCCACCGTATCCGGCCCCCGCGCCCGGGCGATTCCGCATCCCGCGTACCGGACAGCGCAGGACAGCCGGGTGGCCGATGCGCCGGCCCGCCCGGGTGGCCAGTCCCGAACCCGGACCGGAGCCGGTGCAAGAACCCTCATCGGAGCCTGCCCCTGAGCCCGCGCCGGAACCCGGACAAGCACCCGCAGAAGAGGCCGCACCAGGCGTGCACTCCGCGCCGCCGCCCCACGGCCGCGAACCGGCCCCCGCATCGCCCGACTTTCGAATAGGGGACCGGGCCTGAAATAGTTCCCCCGGATGTTCACCATCCCCAGCCTCCCTCAGGGGGGAGACATTCGGGGGACGACTAGTGGGGCATGGAGTGCCGGAACTCGTACTGGAACTGAACGGAAGGACCTGGGCCCTCGATCCGTCCAGGTCGTACACCCTGGGACGCGACCCGCAGGGCGACGTGGTGATCGACGACGCCAGGGTCTCGTGGCGGCACGCCACCCTCACCTGGAGCGGCCGGGGTTGGGTCATCTCCGACCACGGCTCGACCAACGGCACCTACGCGCAGGGCCAGCGGGTGGCGCAGGCGGAGCTGGGTCCGGGCTCGCCCGTGCACCTGGGCAACGCCACCGACGGCCCCCGGCTCACCGTGAGCCCGGCCGGTGCCGGCACCGGGGCGTACGCGGGCGCCGCGACCCCGCAGGCGCAGCAGCCGCAGTCGCAGTCGCACGCGCCGGAGGCCCCGGCGCAGCAGCCGCACTGGCAGCAGCAGGCCGCCGCCCCGCACGCCCAGGCGCCGCACGCCCAGGCCGCGCCCGCGCAGGCCGGGGCCGGGGTCCCGCCGCAGGCGCCGGCGTCCTCCGACTGGCAGCGGCCCCCGGCGCAGGGGCAGGTCCCGCCCCAGGTGAGCAAGGCCCCCGCCCAGCCGGGCCCCGGCCAGGGCGCCGGCGGGCCGGCCTACGGCGACCGCAGCCCCACCACCTTCCACCAGGTGGCGCTCGGCCGGGTGATGCGGATCGGCCGTGCGCTGGAGAACGACCTGGTCGTCTCCGACCTCCAGGTCTCCCGCCACCACGCCGAGTTCCACGCCACCCCCGACGGCCGCTTCGAGATCCGCGACCTGGGCTCCCACAACGGCACCTACGTCAACGGCCAGCCGCTCGCCAAGTCCGGCACCGCGCTGATCGGCGCGGGCGACATCGTCGGCGTCGGCCACTCGACGTTCCGGCTGGTCGGGGACCGGCTGGAGGAGTTCGTCGACACCGGCGAGGTCTCCTTCTCGGCCCGCCACCTCACCGTCACCGTCGACGGCGGCAAGCAGATCCTGCGGGACGTCTCCTTCGGCGTACCGGAGAAGTCGCTGGTCGCGGTCATCGGCCCGTCCGGCTCCGGCAAGTCCACGCTGCTGAAGGCGCTCACCGGCTACCGCCCGGCCAACGAGGGCGATGTCCTCTACGACAACCGCAACCTCTACAAGCAGTTCGCCGAGCTGCGCCAGCGCATCGGGCTGGTGCCGCAGGACGACATCCTGCACAAGGAGCTGACCGTCCGGACGGCGCTGAAGTACGCGGCCAAGCTGCGCTTCCCCGCCGACACCACCGCGCAGGAGCGCGAGGCCCGGATCGACGAGGTGCTGCGCGAGCTCAAGCTCGACATCCACAAGAACAAGAAGATCACCGCGCTCTCCGGCGGCCAGCGCAAGCGTGTCTCGGTCGCCCTGGAGCTGCTGACCAAGCCGTCGCTGATCTTCCTGGACGAGCCCACCTCCGGGCTGGACCCGGGCATGGACCGCGATGTGATGCAGCTGCTGCGCGGGCTCGCCGACGACGGCCGCACGGTCCTGGTGGTCACCCACTCCGTCGCCGAGCTGGCGCTCTGCGACAAGCTGCTGGTCATGGCGCCCGGCGGTTCGGTGGCCTACTTCGGCCCGCCGGAGGAGGCGCTGAACTTCTTCGGCTACGAGTCCTGGGCGGACGTCTTCTCGGCGTTCGAGAACTACCGCGACTACGACTGGGCGGGCCGCTGGAAGGGTTCGCAGCACTACCAGCTGTACGCGGCGGACATCGACAGCCAGGCCCCGCAGTCCGTGCAGATGCCGTCCGCGCAGGCGATGCGGCCGCCCAAGCCGCAGGGCTGGGGCGCCCAGCTGCTGACGCTGATCCGGCGCTATCTGTCGGTGATCGCCTCCGACAAGGGCTTCATGGCCCTGATGGTGATCCTGCCGGCGGTGCTGGGCACGGTCTCCGTGCTGGTCAGCTCCGACTTCGGGCTGCGGCCCGGCCCGCGCGGCCCTAACGGCAGTGCGGCGGTCATCCTGCTGATCCTGGCGGTGGGCGCCTGCTTCGCCGGCGCGGCCAACTCCGTACGAGAACTGATCAAGGAACGGGTCATCTACGAACGGGAACGGGCCACCGGCCTGTCCCGCTCCGCCTATCTGATGTCCAAGGTGATCGTCCTCGGAATGATCACCGTGCTCCAGGGCGCGATCATCGGCGGTATCGGCTTCGGTCTGCGCGACCTCCCCGACGAGGGGCTGATCTTCGGCTCCTCGCTGGTCCTGCTGGAGCTGACCCTGCCGATCATGGCGCTGGGCTTCACCGCGATGATGTTCGGCCTGATCATCTCCTCGCTGGTGAAGACCGCCGAGAAGACCATGCCGCTGCTGGTGATGTTCGCGATCATCCAGGTCGTCTTCACCGGCTGCCTGTTCACCCTGCACGGCCAGGTGGGCGTCAACGAGCTGTCCTACCTGATGCCGTCCCGCTGGGCGGTCGCCGCGGCCGGCGCCACCGCCCAGCTGAACGTCCTCTTCCCCAACCAGGACGACCCCACCGACACCGACCCGCTGTGGGACCACGAGCTCGGGGTGTGGGTCTTCGACATGGGCATCCTGCTCGCCCTCGGCGTGCTGTGCGGGATCGTCGTGGCGCGGCTGCTGCGCCGCCACGAGCCGGAGGTCATGCGCAAGTGACCCGCTGAGTCTCCCCTCGGGAGGCGGGCACGGGAAGGGCGGCACCCGCGAGGGGTGCCGCCCTTCCCGCGTTCCGGCGGTCCCACACCGGAAGTGTGCTCCGGCGCGCACGGCCGCCGGGAGCCTGTTCCGGCGGGGTCGCGCGCCGGAAATCTCAACGGGGGTACGCGGCCCGGTCAGGGCCGCGCGCCCACGCGTACCGATCCGGTCGGATCAGTAGGCGCTGTCGACGTTGTCCATGGAGCCGTAGCGGTCGGCCGCGTAGTTGCAGGAGGCGACGATGTTCGCCACCGGGTCCCACTGGCTCTTCTTGGTGCCGTCGACGTGGTAGGTGTCGAAGGTCGGCTTGATGATCTGCAGCAGGCCGATGGACGGCACGCCGTTCTGGGCGTTGATGTCCCAGTTGTTGATCGCCTTCGGGTTACCGCTGGACTCACGGATGATGTTGCGGTGGATGCCCTCGTAGGTGCCGGGGATGCCCTCCTTCTTCATGATGGAGAGCGCCTCCTTGATCCAGCCGTCCAGGTTGTTGGCGAAGACCGGCTTGCGGGCGGCGGCGCGGCTGGCGGCGGCCTTGACGGCGGCGCGCTCCTTCGCGGCGGCCTCGGCCTTGGCCTTGGCGGCCGAGGCGGCCTTCACCTGGGCGGCGGTCTGCGCCTTCGCCTTGGCCGCGGCGGCGTCCGCCTTGGCCTTCAGCTCGATGGTGGTCTGCTGCTGGGACAGGCCCAGGTGGAGCGGGGTGCCCTCGGTCTTGCCCAGCGACGCGACGGTCGCGGCGGCGGGGGCGGCGGCAACGTTCTGCGGCTCGGTCTGCGCAGAGGCGGCGGTGCCGGGGATGACGGTGAAGCCGATCGCGGCGGCGCTGAGCGTGGCGACGCCGGCGAGGGAAAGCTTGTGGTTCTTCTTGAGACGGCTGAAGCCGTTGCGCGTGCTGGCGGACATGCAGTCGTACCTCTTCGAGTTCGCGGAGTGTCGCCTTCGGCCGGGAGCGGCGCTGCGCCTGCTCGGCGGGCAACGGCTGCAATTGTTAGCGGCCGCAAAATCGGGTGGCAAAGGTGTGACGTACGAAGCCGCCTAGTGGATCAGTGGGGACCGAGATGTCCGATCAGCCCCACTACCTACTCGTTCGACCAGCACTCATTTCGGACTTATCTTTCCACTACTCCCGTTCGTAAGTGATGTAGGCCCTATGCGCGGGCTCACATCGGGCCCCTCGCGATTTCACCGATTGTTGCACTGGCAATGCGCTCAGTAAGGCATTTCCTCCTCCAGGATGAGGTGCACGTCGCCGAACTCGTGCCAGAGGTAGCGACGGCCCAGCGCCTCGGCGTACGCGACCCTCAGCGCCGCCCGCCCGGCGACCGCCTCCAGCATCAGCAGATGCGAGGCCTCGGGCTCGTGCAGCCCGGTCAGCAGCCCGTCCACCGCCCGCACCCCGCGCCGGGGCGTCACCACCAGATCCGTCCAACCCCGCGCGGCCCGTACGGTGCCGTCCGGCCCGGTCGCCGACTCCAGTGCCCGTACCGCCGTCGTCCCCACCGCCACGATCCGCCCGCCACCCGCCCGGGCCGCGTTCACCAGCCGGGCGGTGGCCGCCGGCACCTCGTACCGCTCCGGATACGGCGGCTCATGGGCCTCCGCCGACGCCACCCCCGTGTGCAGCGTCAGCGCCGCGAACCACACCCCCCGGCCCACCAGCTCCGCCACCAGCGGCGCCGTGAAGGGCCGCGCCGCGCTCGGCATCTCCGCCGACCCGGCCCCGTCCGGCTCCGGCCGGGCGAAGACCGTCTGGTACGCGGCCAGGGGCTGGTCCCGCTCGGTGTACCCGTAGCGGATCGGCCGCCCGTACCGCTCCAGCAGCCCCGCCACCCCCGGCCGCTCCCGGCCCGAGCCCCCTTCGCAGATCACCGACACCCACCGCAGCCGCCCCGACCCCGGAACCAGCGGCTCCGCCACCACCAGCCGCGCCCCACCGGGCAGCCGCACCACCGCGCCCTCCCGGACCGCCGGGCCCGGCCGGGTGCTGCCCCGGCCGTCCGGCTCCCGCAGCTCCACCGCCCAGCGGCCGTCGTCCCCCCGGGTCGAGAAGTGGACCACCACCGCCTCCCCGGCCCCGTCCGCCCCCAGCCGCCCGGTCACCGCGGCCGGCAGCGTCGCCGAGGTGTTCACCACCAGGACGTCCCCGGGGCGCAGCAGCCCCGGCAGCTCACGGAAGGCGTGGTGCGACACCGCCCGCCCCCGCGACACCATCAGCCGTACGTCATCCCGCCCGGCGCCCCGTACCTCCGCGGGCACCCGGGCCGACAGCTCCGCCGGCGGCGCCGCCGACACCGGCCCCTCGCCTTCCCCCGCGGCGGGACCGGCCCCGTCCGCAAGCCCCCGCTCCCCGGCCACCCCGCACCCGGCCCGCACACCTCCACCGGTCCTCACGCCTCCTCCCCCTCCTTCTCCTTCTCGCTCTCCGTCTCCCTCTCCCTCTCGCTCTCCAGCAGCGTCGCCGCGGTGTACCGCCCGCTCGGCGGACGCTCGGCCACCAGCCGCAGGAAGGCCGGGGCCACCGTCTCCGGGCTCGGCCGCCCGGAGACGTCCTCCGGCACCGCGGCCGCGTACAGGTCCGTCGCCATGTCGCCCGGATCCACCGCCCACACCCGCAGCCCCGGCTCCTCCACCGCCAGCACCGCCGCCAGATGGTCGAGCGCCGCCTTGGACGCCCCGTAACCGCCCCAGGTCTCGTACGGCTCCGCCGCCGCGTCCGAACTGACCGCGACCACCGCCCCCACCGCACTCGCCCGCAGCAGCGGCAGCGCCTCCTGCACCAGGCCCAGGGCCGCCACCGTGTTCACCTCCAGCGCCGTCCGCAGCCCCGCCACCGGCAGCTCGGCCAGCCGCACCAGCGGCTCCGCCCCCAGCGCGCTCGCGTTGTGCACCAGCAGATCCACCCCGCCCAGTCCCCGGGCGGCCGCCACCAGCTCCGCCCGGTGCGCGGCGTCCGTCACATCCCCCGGCACCGCCACCATCCGCGTCCCGTGCGCCCGCACCCGCCGCGCGCTCTCCTCCAGTACGGGGGCGGTCCTGGCGTCCAGCACCAGATCCCACCCCGCCCGGGCCAGCCCCTCGGCCAGCGCCCGTCCCAGGCCCTTCGACGCCCCCGTCACGATCGCCACTGCCATCGCCCTCGTCCCCTTTCCTCTCTTCTCCCGCCCCGGCAGAACCCAAGGCGGTCTCCATCCGTCCTCCTCCCTCCCGAACCCTCCCGGGAGGGCCGGCCCCACTCCTCCGGGGCCCGACCCCCTCAGCGTCCGCGCCCGCCACCCCCGCCCGCCTCGTCCGCCGGGACCGGGCCGGGAGGGGACTTCGGCCTAGGCCGAGCGACCCACCCCCCGGCCGTCCACAGCCCGATACGGACGGTCACCGACCCCGGGTAACGTGAACTCATGACCGATCGACCACCCCGTACCGGCCTCGCCGCCGTCAGTACCGCGCTGCTGGCCATGAGCCGCCACCTGGAGGTGCGGGACGTCCTCAAGACGATCACCGCCTCCGCCCGGGAGCTGCTCGACGCCGAGTACGCGGCACTGGGCGTCCCCGACGACCACGGGGGCTTCGCCCAGTTCGTGGTGGACGGCGTCAGCGAGCAGCAGTGGAAGGCGATCGGACCGCTGCCGCGCCAGCACGGCGTCCTCGCGGCGATGCTCCAGGACGCCCGGCCCGAGCGGCTGGCCGACGTCCGCAAGGACCCGCGCTTCGAGGGCTGGCCCTCGGCCCACCCCGAGCTGACCGACTTCCTCGGCATGCCGATCCGGGACGGCGAGGAGACCATCGGCGCCCTCTTCCTCGCCAACAAGCACTGCCCGGCCCCCGAGGAGGGCCGCTGCGGCTTCACCGCCGAGGACGAGGAACTGCTCGGCATCCTCGCCCAGCACGCCGCCATCGCCCTGACCAACGCCCGCCTGCACGAGCGCAGCCGCGAGCTCACCATCGCCGAGGAGCGCTCCCGCCTCGCCCACGAGCTGCACGACGCCGTCAGCCAGAAGCTCTTCTCCCTCCGGCTCACCGCGCAGGCCGCCGCCGCGCTGGTCGACCGCGACCCGGCCCGCGCCAAGGGGGAGCTCCAGCAGGTCGCCGCACTCGCCGCCGAGGCCGCCGACGAGCTGCGCGCCGCCGTGGTCGAGCTGCGCCCCGCCGCGCTCGACGAGGACGGCCTGGTCCACACCCTGCGCACCCAGATACAGGTTCTCGACCGCGCCCACACCGCCCGGGTGACCTTCGACAGCTGCGGGGTGCGCGCCCTGCCCGCCACCCAGGAGGAGGCCCTGCTGCGGGTCGCCCAGGAAGCCCTGCACAACGCGCTGCGCCACTCCGGCGCCGGCAAGGTCGCCGTCTCCCTGGCCCGCCGCGGCCAGGGCGCGGTGCTCAGTGTCACCGACGACGGCAAGGGCTTCGAGCCCCGGACGGTCCGCCGGGCCGGCCGCCACCTCGGCCTGGTCTCCATGCGCGACCGGGCCGGCGGCGTCGGCGGCACGCTCACCGTGCGCTCCACGCCCGGCAAGGGCACCACGATCGAGATGGAGGTCCCCGGTGGCTGACAAGACCATCCGCGTCCTGCTGGTCGACGACCACCAGGTGGTCCGCCGCGGACTGCGCACCTTCCTGGAGGTCCAGGACGACATCGAGGTCGTCGGCGAGGCCGCTGACGGCGCCGAGGGCGTCGCCCTCACCGAGGAGCTGCGGCCCGACGTGGTCCTGATGGACGTCAAGATGCCCGGGATGGACGGCGTCGAGGCCCTGCGCACCCTCCGCGAGCGGGACAACCCCGCCCGCGTGCTGATCGTCACCAGCTTCACCGAGCAGCGCACCGTCGTCCCCGCCCTACGCGCCGGCGCCTCCGGGTACGTCTACAAGGACGTGGACCCCGAGGCACTCGCCGGCGCCATCCGCTCCGTGCACGCCGGGCACGTCCTCCTCCAGTCCGAGGTCGCCGGCGCCCTGCTCTCCCACGACGAGGTGGGCGGCGCGGGCACCGGCCGCGGCGGCACCCTCACCGAACGCGAACGGGAGGTTCTCGGCCTGATCGCCGACGGCCGCTCCAACCGCGAGATCGCCCGGGCCCTGGTCCTCTCCGAGAAGACGGTCAAGACCCACGTCTCGAACATCCTGATGAAGCTCGACCTCGCCGACCGCACCCAGGCCGCGCTGTGGGCCGTACGCCACGGCTTGTCCGGTTAAGCCCGACCCGACATTCATACCGTCGGGTGTATGTCACCCACTCGGCGCAACCCAAGGAGCCCTCCGCCGTTGTTCAGTGCCCCGGTGCGGTGATCACCGCACCCCGACCAACGGAGGAACCCCCGTGCAGAACCTCAAGAAGGCCGCCGCCCTCACCCTGCTCGCCGGCGGCCTGGTCGCCGCCACCGCCGGCGCCGCGTCCGCCACCGACGGCGCCCACGCCCACGGCACCGCCATCGGCTCCCCGGGCGTCGCCTCCGGCAACCTCGTCCAGGCCCCGGTCCACGTCCCGGTGAACATCAGCGGCAACAGCGTCAACGTCATCGGCCTCCTGAACCCGGCCTTCGGCAACGTGGCCCTCAACCACTAAGGCGTGGGCGGCTTGCGCCGCCGGTGTTCGGGCCTGACCGCTGCCCGGTGGCCTCGCTGACGCGGTTGGGTCTGTTCCGGTTTCGGTCCGGTGGCCTCTCGCAGGCCCGGCGGTCGGGTCCGCTCTCCGGTGGGTGGGGGCGTGGGCACTCCGGGCTCACGTGCTCGCGGCTCGCGCTCACCGTTCGACGCTCAAGGGCACCGCCTCATTACGCTCGGCCGTCCCCCAAGGACTTCGTCCAGGGGGTGCCCCCAGCGCGCGCGACCCTGCGTACCCCCACCCGACCGGCGGCCGACTGACCCGTTTCGCCGTGGCTGATGACCCCTCCCCGGGCCAAGGGCCCGGATCGGTTGGACGGCACCGCCCGGCGGTTGATACGGCCACGCCGGGCCCCTGCCCCGTACCGCCCGGGGCCCTGCCGGGCCGAGGGGCCCGTACCGCTCGCACGGACCCACCCGACCGGTGGGGCCGCTGTCCCCACCGCGGTGGCCAGTCTCCCGGGCCGAGGGCCCGCACTGGTCGGACGCCATCGCCCGGCGGTTGATACGGAACCCATCGAGCCCGTACAACCGGATGGGGCCCCTTTCGAGCCTGGGGCTCGTATCGCTGCCCAGGCTGTGTCCCGGCCTATGGCCGGGCAGTCGTGCCACCGGGGGTGCACTCGCCCTCCGGACAGTGGGTGGGGTACGCAGGGTCGCGCGCGCAGCCGACGAGCGTAAGTCGAACGGTGCGTGTGACGTCTGACGGTGAGCGCGAGCGGCGAGCACGTGAGCCCGGAGTGCCCCGCCCCCCACCCACCGGGCAGAGTGCACACCCACCGGGCCCGCAAACCGCCACCGGACGGATCCGGAGCAGACCCAACCGCGTCAGCGAGGCCACCGGGCAGACCGGTCAACGGCGGCGCCAGCCGCCCCCGTCAGCCGCGCTCGCGTTCCCGCTCCTCCACCCACGCGTTGAAGGCCGCCACCCGCGCCCGCCGGGCCACCCGCTCCACCGGGCGCAGCGCCTCCGCACGCGCCGCCATCTCCGACGCGCTCACCGCCCCGCCCGCACCCCGCAAGGGCTCGTACGCCAGCGAGACCATCAGCCCCACCCGCTGGGCCAGCTCCAGCACCCGTACCGCCCGCGGCGGATACCCCGGGGCCAGCAGCTCCCTGCCCGCCGCCGCCCGCGCGCGGTACGCGTCGATCGCCGCCTCCGCGACCGGACCGGAGGCCGCCACGTCCAGCTTCGTCAGCACCACCGTCGCCTCCCGCAGCGCCTCCGCCAGTTCGCGTTCCGCCTCGCCGAGCGAGGGCACGTCCGCCGGCGGGGCCTCCCGTACGGGCAGGCAGTGCCAGACCACCTCCACATGGACGTCCTCGGCGTGCGCCGCCCCGCCGGGACCCGCCTCGTACACCTCGGGCACCAGACCGAACGGTGCGCCGGTGCCCACCACCGCCTCCTCGGCCTCCAGGGCCCGCGCATTGAACTCCGGCGGGCCGCTGAGCCCCAGCGGATGCCCGGGCGCGGGCAGCGCCACCCGCCACCCGGAGACCCCGAGGGCCCGCAGCCGGCCCAGCGCCAGCGTCAGCCCGACCGGGGAGGACTCACCCGGCAGCCCCTCCACCCGGTGCACCGCGTCGTCCCCGACGACCGCGAGCACCGCGTCGTCCGGCGACACCAGACCTGCCAGCAGGGCGTTCCCCCATGCGGCCAACCGTCCTGAGCGTGGTTCCGAGAGCATTCCCCCAGCCTAGGACCACCCGCCGCCGGTTCGGACGGCCGGAACCGGTGGCCGGATCCGGCCCTCGCGCCCGGCGCCCTCCACCGGTGGCGTAGGTTTTCCCTGGACGCCACGTACCCGGACGTGCACCGCGTCCACGGACGCGCACCGCGTGGACGAGAGACCCGACAGGACAGGGGAGACAACGCACTCATGAGCGATGTGCTGGAGCTGGTGGACGTATCCGTGGTCCGCGACGGACGCGCTCTGGTGGACGACGTCTCCTGGTCGGTCAAGGAGGGCGAGCGCTGGGTGATCCTCGGCCCCAACGGAGCGGGCAAGACCACCCTCCTCAACATCGCCTCCAGCTACCTCTTCCCCAGCCGCGGCGACGCCACCATCCTCGGTGAGCGGCTCGGCCGGGTCGACGTCTTCGACCTCCGCCCCCGCATCGGCATGGCCGGGATCGCGATGGCCGAGAAGCTCCCCAAGCGCCAGACCGTCCTGGAGACCGTGCTGACCGCCGCGTACGGCATGACGGCCACGTGGAACGAGGACTACGACGCCGTGGACGAGGACCGCGCCCGCGCGTTCCTCGACCGGCTCGGGATGACGGAGTACCTGGAGCGGCGCTTCGGTACCCTCTCCGAGGGCGAGCGCAAGCGCACCCTCATCGCCCGGGCCATGATGACCGACCCCGAGCTGCTGCTCCTGGACGAGCCGGCCGCCGGCCTGGACCTCGGCGGCCGCGAGGACCTGGTGCGCCGCCTCGGGCGGCTCGCCCGCGATCCGTACGCCCCCTCCATGATCATGGTCACCCACCATGTCGAGGAGATCCCCCCGGGCTTCACCCATGTGCTGATGATCCGCCAGGGCAAGGTGCTCGCGGCCGGTCCCATGGAGATGGAGCTGAGCTCGCGCAACCTCTCCCTCTGCTTCGGGCTGCCGCTGGTGGTCGAGCACGTCGGCGACCGGTACACCGCCCAGGGCCTCCCGCTCTCCTGACCGCGAACCCGCCCGCGTACGGGGCCGGTTGACCGAGCGTCGTACGGTGGCGGGAGTCCGCCGCGCCCTGTCGGCGCGCACTCCCGCGACCTACCATGACCAGGTGGACATCGACGCATGGGTCTGGTGGCTGATCGGCGCGGTGGGGCTCGGCATCCCCCTCGTCATGACCGCGATGCCGGAGTTCGGGATGTTTTCCGTCGGCGCGATAGCCGGAGCCGTCACCGCGGCCCTCGGCTTCGGCGTCGTCGCGCAGGTGCTGGTGTTCGTGCTGGTCTCCGTGGCGCTCATCGCGGTGGTCCGCCCCATCGCCGCCCGCCACCGCGACGGCCGCCCCCAGCACGCCAGCGGAGTGGACGCCCTGAAGGGCCGCCAGGCCGTCGTACTGGAACGGGTCGACGGCGCAGGCGGTCGCATCAAGCTCGCCGGCGAGGTCTGGTCGGCCCGCGCCCTCGACGCCGACGCGGTCTTCGAACCGGGCCACAAGGTCGATGTGGCCGAGATCGACGGGGCGACCGCCGTCGTCATGTGACGATGCCGGTGGATGACGGCCCGCCACACCGGCCTCGGCGCAAGGCCCTTGAGCCGAACCGGCACACGCACGCCCGCGCATCTGCGAAACTCGATCTCGATCAAGAAGAGTTCGGAGCGGAGCTCGGAGAAGAGCTCAGAGCCAACCGGCAGCAACCGGCAATCGGCAGCAAAGGGGCACGGGGAGCACGATGCCATCAGTCATCATCGTCCTGGTCATCCTGGTGGTGCTTGTCTTCATCGCCCTGATCAAGACCATCCAGGTCATTCCACAGGCCAGCGCCGCCATCGTGGAGCGCTTCGGCCGCTACACCCGCACCCTCAACGCGGGCCTGAACATCGTCGTCCCGTTCATCGACTCCATCCGCAACCGGATCGACCTGCGCGAACAGGTCGTCCCCTTCCCGCCGCAGCCGGTCATCACCCAGGACAACCTGGTCGTCAACATCGACACTGTCATCTACTACCAGGTGACCGACGCCCGCGCCGCGACCTACGAGGTCGCCAGCTATATCCAGGCCATCGAGCAGCTCACCGTCACCACCCTGCGCAACATCATCGGCGGCATGGACCTGGAGCGGACCCTCACCTCCCGCGAGGAGATCAACGCCGCTCTGCGCGGTGTCCTGGACGAGGCCACCGGCAAGTGGGGCATCCGCGTCAACCGCGTCGAGCTCAAGGCCATCGAGCCCCCCACCTCCATCCAGGACTCGATGGAGAAGCAGATGCGCGCCGACCGCGACAAGCGCGCCGCCATCCTCACCGCCGAGGGCATCCGCCAGTCCCAGATCCTCACCGCCGAGGGCGAGAAGCAGTCCGCCATCCTCCGCGCCGAGGGCGAGGCCAAGGCCGCCGCCCTGCGCGCCGAGGGCGAGGCCCAGGCCGTCCGCACCGTCTTCGAGGCCATCCACGCCGGCGACGCCGACCAGAAGCTGCTCTCCTACCAGTACCTCCAGATGCTCCCGAAGATCGCCGAGGGCGACGCCAACAAGCTCTGGATCGTGCCCAGCGAGATCGGCGACGCCCTCAAGGGCCTCTCCGGCGCCTTCGGCAACCTCGGCAACGGGGCCGCCGGCTTCAACCCCGGCGGGCCCGGCGGCACCAGCGGCGGCGGCAAGGCCGCCCCGCCCGCCCAGCGCCGCGAGGAGCCCCCGGTCGACTGACCCACCCGCCCTTCGTGCATGATCGGTCCCTGAGGAGGCGGCCGGTACGGCGCCCGCGGCCCACCGCCGCGACGCACCGCGCCGACCGCCTCACGCCGTACCAGGCACCGACCAGCGCACCGATCAGCGCCGGCCCGGCTTCTCGCCGGACCCGGCACCGAACGAAGGGCACACCGTGACGATCTGGGAGATGCTCGCCGTCTTCGCCGCGGGCGTCGGCGCCGGCACCATCAACACCATCGTCGGCTCCGGCACACTGATCACCTTCCCGGTGCTCCTGGCCACCGGACTGCCCCCGGTCACCGCCACCGTCTCCAACGCCCTCGGGCTCATCCCCGGCTCCATCAGCGGAGCCATCGGCTACCGGGCCGAACTCACCGGCCAGCGCCGCCGGATCCTGCGCCTGGGGATCGCCGCCGCCATCGGCGGACTGTGCGGCGCGATCCTGCTCCTGCTGCTGCCGTCCACCGCGTTCGAGACGATCGTCCCCGTCCTCGTCGCCCTCGCCCTCGTCCTGGTGATCCTGCAACCCCGGATCTCCCGCGCCGTCCAGCGCCGCCGCGAACGCGAGAACACCGAGACCAGCCCGACCGGCGGGCCGCTGCTCTTCGTCGCGCTCCTGCTCGCCAGCGTCTACGGCGGCTACTTCACCGCCGCCCAGGGGATCATCTACCTCTCCCTGATGGGCATGCTGCTCAACGACACCATTCAGCGGCTCAACGCGGTGAAGAACGTCCTCGCGGCCATCGTCAACTCCATCGCCGCGCTCTTCTTCCTCTTCGTCGCCCACTTCGACTGGACGGCCGTCCTGCTCATCGCCGTCGGCTCCACCATCGGCGGCCAGATCGGCGCCAAGGCCGGCCGCCGCCTTCCGCCGACCGTGCTGCGGATCGTCATCCTCATCGTCGGAACCCTGGCCATCGTCCAGCTCCTCCTGCGCTGAACCCGCCGCACTGGCGCCGACCCTGCTGCTCGGAGCCCTGGGGAACGCCGCCACCTTCGGCAGCCTCACCTACCTCGCCGCCCTCGCCCTCCTTACCGTGTGCACGGCCACCCGGTGGGGTGAGCCGACCCGTTGACGCCCGGCGGCAGGGGGTACCCGCCCCCTGCCCAACCGGCACCCCCGTTCCCGTCCCGAGCTCAGGCCGCGGCCGTCGCCGCCACCCCACCGGCGCCCGCGACCGGCACCACACCGCCCGGCGTCAGCCACTCCGGCAACTGCGACCGCTCACCCGTCCGCAGCCCCAGCAGCATCGCCTCCGCGGGCGACGGCACGAACGGCTGGTGCAGCAGCGGCATCCCCGCCTGCTCCGGAGTCCGGTCCGCCTTGCGGTGGTTGTCCTCAGCGCAGGACGCCACTGTGTTCAGCCAGGTGTCCCCGCCGCCCTGCGCCCGCGGCACCACGTGGTCCACCGTCGTCGCGCGCCGCCCGCAGTACGCGCACCGGTGCTGGTCGCGCACCAGCACCCCCCGTCTCGACCACGGGGCCTGTCTTCGGAACGGCACCCGTACGTACCGGCAGAGCCTGATCACCCGGGGCACCGGAAGCTCCACCGCGGCCGCGCGCATCCGCAGCCTCGGGTGCTCCTGCTCCACCACGGCCTTGTCCGTCAGTACCAGCACCACCGCACGGTTCAGCGTCACCGTCGACAGCGGCTCGAAGCTCGCGTTGAGTACCAGAGTGTCCCGCAACCTGCCCACCTCCCGTGTGCCGGCCCGCCCCCCGGCGGGCTTGGACCAACTCTGGCCGGGCCCCGGGGCGAGGACAACGCAATATCCGCCCCGGTCCCCGGCCTCCCGGCGACGCTGGGAAAAGAAATTTGCCCGCTCCTGATCTCTCCAAGACCAGGAGCGGGCAAACAACGGGAGAACGACGGACCGGGATCAGCCCTTCGCGGGAGCCCCGTACTCGGCCACCAGCTGCGCCCGCGCCAGGGCGTGGAAACGCAGATGGAACCCGACCGCCGCCGGCGTCGACTCAGCGTCCGTACCGAGCTTCTCGGTGTCCACCGCGTACACCGTGAACACATACCGGTGCGCCGGATCGCCCGGCGGCGGCGCGGCCCCGCCGAAATTCGTGAACCCGTAGTCGTTGCGCGCGTGCACCGCGTCCTCCGGCAGGTCCTCGAACTCGTCCCCGCCCGCGCCGGCCGGAAGCTCCGTCACCGACGCCGGGATGTCGAACAGCACCCAGTGCCAGAAGCCGCTGCCCGTCGGCGCGTCCGGGTCGAAGCAGGTCACGGCGAAGCTCTTGGTCTCCGCCGGAAAGCCCTCCCAGCGCAGATGCGGCGAGGTGTTCCCGCCGACCTGCACCTGAGCGTCCGCCAGCACGCCTCCATGCTTCATGTCATCGCTCACCACGGTGAACGACGGCACCGGCGGATGGAAGTCATGAGGAAGCGGAGCCCGCTGTCCCTCGGCCACGTGTGAACCTCCGTATCGATCGACTGCTCACCGGTCCGGCCGGACCGGCCGGACCGGCGTCCGGGCCCCGGGTACCCCGGGGCGGCGGGGATCAGAACCAGTTGCGACGACCGCCGACATCGGCGAGCCACTGGTTCAGATACGCCACCCAGTCCGTGCCCGCGAAGTCGTTCAGCCCCACCTGGAACGCCCGGTAGGAGTCGCTGCCCTCGCTGAACAGCCCCGGCTTCTTGTCCATCTCCAGGATGACGTCCATCTCGCGCCCGTCGGCGACGAACGTCACCTCCACCTCGTTCAGCCCCCGGTACTGCTGCGGTGCCGAGAACTCGATCTCCTGGTAGAACGGCAGCCGCTGCCGCGTACCGCGGATGTGGCCCCGCTCCATGTCCGCGCTCTTGAAGCGGAAGCCCAGCTGGATGAAGGCGTCCAGGATCGCCTGCTGCGCCGGCAGCGGGTGCACGGTGATCGGGTCGAGGTCACCCGAGTCCACCGCCCGCGCGATCTCCAGCTCGGTGCGCACCCCGATGTCCATACCGCGCAGCTGCTGCCCGGCGACGGCGGTGACCGGGGTCTCCCACGGGATGTCCAGCCCGAACGGCACCACATGCACCGCGCCGGCCTGGAGCTCGAAGGCCCCGCCGAGCCGCACCTTGGCGAACTCGATGTCCTGCTTCACCTCCTGGTCGCCGCCCTCGACCTCGACCCGGGCCTGCAGACCGACGGACAGCGCCTCGATCCGCTGGTCCACCGAGCCGCCCTGGATCCGCACCTCGCCCTGGACCACACCACCGGGCACCACGTTCGACTCGGTCAGCACCGTCTCCACCGACGCGCCACCGGCTCCCAGGCTCGCAAGCAGCTTCCTGAACGCCATGTCCACTCCCTCTCGGTCTCCGGACCCCTTCGGTCCGGCAGCCCAGTCTCCACTGACCGGGTCCGTCGTACGTCGGACATCGTCCCCGGTCCTTCTCAGGTCCCTCGCACCCGCGAGGTATCACGAGTCCTTCTTAGGCCCCTTGTATACGGGCATACGCGCCGGCCCCCCGTCCGGTTCCCCGCCGGGGAGCACGGCACCCGCACGAGCACCGAAGCACCCGGGCGGACACCGGATCCGTACGACTACGCTCGGACGCCATGATCGAGAGCTCGGACCGCCCCGACCGTACGCCGCTGCCGCGGGACTTCTTCGACCGCCCCGTCCTGGAGGTCGCCCCCGACCTGCTCGGCCGCACCCTGGTGCGCATGACCGACGACGGCCCCATCGAACTGAGGCTCACCGAGGTGGAGGCGTACGCGGGCGAGGACGACCCCGGCTCGCACGCCTACCGGGGCCGGACCGCCCGCAACGCCGTCATGTTCGGCCCGCCCGGCCACGCCTACGTCTACTTCACGTACGGGATGTGGCACTGCCTGAACCTGGTCTGCGGCCCCGAGGACCGGGCGAGCGGTGTCCTCCTCCGTGCCGGAGAGGTACGCGTCGGCCAGGAGCTCGCGCGTAAGCGACGGGTTTCGGCCCGGTCGGACAAGGAACTGGCCAAAGGCCCGGCCCGTCTGGCCACCGCACTGGACGTGGACCGCACCCTCGACGGCACCGACACCTGCGCCGGCCCGGACTCTCCCCTTACTGTCCTCACCGGTGCTCCCGTACCGGTTGACCAGGTGAGCAGTGGCCCGCGCACCGGGGTCGGCGGGGAGGGCGCGGCCCACCCCTGGCGCTTCTGGATCGACGGCGACTCCACGGTCAGCCCCTACCGGGCGCACGCTCCGCGTCGACGGAGGTCTTGACAGGGCTTGACTTGGCGGGCGCGACCGCCTAATGTCGACCAAGCCGCAAGAGCAGGGCGTGCCGTTCGTGCACCCCTGGGGCGGCAAAACCCACCACAGCGATCTACCACCTCTCTTGAGGGCGGCTTCCGTCATGCGCGGATTCCGGTCACGCCGACTCGATTATGAATCGGCAGGGGAAATGGTCTAACGTAGTGGACACGCCGAAAGGCAAAGGCCCTCCAACGGCCACCGGAAACGAAATTCCAGACCGGAAACGGAACGGAAAAAGGATCTGGTAAGGTTGGAGACAAGAA
>NZ_JBEYXH010000031.1:0-91118 GCF_040644755.1 Streptomyces sp. NPDC046887
GAGCGGAGCCGCGCACGCTGCTGTTCGAATCTCGCGGTCGTCGGGTCGGTTCCGGTCATCGCTTCTTCCCCCTGCCCTCGGGCACCCGGGTGCGTTTCGGCGGGGGTTACTTGACCGCGCCGAAGGCCGGGACGACGGCGCCGTCCTGGTGGCTGTCCTCGATGTACTTCTTCACCTCGGGCGAGTTGAGGAGCTTGGCGAGCTTCTGCACCCGCGGGTCCTTCTCGTTGCCCTTCTTCACGGCGAGGAAGTTGGCGTAGGGGTTGCCTTCGGTCTTCTCGGAGGCGATGGCGTCCTTGGCGGGGCTGAGCTTGGCCTCGATGGCGTAGTTGCCGTTGACGACCGCGGCGTCCACGTCGTTGAGGGCGCGGGGCACGGTGGCGGCCTCCAGCTCCTTGAACTCCAGCCCCTTCTTGTCGGTGACGTCGGAGAGGGTGGCGTTGGAACCGACGCCGGCCTTGAGGGTGATCACCCCGTTGTCGGCGAGCAGCTTGAGGGCGCGGCCGCCGTTGGTGGTGTCGTTGGGGATGGCGATGGACTGGCCGGCCTTGAGGCCCTTGATGTCCTTGACCTTCTTGGAGTAGAGGGCCAGGGGCTCCAGGTGGACGTTGACGACGGGCACGATGTGGGTGCCCTGCTTCTTGTTGAAGTCGTCCAGGTACGGCTTGTGCTGGAAGTAGTTGGCGTCGACCTGGCCCTCGTCGGTGGCGGTGTTGGGCAGGACGTAGTCGGTGAACTCCTTCACCTCCAGCTTGAGTCCGGCCTTCTCCGCCAGGTTGTCCTTGACGTAGTTCAGGATGTCGGCGTGCGGCGTCGGGGAGGCCGCGACGACCAGCGGCTTGTTCGGGTCGGCCTTGGCCCCGTCGGTGGAGGAGGACGGGTCGGAGGCGGTGCCGCAGGCGGTGAGGCCGAGGGCGAGGACGGTGATGCCGGCGAAGGCGGCCAGGGAGGTGGTGTTCTTGCGCACGAAGAGTGCCTCTTTCAGGGTGGTGCGGACTGCGCCCGGACAAGGAGTGCGGGCTGGGGAGGGAGGTGTGCGGGGCGCCCGGGGCGGGTCAGCTCGCGGTGCGGCCGCGGCGGGCCAGCAGCCGGATCACGCCGTCGCCGATCAGCTGGGCGAGGGTGACCAGGACGATCAGCACGGCGACGGTGACCAGCATGAACGCGGTGTCGAAGCGCTGGTAGCCGTAGGTGACGGCCTTGGAACCGAGGCCTTCGCCGCCGACCGCGCCGGCCATCGCCGAGTAGCCGACGAGGACGATCACGGTGGTGGTGGTACCGGCGACCAGGGACGGCAGGGCCTGCGGGAGCAGCACCTTGCGGATGATGGTGGGGACGGAGCCGCCCATCGACTGCACGGCCTCGACCAGTCCGTGGTCCACCTCGCGGATCGCGGTCTCGACCAGGCGGGCGAAGAACGGGATGGCGCCGATGGCGAGCGGCACGATCATCGCGGTGGGGCCGATGAAGGTGCCGACGACCAGCTTGGTGAACGGGATCAGCGCGATCAGCAGGATGATGAACGGCAGCGAGCGGCCGATGTTCACGATCACGCCGACGACCTTGTTGACCGGGCGGTTCTGCAGCAGCCCGCCCTTGTCGGTGAGGACCAGCAGGATGCCGAGCGGCAGTCCGCCGAGGACCGAGACGACGGTGGCCCACAGGACCATGTAGAGGGTGTCGATGGTGCCCTGGGTCAGCAGGGGCTGCATCTGGGACCAGCTCACTTGGCGGCCTCCTTGACCAGGGTTTCGGTGACCGGGGCGGGGGTGGCGGTCTCGGTGTCGCCGGCGGGCACGATGTCGACCTGGAGTCCCTGCTCGCGCAGGAAGCCGACGGGGACGACGTTCTCCTCGTAGCGGCCGGGCAGTTCGATCCGCATCCTGCCGACCTGGCGGCCGCCGATGGTGTCCATGGCGGCGCCGAGGATGGAGATGTCGATGTTGTAGGTGCGCGACAGCTGGGAGATGACCGGCTGGGTGGCGGTCTCCCCGTGGAAGGTGACGTCGATGACGGTGCTGTCCGGGCCGGAGGCGTCGCCGGTGACCGGGAACAGCTCGCGGGCCAGCTGGGAGCCGGGGGTGGCGAGCAGGTCGGCGAGGGTGCCGGTCTCCACGACCTTGCCGTGCTCCATCAGCGCGGCGGAGTCGCAGACGGTCTTGACGACGTCCATCTCGTGGGTGATCAGCAGCACGGTCAGCCCGAGCTGCCGGTTGAGGTCGCGCAGCAGCTGGAGGATGGAGCGGGTGGTCTCGGGGTCCAGGGCGCTGGTGGCCTCGTCGGAGAGCAGCACCTTGGGGTTGCCGGCCAGGGCGCGGGCGATGCCGACGCGCTGCTTCTGGCCGCCGGAGAGCTGGGCGGGGTAGGCCTTGGCCTTGTCGGCGAGGCCGACCAGGTCGAGGAGTTCCAGCGCGCGGCGGGTGCGTTCGGCGCCGGAGACGCCGAGGATCTCCAGGGGCAGTTCGACGTTGTCCCGGACGGTGCGCGAGGACAGCAGGTTGAAGTGCTGGAAGACCATCCCGATCCGGCTGCGGGCGGCCCGCAGGTCCTTGTTCGGGCGGCGGCCGCGACCGGCCAGGGCGGTGAGGTCGGTGCCGTCCACGGTCACGGTGCCGGAGGTGGGGCGCTCCAGCAGGTTGACGCAGCGGATGAGGGAGGACTTGCCGGCGCCGCTCTGGCCGATGACGCCGAAGACCTCGCCCTCGCGGACATGGAGGTCGACGCCGTCCAGAGCGGTGACCTGGCGGCCTCGCGACTGGTAGACCTTGGTCAGGCCCTTGGTGGTGATCACAGGGTTTCCGTCACTGTCGAGTGCGCGGCGCGGATGGTGCCGGGCACGGGGCATTCGTCGGTCCGACGTGGCACGGCTGATCGCGGCGGGGTGGCCGGGGCGGCGCGTGCGCGGGGCCGGCGCGGCCCGCCGGATGGTGGCGGACGGGCGGCGGTGCGGGTGGGGTGGCAGGGCACTCGCTTCGGGGCGCGAGGCTCAGGCAGGGGCCCTCAGAAGGCGCACATTCGACACATACAACGAGCACCGGGCGTCAGGGTCGCCTCGGTCGCAGGGGTGCGGTTGCTCGTCGTGGTCATGGGCGCCAGTAAAGCAGAAGGGGATTCGGAGCCCGGAAGTCTGTCCGAATAGCGGACTTCATTGTCGCGCCATGTGGACGGGGCGGGCTCGGTCAGGGGTGAGTGGAGACCTCCACTCCCCCGGCGCTGACCTGCACGGACACCCCGGAGAGGTCGGTGGTGACGGCGTCCGCGGACAGCTCCTCGCGGCGGTGGGTTGTGGCCAAGGCCACGGTCCGCATCCCGGCCGCCCGGCCCGCGGCCAGTCCGGCGGGGGCGTCCTCGAAGACCACGCAGGCGGCCGGGTCGACGCCGAGCCGGGCGGCGGCCAGCAGATAGGGCTCCGGGTCGGGTTTGCCCCGGGTGACGTCCTCGGCGCACACCAGCACGGGCGGCGCTATGCCCACCTCGCGCAGCCGGGCGTCGGCGAGCGGACGGGTGGCGGAGGTGACCACCGCCCAGCGCCCCTCGGGCAGCGCGCCGAGCAGGTCCTTGGTGCCGGGCAGCAGCTCCACCCCGCCGGGTACGTCCTCGACCTCCAGCTCCTCGATCCGGGCCAGCGCCCCGGCGACCCGCTCGGCGGGCAGCAGCTCGGCGATGATCTCGACGGCGGGGCGGCCGTGCAGCTCCACCCGGGCGAAGTCCTCGGCGGACACCCCGTACTCCCGGGCCCACCGGGTCCAGCAGCGGCGGACGGATTCCAGGGTGGAGACAAGGGTGCCGTCGTTGTCGAACAGGAGTGCCTGGGCGTGGAAGGTCATGGTCATCGACCCTACGGTTGCCGGGCGGGCGGCGGGGCCACCGGGGGCCGGGGCTGGGGGCTGGTGAGCGGGCCGCCGTCCCGGGGGGCGGGGCACCAGCCGTGGACCGCCGTCCCGGGGGCGGTCGGGGGGCGGTCGGGGGGCTTTCAGGGGGTGGCCCGGGTCCGTCGTAGCCCGGGGGCGGTCAGGGAGTGGCCCCGGGTCCGTAATAGTCTCGGGCGCATGCTCGTCGCCCTGACGGTCGCCCTCTCGGCGGCCGCGCTCGCCCTGGCCGCCTGGTGCGGTTTCGCCGCCTTCCGGGACCAGCCCACCAAGGACTGGCACTTCATCGGCATGGCCGTGGTGACGGTGCTGGCGCTGGCGCAGCTGGTGGTGGGCGTGGTGCGGCTGGCGCAGGGGGCCGAGGCCGAGGAGGGTACGGCGATCTTCGTGTCGTACCTGGTCGGGGCGTTCCTGGCGATCCCGGCGGCCGGCTTCATGTCGCTGGTGGAGCGGAGCCGCTGGGGTTCGGCGGTGGTCGCCGCCGGCGGGGTGGTCCTGGCGGTGCTGGAAGTGCGGCTGCACGACATCTGGACGGTGGGCTGAGATGGGTGAGCGGACCGAGGAGCGGCGGGACGTGCCGGAGGCCGCCGGCGGCAACCGGCTGGTGAAGGGCCCCGGCATCCTGCTGGTGTGGCTGTACGGGGTGATGTCGGTCGGCTCGGTGTCCCGTTCGGTCTACGAGGTGGCGACCAAGTTCGCGCACGCGCCGCTGCCCTACTCGCTGTCCATGGTGGCGGCCGTCGTCTACTGCTTCATCACCTACACCCTGGTACGCGGCGGGGAGACGGCCCGCCGGGCGGCGCTGGTGTGCTGCGCCGCCGAGCTGGTGGGCGTGCTGGCGGTGGGGACGTGGACGCTGGCGGACCCGGGCGCCTTCCCCGACTCCTCGGTCTGGTCGGAGTACGGGATGGGCTATCTGTTCATCCCGGTGCTGCTGCCGGTGACGGGCATCGCCTGGCTGCGCAGGACCCGGGCCGCCTGAGCGGGGTGGACGGGCGGCCGGCTTCGGGCCGCCTGCTCTCATACGGCGGTCAGGCCGCCCGCTCCCGTACGGCGGTCAGGCCGCCTTCTCCAGGGTGACCACGGTGAGCCGGGGCCCGATCTGCTCGGTGCCGACCGCCGCGTACCCCTTCTTGCGGTAGAGGCGGAGGTTGCCGTCGCTGCGGTGGCCGGTGAACAGCTGGAAGCGCTTGGCGGCGGAGGCCGCGTCCTCGGCGAACCGCCGCTCGATGGCGTCCAGCAGCCGCCCGCCGAGGCCGTGCCGGCGCAGCCGGGGGTGGACGATCAGCTTGGCGATCCTGGCCGTGCCCGTCTCGTCCAGCTCCCCGCGTACGGAGGCGATGACCTCGTCGCCGAGGCGCGCCACCAGCGCGTGGCCGCGGGCGAGTTCGGCCCGCAGGTCGTCGAGGGACTGGGTGAGCGGCTCGATGCCGTAGTCGCCGTACAGCTCGGCCTCGCTCTGGTAGCACAGGTACTGCAGCTTGAGGATCTGCTCGACGTCCCGCTCGTCCGCCGCTTGGATGGTCACGCTCATGCCCATGTGTGCATGCCTCCGGCTCACCTGATGCGCCCTGTCGGTCTACCGCACCCTTCCCGAAGTGGGGCTGCGGCAACCTCTGTCGGGAGCATTCTGCTCAGTGATCCCAGGTCACCGGAACGCTTCGACCTGGAAGATCACTGTGAGATAGCCGACTCCCCTGCGAATTGTCGGTATACGGGGGTGGGGAGCGGTGACTTCCTCGGTGGGCCGGAGGCGCGGCGGCCGTAGCGGGGGTCAGTCGCGGGCGTCCCGGTGGTCGGCGGCGGCCAGCAGCCCGGTGTCCGGCTGGTCGGTGAAGATGCCGTCGATGCCGGTGGCGAAGTAGGCCCGGTAGGCGCCGAAGGCGTCCCCGTAGGCGTTCGGGTCGGTGCCCCGGCGGAAGTCGGCGGGCAGGAAGCTGTTCTCGTTGCGCAGGGTGTACGGGTGGAGGACCAGGCCCCGGGCGTGCGCGTCCCGCACCAGGGTGGTGGGGCGGCCCAGGCGGCCGTCGGCGGTACGCGGGATGATCAGGTCGAGGGTGGGGCCGATGCCCTGGGCGTAGCGGGCGATCTCCTTCAGCCCGGCCGGGGTGATCAGGTCGGCGACGGTGCGCGGGTCGCCGGACTCGGTGAAGTCCCAGGGGCGGGACTTCGCGTCGGAGAGCAGCACCACCCTGGGAGTGGAGACCAGCCGGGCGAGCCGCTGGATGCTGGTGGGCTCGAAGGACTGGAGGAACATCGGCGCGTCGGCGCGGTGCCGGCCGTGGCGGCGCAGCAGCGCGGCGAGCGGCTCCTCCAGGCCGAGGCCGAGCTTCCGGAAGTAGGTGGGGTGCTTGGTCTCGGCGTGCAGCCAGACCGGGCGGCCGCGGCGGCGGCCCTCGCGGTCGGCCCAGCGCAGCACCTCGGCGAAGGTGGGCACGGTCCAGCGGCCGTCGTAGAGGGTGTTCTCCTGGCGGACGGCCGGGATGCGCTCCTTGGCCCGCAGGGTCTTCAGCTCGGCGAGGGTGAGGTCCTCGGTGAACCAGCCGGTCAGCTTGACCCCGTCGACGGTCTTGGTGGTGCGCAGGGAGGCGAACTCGGGGCGGTCGGCGATGTCGGTGGTGCCGGTGATGTCGTTCTCGTGGCGGCAGACCAGATGGCCGTCCCGGGTGGGGACGAGGTCCTGCTCGATGATGTCGGCGCCCATGTCCAGGGCGAGCTGGTAGGAGCCGAGGGTGTGCTCGGGCCGGTGGCCGCTGGCGCCGCGGTGGGCGATGACCGCCGGGACCGGCAGCCTGGCGCCGGAGCCGTGGCCGCCGGTGCGGGCCTGGGCGGTGCCGGCCGCCGCGGTGGCGGTGAGGGCGGCCGAGCCGAGCACGGCCGCGCCGATCATGGTCCGTCGGCCGGGTCCGCGCCGCTCGCCCTGGGTCATGGGGTTCTCCTTCGTCCGGGGGCTCGCGGCCCGTCCGCCGTTCTCGGTCACTCTCACCGTCACCGTCACCATCACCGGAATCGCGGTACGGATGCGGTGACGGTCCGAACCTAGGGGGTGGTCGGCCCGGTCGGATACACGGGCGGGGACCCCGGAGCGAACGGCGGGAAAACGCTGGGTGGTCCCCCGCGGGTCGCGGGTAAGCGCGGTGGTGCGCGCGGCGGGTACAGCCACGGCCGGGTCAATATCGCGTTTCGGCTGCGTCAACCCGAGGTGCGACCGGGGGTGACCCGCGAGTATCGTCCTGAACCGCACACCGGCTCACTATTCGGAGGACTCGTTGTCCCGCTTCGCCGTCTTCAAGGCAGTGCTCGGCCCGGTTCTGCGGCTGTGGTTCCGCACGCGTCTGGAGGGGATGGAGAACATCCCGGGCACCGGACCGGTGCTGCTGGCGGGCAACCATCTGACGTTCATCGACTCGATGGTGCTGTCGGTGGTCTGCGAGCGCCAGGTCAGCTTCATCGGCAAGGACGAGTATGTGACCGGCACGGGGCTGAAGGGCCGGCTGATGGCCTGGTTCTTCACCGGCTCGGGCATGGTCCCGGTGGACCGGGACGGCGCCAACGGCGGGGTCGCCGCGCTGATGACGGGCCGCCGCATCCTGGAGGAGGGGCGGGTGTTCGCCATCTACCCCGAGGGCACCCGCTCCCCGGACGGCCGGCTGTACCGCGGCCGCACCGGCGTCGCCCGGCTGACGCTGATGACCGGTGCCCCGGTGGTGCCCTTCGCGGTGATCGGCACCGACAAGCTCCAGCCGGGCGGCGCGGGGCTGCCCCGGCCGGGCCGGGTGACGGTCCGCTTCGGGGAGCCGATGGAGTTCTCCCGCTACGAGGGCATGGACCGCGACCGCTATGTGCTGCGGGCGGTGACCGACTCGGTGATGGCCGAGGTGCTGCGGCTGTCGGGGCAGGAGTACGTGGACATGTACGCCACCAAGGCGAAGGCCGCGTAGCGCCGGTACGCACACGAAGGCGCCGCCCCCGCACCCTGACGTCAGGGTGCGGGGGCGGCGTCGTGGTGGTCTCAGGGGTGCTCGACGCCCTCTTCCAGCTTCTGGCCCTTCAGCAGGAACCAGGCGGCGACCGCGGCGGCCAGCAGGACGGCCGCGCCGGCGCCGGAGGCCAGGTGCAGTCCGTGTACGAAGGAGTCCTGCGCGGCGGTGACCAGGGCGTCACCGGTGGCCGGCGGCAGCGCCGAGGAGGCCTCCACCGCACCGCCCAGCGACTCATGGGCCGCGGCCTTGGCCTCGGCCGGGACGCCCGACGGGGTGGGGAAGCCCCGGTAGACGCCGGTCACGATGGAGCCGAGCAGGGCGATGCCCAGGGCCGCGCCGAGCTCGTACGCCGTCTCGGAGACCGCGGAGGCGGCCCCGGCCTGCTCCTTGGGCACCGTGGAGAGGATGACGTCGGCGGTGACGGTGAACGCGAAGCCCGCGCCGACGCCGACCACCAGCAGGCTGGCGCCGAGCGCCGGGTAGCCGGTCTCCCGGTCGAGCGTGGTGAGCACCGCCAGCGCCAGGCCGACGGCGGCGAGCCCGCCCGCGACCACCGCGCGGACCGAGAAGCGCCGGGCGACGGCACCGGCGATCAGACCGGCGGTCACGGCGCCGATGGCGGCGGGCAGTTCGGCCAGGCCCGCCTCCAGCGGTCGGCGGTCCTGCACCAGCTGGAGGAACTGGGACAGGAAGAACACCAGACCGGACAGCCCGAGGATGGTCAGCAGGTCGGCGAGGACCGCGCCGGAGAAGCCCCGGTGGTGGAAGAGCCGCACATCGAGCAGCGGCGCGGGGAGCTTCAGCTGCCGCCGGGCGAACCAGATCAGCGCGGTGAGGCCCAGCACGGCCGCCGCGGCGGCGTCCGGCCGGAACCCGTACGCGGCCAGCTCCTTGATCGCGTACACCACGCCGATCATGCCGACCAGCGAGAGCCCCACGCTCGGCAGGTCCCAGGGTCCGGGGGCCGGGTTCTTGGACTCCGGGATGAACTTGGCGCCGACGACCACCAGCACCACCATCACGGGCAGGTTGATCAGGAAGACCGAGCCCCACCAGAAGTGCTCCAGCAGGAAGCCGCCGACGACCGGGCCGACGGCCGCGCCGGCCGAGGCCATGGCGCCCCAGATGCCGATCGCCAGGCTGCGCTCGCGCGGGTCGTGGAAGAGGTTGCGGATGAGCGCCAGGGTGGACGGCATCAGGGTGGCACCGGCCACGCCGAGCAGCGCCCGGGCGACGATCATCATCTCGGGGGTGGTGGCGTACGCGTTGAGCACGGAGACCGCGCCGAACGCGGTGGCGCCGACGAGCAGCAGCTTCTTGCGGCCGATGCGGTCGCCGAGGCTGCCCATGGAGACCAGCAGTCCGGCGATGACGAACGAGTAGACGTCACCGATCCACAGCAGCTGGGTGCCGGTGGGCTCAAGGTCCTCGCTGAGGAACGGCGTCGCCAGCCCCAGCACGGTGGCGTCCACCGCCACCAGCAGTACGGCCAGCACGAGTACGGCCAGTGCCAGCCAGCGGCCCGGGCTGCGGACGGTCTCCGCTTCCGCGGTGAGCCGGTCGGTACGGGTCATTTCTCCACGCTCCTGCGCGCTCCGCCGAGCAGCAGCTCGGCGATCATGTATGGGAAGTCCTTGCCGGCGACCCGGCCGTCCTGGACGGCCCAGGCGCAGCTGCCGACCAGTCCGTAGAAGGCCTCGGTCAGCCAGGCGGGGGTGAGGTCGATCCGGAACTCGCCGCGCTCCTGGCCCCGCCGGAACAGGGCGGCGACCGCGGCGTCGATCCTGGCCCAGCCCTCGTTGACCTGCTCGCCCTCGAAGAGCTGGTTCTCGGTGACCAGGAAGGCGAGCAGTCCGCTCACCGGCTCCACCTCGGCGATCAGCCGGCGCAGCGCCTGCTCGGCGGAGTCCTCGTCCAGCCGGGCGGCCGCCACGGCCGCCTCGCACTCCTGGAGGCCCAGTGCCTCCAGCGCCCGGACCAGGGCGTCCCGCCCGGCGAAGTGCCGGTGCAGGGTGGCGCGGCCGATGCCCGCGGCCCGGGCGACCTCGTCCATGGTGGCGGTCGCCTTGCGGGTCAGGAGGGCGGCGGCGGTGCGCAGCGCCTGCTCACGGTCGACAGTCATGAGACAAGCATACATCGAATGAGACATTGATGTCTCATAAGCGGTTCTCATGTCTCACGAGAGGAGGGAAGGCTGAGGACTGATGTTCCCGGTGGCGGGCAGCGAAAGGCGCCGCCGTCCGGGGGGTTCCGGACGGCGGCGCCTTCGGTGAGTGGAGGCCCTGGGGCTCAGCCGACGGGCTTCCTGGCGTCCGCCCAGGCGTGCTGGATGACCAGGTCGGCCTTGACCTCGGCGAGCTGGGCGGCCACCGCGGAGGGGGCGGTGCCGCCGCGGCCGTCCCGGGAGGCGAGGGCGCCGGGGACGTCCAGGACGGTGCGGACCTCCGGGGTGAGGTGCTCGGAGATCTTGGCGAACTGCTCGTCGGTGAGCTCGTCCAGCTCGATCCCGGCGGCCTCGCACTCCTTGACGCACTCGCCGGCCACCTCGTGGGCGACCCGGAACGGCACGCCCTGCTTCACCAGCCACTCGGCGATGTCGGTGGCGAGCGAGAAGCCCGCCGGGGCCAGCTCCTCCATCCGCTCCCGGTGGACGGTGAGGGTCGCCATCATGCCGGTGAGGGCCGGCAGCAGCACCTCCAGCTGGTCGCAGGAGTCGAAGACCGGCTCCTTGTCCTCCTGGAGGTCGCGGTTGTAGGCGAGCGGCAGCGCCTTGAGGGTGGCGAGCAGCCCGGTGAGGTTGCCGATGAGGCGGCCGGACTTGCCCCGGGCCAGCTCGGCGATGTCCGGGTTCTTCTTCTGCGGCATGATCGAGGAGCCGGTGGAGAAGGCGTCGTGCAGGGTGACGAAGGAGAACTCCTTCGTGTTCCAGATGATGACCTCCTCCGCGATCCGGGAGAGGTTGACGCCGATCATCGCGGTGATGAAGGCGAACTCGGCGGCGAAGTCGCGCGAGGCGGTGCCGTCGATGGAGTTGGCCGCGCTGCCGTTCTCGAAGCCCAGGTCGCGGGCGACCGCGCCCGGGTCGAGCCCGAGCGAGGACCCGGCCAGGGCGCCGGAGCCGTACGGGGAGACGGCGGTCCGCTTGTCCCACTGGCGCAGCCGCTCGGCGTCCCGGGAGAGCGCCTGGACATGGGCGAGCACATGGTGGGCGAAGAGCACCGGCTGGGCGTGCTGGAGGTGGGTGCGGCCGGGCATCGCGGTGTCCGGGTGCGCCTCGGCCAGGCCGACCAGAGCATCCTGGAGATCGGCGATCAGCCCGCCGATGATCCGGGCGTGGTCGCGCAGGTACATCCGGAAGAGGGTGGCGACCTGGTCGTTGCGCGAGCGGCCGGCCCGCAGCTTGCCGCCCAGGTCGGGGCCGAGCCGCTCCAGCAGCCCGCGCTCCAGGGCGGTGTGGACGTCCTCGTCGGCGATGGTGCCGGTGAAGGAGCCGTCGGCCACGTCCGCCTCCAGCCGGTCGAGACCGTCGATCATGCGGGCCAGCTCGTCGGCGGTGAGCAGCCCGGCCCCGTGCAGCACCCGGGCGTGAGCGCGGGAGCCGGCGATGTCGTACGGCGCCAGGCGCCAGTCGAAGTGCACGGACGCCGACAGCTTGGCCAGGGCCTCGGCGGGACCGTCGGCGAAACGGCCGCCCCAGAGCCGGACGTCACCGGTGTTGCTGCTCACTGCTGTTGCTCCTCGTCGGTGGTACGCGTGGTGCGGGCGGTGGTCGTGATGGTGATGGCGGTGGTCGAACGAGCGGGGCGGGGGCCGGGTCACGCGCGTGCCCGGCCCGGCCCGGACGGGCGGGACGGCCGTCAGACCAGGTCGCGCTTGGCGGCGATCTTCGAGGAGAGGGCGAAGATGTCGATGAAGCCCTGCGCCTTGGACTGGTCGAAGGTGTCGCCGGAGTCGTAGGTGGCGAGGTTGAAGTCGTACAGCGACTCCTCGGACCGGCGGCCGGTGACCACCGCGCGGCCGCCGTGCAAGGTCATCCTGATGTCCCCGGAGACATGCTGGTTCGCCTCGTTGACGAAGCCGTCCAGGGCGCGCTTCAGCGGCGAGAACCAGAGGCCGTCATAGACCAGCTCGCCCCAGCGCTGCTCGACCTGCCGCTTGTAGCGGGCCAGCTCGCGCTCGACGGTGACGTTCTCCAGCTCCTGGTGGGCGGTGATCAGCGCGAGGGCGCCGGGCGCCTCGTACACCTCCCGGGACTTGATGCCGACCAGCCGGTCCTCGACCATGTCGATCCGTCCGACGCCCTGGGCCCCCGCGCGCTCGTTGAGCTGCTGGATGGCCTGGAGGACGGTGACGGGCGTGCCGTCGATCGCCACCGGGACGCCCGCCTTGAAGGTGATCACGACCTCGTCGGGCTCGCGCGGGGTGGCGGGGTTGGCGGTGTACTCGTAGACGTCCTCGATCGGCGCGTTCCAGATGTCCTCCAGGAAGCCGGTCTCCACGGCCCGGCCGAAGACGTTCTGGTCGATGGAGTACGGGGACTTCTTGCTGGTGGCGATGGGCAGCCCGGCCTTCTCGGCGAAGGCGATGGCCTTGTCCCGGGTCATCGCGTAGTCCCGGACCGGGGCGATGCACCGCAGATCGGGGCCGAGGGCCTGGATACCGGCCTCGAACCGCACCTGGTCGTTGCCCTTGCCGGTGCAGCCGTGGGCGACGGTGGTGGCGCCGTGCTTGTGGGCGGCGGCGACCAGGTGCTTGACGATGGCGGGCCGGGAGAGCGCCGAGACCAGCGGATAGCGGTCCATGTAGAGCGCGTTGGCCTTGATCGCCGGGAGGCAGTACTCCTCGGCGAACTCGTCCCGGGCGTCCGCGACCTCGGCCTCCACCGCGCCGCAGGCGAGCGCGCGCTTGCGGATGACGTCCAGGTCCTCGCCACCCTGGCCGACGTCCACGGCGACGGCGACGACCTCGGCGCCCGTCTCCTCGGCGATCCAGCCGATGGCGACGGAGGTGTCCAGTCCGCCCGAGTAGGCGAGTACGACGCGCTCGGTCACGGCTTACTCCTTACGAATTGCATGCACTGTTGGGTATAACTATGCGGACCTCCGTATGGTTTGTCAAAGGGGATGGGGAAAGGGTGTGGATAGCTTGGGCGCCTAACGGCCTGGTCAGGCCCGGGAAATTGGGGCGCGGGCGGCCTCGCCGCGCGGCTAGCCTCCCCTGTATGACCCGCATGACCCGCCGATTCCTCACCGCGCCCCCTGCCGACCCGCTTACCGACGGCCGTCTGCCGGACGTCGGGGACGCGGAGGGCTGGATCGCGCTGGACGCCGAAGTGCGCTGGCGGCCGTGGGAGGAGCTACCGGCGGACCGGGGCCGGGCCGCGTCCACTACCCCCGCCACCCCGCCCGAGCGGCCCGAGCTGCTGCTCTGCCACCACGATGGCCGGATACGCGAAGCCGCGCTGCCGCATGCGGTGCGGGACCGCCGGCTGCTGCCGCTGCTGGTGATCCGGTGCGCCGACTGGGCACCGCCGGTGCGGGCACGGGCCCGGGAGCTGTTCGCGGGGCTGTTGCAGACCGGCTTGGCAGCGGAGGCGATGGCCGCGCTCGCGCCGGTCGCGCTGCGGATGGCGCGGGGTGAGCGGGGGGTGTACGTCCGGGACGCGGTGGTGGAACGGCTGCGCGCGGCCCCGTATGAGGTCTTGGCGCCGCTACTGTCCAGCGAGGACCGGGTGGTGCGGCGGTTCGCCTGGCGGCTGGTCGCCGAGCGCCGGCTGCTCGGCCCGGCGGAGTTCGCCCGTAGCGCCGCCGAGCACCCGGACCAGGCCGTCCGGACCCTGTGCGCGGACGCGGCGCTGGCGGTGATGGACGAGGGCGCCCCCGGGGAGGTGCTGGGACCGCTGCTCGCCTCCCGGCTGCCCATGGTGCGGTCGGCCGGGGTGACCGCACTGCGCCGGGCGGGCCGGGTGGTGGAGGCGGAGCCGTATCTGCTGGACCGCTCCGGGCTGGTGCGCGCCTGTGCGCGGTATGTGCTGCGCTCCGGGGGCGCGGAGCCGGTCCTCCGCTACCGGGAGTGGTGCGTCGCCGGGGCGAGCCACGTGCCTCCGGTGGCGCCGCTGGGGCTCGCGGAGTGCGGGGAGCGGCGGGACGCGGAACTGCTGCGGCCGCTGCTGGACCATCCCGTGGCGGGCGTGCGGGCCCGGGCGGTCGTCGGATTGCGGCTGTTGGACGCGACCGGCGGCGAGGTGGAGCGGCTGCGGGCGCTGCTGGACGACCCGGCGGCCGGGGTCGTCCGGGAGGCGGTGCGGGCCCTGCTCCCGTACACCTCTCGGCTGGACCCGGACTGGTTGCTGGGCCGGGTCGACGCCGCACTCCCCCGCCAGGTGCGGCAACCCGCCTTCCGGTTGCTGCTGGCGCAGGGCCGGCCGGGCGTCTGCCGGGCCGCCGCCCTGCGGCTGGCGGACGACCCGCTGCCCAAGCTGCGGGAGCGGGCGGCGCGGGTGCTCCGCGAGCACGGATAGCTGTCGGGTGCGCCGGGCTGGAGGGCGGCTGGGCGGAGGGGGGAGGATCGAGGCCATGGGAAAGACATATGAACGTATCGACGGTCGGCTGCGGGAGTTCATCGAGGCACAGCCCATCTTCTTCACCGCGACCGCGCCGCTCGCCGGCGACGGCACGGTGAACCTCTCCCCCAAGGGGGTCACCGGCTCGTTCGCCGTACTGGACGAACACACCGTCGCCTACCTGGACTTCGCCGGTTCCCACTCCGAGACGGTGGCCCATCTGCGGGAGAACGGCCGGATCACCCTGATGTGGTGCGCCTTCCAGGGACCGCCCAACATTGTGCGGGTGCACGGCCGGGGTGAGCCGGTCTTCCGCGACGACCCCCGCTTCCCGGAGCTGCTGGCCCGGTTCGACGGGGTGGACCCCGAGCGGCACGGGCTGCGGGCGATCATCGTGGTGACGGCCGAACTGGTGCGGGACAGCTGCGGGTATGCGGTGCCGTTCATGGCGTACGAGCAGGACCGGGACCTGCACGCCCGGCGGTTCGCCCGGGAGGACGACGACTCGCTGAGCCGCTACTTCGAGAAGAAGGAGCACATCGCCAGCAGCATCGACGGACTGCCGGGGCTGCCGCTGCCGTTGCCGCCCACCCCTCACATTGCCTGATCTTCGCCCTCCCGGGCCGCTTTCGGTGGCAGCATGGCCACGGGAGGCGGAATGGCGGGGGATGTGCGCAGGGCGCTGCTGATCGGGGTGGGCCGCGCGCCCGCGGCGGACGGTGTGCTGGAGCCGCTGGACGAGCCGGTGACGGCCGATCTGCACAACTTCGGCGCCTCGCTGCAGAGTTCGGGGTACGAGGTGGAGATCCTCCGCGACCCCGCGCGTAACGAGATCACCCAGCGGCTGTACGAGCTGTCGGAGGCGATGCCGCCCGGTGGCACCCTGCTGCTGCACTTCACCGGCCATGGGGTGCGCATCGGCTCGGCGGACTATCTGCTGCCCGCCGACGCCCGGGCCCCGCAGGGCGAGGGCGACGACTGGGATCTGCCGTAC
The DNA here is from genome assembly GCF_040644755.1 of Streptomyces sp. NPDC046887. Classification (NCBI taxonomy): domain Bacteria; kingdom Bacillati; phylum Actinomycetota; class Actinomycetes; order Kitasatosporales; family Streptomycetaceae; genus Streptomyces; species Streptomyces sp. NPDC046887. Next base: position 15,409 of record NZ_JBEYXH010000031.1, read on the forward strand.
ATCAGGGACTCGCTGCTTCCCGCCGATATCAGCCCGTATCTGGCTGCCTGCCGGGCGCGGACGGTGATCTGGCTGATCGACGCCTGCCGTGACGGAGTCGGACCAGGTGCTGATGCGGAGCACGGCTTCGGCAGCCGGGTGGACCACGGTCGGCCGAGCGGCCAGTACGCGGTGCTGACCGGCTGCGGGCCGGGCGAACGCTGTGGCTACGGCCCGGCCGGCAGCCACTTCACCTCGGCGCTCGCGCACGCCTTCGGCGATATGACGCCCGCGCGGACGCTGGACGAGGTGTACGAGGCGGTCAGGGCCCGTACCGGCGCCCTCGCGCGCCGGACGGGCAACCGCCAGACCCCGGCGGTGCGCTACGGCCTCGACCTGGAGCCGGAGACCCGGGCCACCGTGGTCTGCGAGGGGCGACGGCTGCTGGAATCGTGGCAGGAGGCGGTGGCGGCCACTCCGGTCTGGGACCGGGTGCGCCCGGAACACGCGGACACGGCCGACCGGTTACGGGAGCGGATCGGGCCGGTGGTGGAGGCGGCGGCGCGGACGGTCCACCTGGCTCAGCAGCGGATGCCGGATCCATGGGCGGACGACGACTTCCCCGTCCGGCTGTTGCGCGACCGGCTGCCGCTGCTGCTGCCGAAGGAAGGGGTGTTGACGGCCGTGGAGGCCGCGGCGCTGATCGTCAGCCCGTTCCTGCACGAGGCGGCGTGGGCGCGGCGGTTGAGCGAGGCGGTGGACATCGGGACTTCGGTGACCGGGCGGGTGAGCGGCGCGGACGAGCGGCGCAAGCTGTACGAGCAGGTGGTGGAGCACCATCCGGAGATCGCCGACAAGCTGCCCGAGGGGCGGGGGCGGTCGCCGGAGGAGCGGCGCGGTGCGGAACTGTGGCTGGTGCACCGGTGGATCGCCGAGCGGCTGGAGACGGACGAGGTGCCGATCGCGACGTCGGAGGCGGTGCCCGCGGCGGCCGCCCTGCTCGGGGCCGCCGGGCCGGACGCGTCCGGCCCGGCGGCGGAGTTCGCCGGTGACCTGGCGGTGCTGGCGGCGGCGCTGAGCCTGGGCTGCCCGGAGGCGGAGTCGACCCCGGTCCGCTACCGGGTGGACGGCTGCGGGGCGGCCCAGGTGCTGCGGCTGCGCCCGCTGGCCGGGCTGCTGCGGCTGGCGGCGGTGCTGTCGTTGGACGTCCGGGCCCTGCCGGAGGTGGCCGCGGAGCACTTGGCGGTGGCCGACGGCGTACTGCCCCGGGACGTCGTCAACGTGGTGCGGGCGGCGGCCTGGGACGCGGGGCCCGACGGGCTCGATCTGGACGCCGTCTGCCCGCATCCCGCACTGCACGCGGCCCTGTCCGAGGCGGTGGAGCGGGCCGACGAGCGGGCGGCCCGGCTGCGTGAAGACGCCGGGCGGCTCTCCGCACCGGAGGCCGCACTGCTGGCGGTCCTGCCGGGGCGGGTCATCGGGCGCGGGCTTCGCCCGGCGGTGGACGGCTCCGGCGGCAAGGCGTACGGACTGCCTCTGCTGCGCTTCCGATTGGCGCAGACCGAGGTGCGGCGGCTGCTGATGGGCGAGCAGTTGTACGGCGGGAGACCGGAGCTGGCGCTGCGGGAGCTGTACCAGAACGCCCTGGACGCCTGCCGCTACCGGGCCATGCGCTGGCGCTACCTCCGCTCGCGCGGCGGGCACCCGGGCGACTGGGCGGGGGCTATCGACTTCACCGAGGGCGGGGACGAGCGCGGCCGGTACGTGGAGTGCGGGGACAACGGGGTCGGCATGGACGTGGAGCAGCTGCGCTCCACGTTCACCCGGGCGGGCCGCCGGTTCGAGGACTCGCGCGCCTTCCGGCGGGAGCAGGCGGCCTGGCTGCGGCACGACCGCGAGCTGCGGCTGTATCCCAACAGCCGTTTCGGCATCGGGGTGTTCAGCTACTTCATGCTCGCCGAGGAGATGACGGTACTCACCCGGCCGGTGGCGGCCGACGGCTCGCTGGCCCGGGACGCCCTGCGGGTGGACATCGCGAGCAGCGGCAGCATCTTCCGCATCCGGGAGGTGCGCGGGGTGGACGCGGGGCTGCCGGAGGGCGGGACGCGGGTGCGGCTGTATCTGCGGGAGGGGGTGGGGGTGTCGTGTACGGAGACGCTGCGGGAGCAGGTGCGGGTCTGCGAGTTCGCGCTGCGGACCGCGGACGCGGCGGGACGGGAGCACAGCTGGGCGCCGGGGCGGCTGGACCTGTCCGACCGGACGGCCGGCGCGGCTTCGGCGCGGGTCGCATCGGAGGTGCTGTGGTGGGTGAACGGCCAGGGCGCGATCCTCTGTGACGGGATCGCCACCGACCAGCGGCCCTTCGGCTACGTCCTGAACCTGACCGGGCGGTACGCGGGTGAGCTGAGCGTGGATCGCGGCACCCTGCACTCCTACGACCGCGGTTGGGCCATGGAGGAGCTGGCCCGGGGCACCGGGGCGCTCGCGGGGTGGCTGGGCACGCGGATGGACTGGCTCTGGATGATGGAGGCGGAAGACCTGGCGTTGACCCGCCGGATCTGGGAAGGTCTGCGGGGCCGGGGAGTGCGGACGGGTCTGGAGCAGGCGCCGGACGCCTGGGACCTGGACGCCATCGGCTGCTTCGTCTGGGACAGCGAGTTGGTCGGACGACGGGCCAAGCCCAGGTGGACGCCCCGCCTGCCGGAGATGCACAGACGCCCGCGAGGGCCCGCCTCCGCATGGCGGCAGGCGGTCCTGGCCGTGAAGCCGTATGAAGGCGAAGCACCCCCGCCCGCCTCCACGGACGGTCACCCGGTGCCCGCCCCGGGGTGGGGGCTTGCCGCGGTCGACGTCACCGCCGACTGGCGCCACGCCGTGCGCGCGGCCTTCGCCCAGGGCGACACCGTGGGCGACGTCCTGCGGACTGCCCGCGCCCTGCGCGTCGCACACCCGGACCTGGCTCCGCCGCCGGTGCGGTCCGCGGATCCGGACTGGTGCCCCTCACTGCTCGACAACCACCTCATGATCGGACTGGGCGGCACGGCCTCGTTCCCGGAGCCCTACGAGCGGTCGCCCGGCTCAGACCTCTGCGCGCACCATCCCACCGACCTACGGGGCCTGGTGCAGACGTCCTGGTCGGTGGCACAGCCCCTGGGCCGGCTGGCCGAGGCGCTCCAGCGGTACCAGCCCTTCTTGGCGGCGCCCGTGCCGGTGCCGCCGCCGGGGATGCGAGACCATGTCTGCGCGCCGGCCGACCACCAGGTCTTCTACATGCGGGACGGTGACCGGCTCCGCCCGGTCCGGTGGCCGTGGGACGTCGTGCGGGCCGCGCGCGCTCTGGACCGTGACCCGGCGAGCGTCGTGGAGCACCTGGCAGGCTTCGCCTGGCTCGGCTGGACGGCTCCGGACGCCGGGGCGGTCCAGCGGTGGAACCAGGTCCCCGAGGAACTGCTGAGCCTGCTGGCAGGGTCACTGCTGGAACCGGAGGACCCGCACACGGAGCTGGCCTGGGGGGCGACGGTGAAGCTCGCCGCGCTCCGCCGTACCCACCTGTCCGCCGCCGAGCGGGAGGCCGCCCACTGGGCCGGTGTGCTCGGCCTGCGCCACGAGACTCGTTCCCGGGCCGGGGCCGCCCCGCGGGATCCGCTGGCTCCCAGCGTGCTCGAAGAACTCGACACGTTGTTCGGCCCGGACCTGCCCTTCGGTCCGCTGCCGGTGCGGGCGGTGGTGGAGGCGTGGCCTGACCACGGGGCGTGGGTCCTGCTCTCCGAGGCCCTGGAACGACTGGAGAACGCCGGGCTGGACACCCAGGCGGCCGCGGCCTTCGTGGACGCCTGGATCGCCATGAGCCCGGCGGGCCGGTACCTGCTGACCGGCCATCGGCAATTCGGCCTGGGGAACGGCCTGACGCCCCCCACGGCCTCCGCCCTGTACGCCGCGGCGGCATCCGACGACCTGTCACTCGCCGAACTGTGGCAGACCGCCGAACGGGAGCTGGCCGGTTCCGGTCTCCCGCTGCCGCCCCTGCCCGGGCATCTGGCCGAGGTCCGCCCCGGGCGCCATCCGGGCGGGGTGCTGCTGCGGGTGCCGACGTTCCCGCCGGCGTGGGGGCCGGACTGGGCACCTGTGGGCGCGTCCGACCTGGTGGAGCACGTCGCCGCGAGGATCGGCGGCCCTCGCAGCGTCTACCGGCGCCTCGCGCCCTTCCGGGAGCTGGGCGCCCTCGTGCCGGTCCTGACCGAGGCGGAGGTCGCCGCCCTGCCCGACACCCGGCCCGACCTGCGGGACCAGCACGCCCTGAAGAACGAGTACCGCGCTTCCCCGCCCGGCTCCCCCCTCGTCCCTCTCGACCTGGTCAGCGTCGCCGCCCGCCTCGGCGAGCCGGTCGCCACCACCTGGCGGCGCATCGAGCCGTACCTCCCGTTCGAGGCCGTGCCGCCCGCCCTCCCCTCCCTCGACGCTCCGGCCACCACCGACGTCCTCCCGCTCTGGCAGGACCTCATCCTGCTGTCCCGGCACGCGGACGGGATGCTGCCCGCGCTGGAGGGTGAGGTGACCGGGGCGGAGCTGGCGTTCGCGGCGGTGGCCGTCGGGGAGAGCGAGGCATGGGTACGGGGGCGGTTGGAGTTGTACGCGGCCCTGTTCGGGCTGCGGCTGCCGGAGGAGGGGACGGGGACATGAGCCAGGTGCCGCAGCACGCCACCACGTTGGAGTACGCGGAGGTGGACGTCGGGGTGGTGGACCGCGCCGGGTTCGTCCAGCAGCCGGCGGCCGGGGGCGGGGTCATCGTCGCGGGGGTGTGCCCGCGGTGCTTCGGGACCACGGCGACCGAGTACGGCTTCGGGCTGCCGGGGACGGGCACCAAGGGCGGGCTGTTCTCCTGGCGGCGGCAGTCCGCGCCGGCCCCGGCACCGGACGTCATCGGCCGGGAGGTGCACTTCTGCGAGTGCCGCCATCCGCACCCGGGCCTCCCGGCGGATACCGCGTTCGTCGGGTGCGGGGCGAGCTGGCGGGCCGGGGCGGTGCCGGTCGCGGGCGGTACGCCGTGAGTGCGGCGCAGTCGGACCGGCGGTGGGCCGCGTTGGCCCGGGAGTTGGAGTTCAGCCAGTTGCCCGAGCTGCGCCGGCAGGCGGAGGGGTGGCGGACCGGGCTCACCGGGCTGACCGCGCTGCTGGCGGTGCTGACCGTGGTGAAGGGGCAGGAGCAGCTGTCCGGGCTGCCGGAGGCGGCGGGGCGCTGGGCGATGGGGCTGGCGGGTTCGGCGTTCGTGGTGCTGGTGGCGGGTGCGCTGCTGGCGGTGCGGGCGGCGCATGGGCGGCCCGGTCAGGACATCCTGCTGGGCGGGCAGACGCTGAAGGCGTGGACCGGGGAGGAGATCGGGCGGGTACGGCGGGCGCTGCGGTGGGCGGCGGGGTGCTGCCTGCTGGGGCTGGTGCTGGCGGTGGCGGCTACGGGGGTGGTGTGGACGGCCGCCGAACCGGCCCGCCATCTGGTGCGGGTGTCCACGCCGTCCGCCGAGGTGTGCGGGGAGCTGGTGAAGGCGGACGGGAAGGGGGTGGTGGTACGGAGCGGGGAAGGGGCCGAGCGGAGGGTGCGGACGGTGCCGCAGGGGCGACTGGTGTCGGTGGCGCCGGTGACCGCCTGCTGAACGCCGCCGGGGCCGTAAGCCCCGTCCCCGTACAGGACTCTCCTACCGCGCCCCCTGCGCCAGCCGCAGCAGATGGTCGGCGAGGGCCTGGCCGCCCGTCGGGTCGCGGGAGATGAGGAGGAGGGTGTCGTCGCCGGCGATGGTGCCGAGGATGGCGTTCAGCTCGGCCTGGTCGATGGCGGAGGCGAGGAACTGGGCGGCGCCGGGCGGGGTGCGCAGGACGACCAGGTTGGCGGAGGCCTCGGCGGAGATGAGGAGTTCGCCGGAGAGGCGGCGCATCCGCTCCTCCTTGGCGGACTCGCCGAGCGGGGCCTGCGGGGTGCGGAAGCCGCCCTCGCTGGGCACGGCGTAGATCAGCTCACCGCCGGTGTTGCGGAGCTTGACCGCGCCCAGCTCGTCGAGGTCCCGGGAGAGCGTCGCCTGGGTGACGCTCAGCCCGTCGTCCATGAGCAGCTTGGCGAGCTGGCTCTGGGAGCGCACCGGCAGCCGGTTGAGGATGTCCACGATCCGGCGGTGGCGGGCGGTGCGGGTCTGCGGAACGGACGGGCCGCCGTGCTCGGTGTCCTGGGTGTCCTGCGTGTCCTGTGTGTCCTGGGCTTGGGTCATGGTCGCTTCACTTCCCCGTGTCGTCCTTTCCGCTCACGCTGTCCAGGACGCCGGGCAGGCTGGATAGGAAGGCGTCCACGACTTCGTCGCCGATGGTCAGCGGCGGCATCAGCCGTACCACATCGGGGGCGGGCGCGTTCACCAGGAGGCCGGCGTCCTGAGCCGCCTGCTGCACCTGGGGGGCGAGGGGCTCGGTGAGCACGATACCCAGCAGCAGCCCGGCGCCCCGGACGTGGGAGACCAGCGGGTGGCCGAGCGCCTCGATTCCGTCGCGCAGCCGCTCGCCGATCCGCTTGACCTGGTCGAGGGTGCCGTCGGTGGCGAGGACGTCGATGACGGCGAGGCCGGCGGCGCAGGCGACCGGGTTACCGCCGAAGGTGGAGCCGTGCTGGCCGGGGGCAAGCAGGTCGGCGGCGGGGCCGAAGGCGAGGGTGGCGCCGATGGGCAGTCCGCCGCCGAGGCCCTTGGCGAGGGTGACGAGGTCCGGGTCGACGCCGTGCGCCTGGTGCTCGAACCAGTGGCCGCAGCGGCCGATGCCGGTCTGCACCTCGTCCAGGACGAGCAGGGTGCCGGTGGCGCGGGTGATCTCGCGGGCGGCCTTGAGGTAGCCGGCGGGCGGGACGACCACGCCGTTCTCGCCCTGGATCGGCTCGATGATCACCATGGCGGTGTCCTCGGTGACGGCGGCGGCCAGCGCCTCGGTGTCGCCGAAGGGGACATGGGTGACGTCACCGGGGAGGGGGAGGAAGGGGCCTTGCTTGGCGGGCTGGCCGGTGAGGGCGAGGGCGCCCATGGTGCGGCCGTGGAAGCCGCCCTCGGTGGCGACCATATGGGTGCGGCCGGTGAGCCGGCCGATCTTGAGGGCGGCCTCGTTGGCCTCGGCGCCGGAGTTGCAGAAGTAGACGCGGCCGGGGCGGCCGGCGAGCTGGAGGAGCTTCTCGGCGAGGGCGACGGTCGGCTCGGCGGTGAAGAGGTTGGAGACATGGCCGAGGGCGCCGATCTGGGCGGTGACGGCCTGGACCACGGCGGGGTGGGCGTGGCCGAGGGCGTTGACCGCGATCCCGCCGACGAAGTCGAGGTACGCGGTGCCGTCGGCGTCCCAGACGGTGGCGCCCTCGCCGCGCACCAGGGGCAGCCGGGGCGTGCCGTAGTTGTTCATCAGCGAGGCGTCCCAGCGCTGCTGGAGTGTGTCGTTGGCGCTCATGCGGTGCGTCCCCCCTGGGTCGGGCCGGTGGCGTCGGGCACCACCATGGTGCCGATGCCCTCGTCGGTGAAGATCTCCAGCAGGATGGAGTGCGGGACCCGGCCGTCGATGACCCGGGCGGTGGTGACGCCGTTGCGCACGGCGTGCAGACACCCCTCCATTTTGGGGACCATGCCGCTGGACAGCTCGGGCAGCAGCTTCTCCAGCTGGGTGGCGGTGAGCTTGCTGATCACCTCGTCGCTGTTCGGCCAGTCCTCGTAGAGGCCTTCGACGTCGGTGAGGACCATCAGCGTCTCGGCGCCCAGCGCCGCAGCGAGTGCCGCAGCCGCCGTATCAGCATTGACGTTGTAGACATGGTGGTCGTCCTCGGAGCGGGCGATGGAGGAGACGACCGGGATGCGGCCGTCGGCGAGCAGGGCTTCGATGGCGCCGGTGTCGGTGGCGGTGATCTCGCCGACCCGGCCGATGTCCACCAGCTCGCCCTCGATACGCGGCTGGTGCTTGATCGCGGTGATGGTCCGGGCGTCCTCGCCGGTGAGGCCGACGGCGAGCGGGCCGTGCTGGTTGAGCAGGCCGACCAGTTCGCGCTGGACCTGTCCGGCGAGCACCATCCGGACCACGTCCATCGCCTCGGGGGTGGTGACCCGCAGTCCGGCGCGGAACTCGCTGACCAGGCCGTGCCGGTCCAGCGCCGCGTTGATCTGGGGGCCGCCGCCGTGCACCACGACCGGCTTGAGCCCGGCATGGTGGAGGAAGACGACGTCCTGGGCGAAGGCGGCCTTCAGCTCCTCGTCGACCATGGCGTTGCCGCCGAACTTGACGACGACGGTCTTGCCGCGGTGGCGGGTGAGCCAGGGCAGCGCCTCGATGAGGGTCTGCGCCTTGGGCAGGGCGTTGTGCTTCCGGGCGCTCATGAGCTGTACGCGCTGTTCTCGTGGACGTAGTCGGCGGTGAGGTCGTTGGTCCAGATGACCGCTGAGGCCCCGCCGGCGGCCAGGTCGGCGGTGATCACGATCTCCCGGTAGCGCATGTCCACCAGGCTGCGGTCCTCCCCGACGGAGCCGTTCTTGCAGACCCAGACGCCGTTGATGGCGACGTTCAGCCGGTCGGGCTCGAAGGCGGCGGAGGTGGTGCCGATCGCGGAGAGCACCCGGCCCCAGTTGGGGTCCTCGCCGTGCAGGGCGCACTTGAGGAGGTTGTTGCGGGCGATGGAGCGGCCCACCTCGACGGCGTCGTCCTCGGTGGCGGCGTTGACCACCTCGACGCGGATGTCCTTGGAGGCGCCCTCGGCGTCGCCGATCAGCTGGCGGCCGAGGTCGGCGCAGACCTCCCGTACCGCCTCGGCGAACTCCTCGGAGCCGGGGGTGGTGCCGGAGGCGCCGGAGGCGAGCAGCAGCACGGTGTCGTTGGTGGACATGCAGCCGTCGGAGTCGACCCGGTCGAAGGTGGTCCGGGTGGCCTCGCGCAGCGCCCGGTCCAGCTCGGCGGCCGGCAGGTCGGCGTCGGTGGTGAGCACCACCAGCATGGTGGCCAGGCCGGGGGCGAGCATGCCGGCGCCCTTGGCCATCCCGCCGACCGTCCAGCCGTCCCGGGTGGCCACGGAGGTCTTGTGGACGGTGTCGGTGGTCTTGATGGCGATGGCGGCCTTCTCGCCGCCGTGCGCGGACAGCTCGGCGGCGGCCTTCTCGACGCCCGGGAGCAGCTTGTCCATCGGCAGGGTGACGCCGATCAGCCCGGTGGAGGCCACCGCGACCTCGCCGGCGCCGACGCCGAGCACCTCGGCGGCCTTCTCGGCGGTGGCGTGGGTGTCCTGGAAGCCCTGGGGGCCGGTACAGGCGTTGGCTCCGCCGGAGTTGAGGACGACCGCGCGCAGCTCGCCGGCCGTGAGGACCTGCTGGGACCAGAGGACGGGGGCGGCCTTGACGCGGTTGGCGGTGAACACGCCGGCGGCGGCGCGGCGGGGCCCGGTGTTGACCACGAGGGCCAGGTCCGGGTTGCCGTTCTCCTTGATCCCGGCGGCGATGCCCGCCGCCTGGAACCCCTGTGCTGCCGTGACGCTCACGGTGCCACTCCGTTCTTGGGAAGTCCGGTCTCCTCGGGCCATCCGAGGGCGATGTTCATGCTCTGCACCGCGCCGCCGGCGGTGCCCTTGGTGAGGTTGTCGATGGCGCTGACCACGATGATCCGCCCGGCGGCCGGGTCGAGGGCGACCTGCACCTGGACGGTGTTGGAGCCGTACACCGCGCCGGTGGCGGGCCACTGGCCCTCGGGCAGCAGATGGACGAACGGCTCGTCGGCGTAGGCCTTGGCGTAGGCGGCCCGCAGCTCGTCGGCGGTGGTGCCGGGGCGGGCCTTGGCGCTGGAGGTGGCGAGGATGCCGCGGGGCATCGGGGCGAGGGTCGGGGTGAAGGAGACGGTGACCGGCTGCCCGGCCGCGGCGGAGAGGTTCTGGGCCATCTCGGGGGTGTGCCGGTGGCCGCCGCCGACGCCGTACGGGCTCATGGAGCCCATGACCTCGGCGCCCAGCAGATGCGGCTTGAGCGACTTGCCCGCCCCGGAGGTGCCGGAGGCGGCGACGACGACCGCCTCGGGCTCGGCCAGCCCCGCCGCGTACGCGGGGAAGAGCGCGAGCGAGACGGCGGTGGGGTAGCAACCGGGCACCGCGATGCGCTGGGAGCCTGCCAGCGCGGCACGGGCGCCCGGCAGCTCGGGGAGCCCGTAGGGCCAGGTCCCGGCGTGCGGGGAGCCGTAGAACGCCTCCCAGGCGGCGGCGTCGGCCAGCCGGAAGTCGGCGCCCAGGTCGACCACCAGCACCTCCTCGCCGAGCTGCTCGGCGACGGCGGCGGACTGGCCGTGCGGCAGGGCGAGGAAGACCACCTCGTGGCCGGCCAGCACCTCGGCGGTGGTCGGCTCCAGCGTGCGCTCGGCGAGCGGTGCAAGATGGGGCTGGAGCGCGCCCAGCCGCTGCCCGGCGTTGGAGTGGCCGGTCAGGGCTCCGATCTCGATCCGCGGGTGGGCGAGCAGAAGGCGCAGGAGCTCTCCTCCCGCGTATCCGCTCGCTCCCGCCACTGCTGCTCGTATGGCCATCGGCCCTCCCTCAGTCGTGGCATGACTATACAATTCTCGGTACTTTTATGCAACGAGGATTGGGGGGATATGCGGGCCGGGCTCCGGCATCGTTGCTGGTGAGCGGGTTGGTCGGGGTGTTGGTCGGTGGTTGGTTGGCGGTTGATGGGTGGTTGATGGGTGGTTGGTCGACCCTGAGCAGCTGTGGCCCGGGGCCGTCAGTCCGGTACCAGGCCGCCGGTGAGGTTGAGCTCGGTGGCGGTCATGGTGCGGGTCCGGTCGGAGGCGGCGAAGACCGCGGCGTTGGCCACGTCGCCGTAGGCCGGGCGCTCGGTCGATGCCGTGGCCCGCGGCCGCCACCGCGTCGGCGTGGCGGTCGGCGGCGCCCTCGCGCGAGAAGGCGCGGGCCGCGGTCGCCCCCACCGCTCCGGAACCGGCGTGGACGATCGCCATCTTCCCGGCCAGCGGCATGGCGCCCTCCTCGGTACGGGTGCTGACACCAGTACCGACTCGGCGGGGGGCGCGGGCTCATCGCCTACCGCCACTCTCCGGCGGGCCGCGGGACCGCCTCACGAAGGACGCCCTGCCTTGCTGGCGGGAACCGCGCCGATCAGTGACGCTTGCGGGGCAGCGACTCGCCTTGACGTGAGGCGAGTCGATCCATAGCGGCAGGGGGACCCATGCGTACCGACAGGACCAGCCCCGCGTTCGAACTCCGCTTCGGCGGGGTGCACGTGACTGTTCAGCGGGTACCCGTATGGCTCATCTCGCTCATCACCACCGCCGGCGGGATAGCGGGAACATGGTGGACCCAGCGCTAGCCCGCGTGCCCGGACCCGGTGCCGGTGCGGGACCTGCGCGGCGCGCGGGCCGGGGCACCCGCCGGTCGGCCCCGGCCGCCGCTTGAGACCGCCGGGCGGGCAGGCGCCGACGACCATCCGCCTCCCGGCGGTCCCGGGGCCGAGGCGCCGGCGGTCAGGCGCCGATGTACTCCGCCAAGTGCTCGCCGGTGAGGGTGGAGCGGGCGGCGACCAGGTCGGCGGGGGTGCCCTCGAAGACGATCCGGCCGCCGTCGTGGCCGGCCCCGGGGCCCAGGTCGATGATCCAGTCGGCGTGCGCCATCACCGCCTGGTGGTGCTCGATGACGATGACCGACTTCCCCGAGTCCACCAGCCGGTCGAGCAGGCCGAGCAGCTGCTCGACATCGGCGAGGTGGAGGCCGGTGGTCGGCTCGTCGAGCACATAGACGCCGCCCTTCTCGGCCATGTGGGTGGCCAGCTTGAGCCGCTGCCGCTCGCCGCCGGAGAGGGTGGTGAGCGGCTGCCCCAGGCTCAGATAACCCAGCCCCACGTCGGCGAGCCGGCGCAGGATGGCGTGCGCGGCCGGCACCCGGGCCTCGCCGGCCTTGAAGAACTCCTCGGCCTCCGCCACCGACATCGCCAGCACCTCGCTGATGTCCCGGCCGCCGAGGTGGTGGTCGAGCACCGAGGCCTGGAACCGCTTGCCCTCGCACTCCTCGCAGATGGTGGCCACCCCCGCCATCATCGCCAGGTCGGTGTAGATGACCCCGTTGCCCTTGCAGTGGGGGCAGGCGCCCTCGGAGTTGGCACTGAACAGGGCCGGCTTCACTCCGTTCGCCTTCGCGAACGCCTTGCGGATCGGGTCGAGCAGCCCGGTGTAGGTGGCGGGGTTGCTGCGCCGGGAGCCGCGGATCGCGCCCTGGTCGATCGAGACCACGCCCTCCCGGCCCGGGATCGACTGGTGCACCAGCGAGCTCTTGCCGGAGCCGGCGACCCCGGTGACCACGGTGAGCACACCGAGCGGGATGTCGACGTCCACGTCCCGCAGGTTGTGCGCGTGCGCGCCGCGGATCTCCAGCGCACCGGTGGGCTTGCGCACACTGCCCTTGAGGGCGGCCCGGTCGTCCAGGTGGCGGCCGGTGAGGGTGCCGGAGGCCCGCAGGCCCTCCACGGTGCCCTCGAAGCAGACCGAGCCGCCGGCCGCACCGGCGCCCGGGCCCAGGTCCACCACATGGTCGGCGATCGCGATCGCCTCCGGCTTGTGCTCCACGACGAGCACCGTGTTCCCCTTGTCCCGCAGCCGCAGCAGCAGCTGGTTCATCCGCTGGATGTCGTGCGGATGCAGCCCCGTGGTCGGCTCGTCGAAGACATAGGTGGCGTCGGTGAGCGAGGAGCCGAGGTGGCGGATCATCTTGGTGCGCTGCGCCTCACCGCCCGACAGGGTGCCGGAGGGCCGGTCGAGCGAGAGGTAGCCGAGCCCGATCTCCACGAACGAGTCCAGGGTCTGCTGGAGCGTGGCGAGCAGCGGGGCCACCGAGGGGTCGCGCAGCCCGCGCACCCATGCGGCCAGGTCGCTGATCTGCATCGCGCAGGCGTCGGCGATGTTGACGCCGCCGACCGTGGAGGCGCGGGCCGCCTCGTTCAGCCGGCTGCCGCCGCAGTCGGGGCAGGCGGTGAAGGTGACCGCCCGGTCGACAAAGGCCCGGATGTGCGGCTGCAACGCGTCCCGGTCCTTGGAGAGGAAGGACTTCTGGACCTTCGGGACCAGCCCCTCGTAGGTCAGGCTCATGTTGTCGATCTTCACCTTGGTCTGCTCGTGGTGAAGGAAGTCGTGCAGCTCGGTCTCGGTGTAGTCGCGGATCGGCTTGTCCGGATCGAGGAAGCCCGAGGAGGCGAAGACCCGCACCAGCCAGCCGTCCGGGGTGTAGCCGGGGATGGTGATGGCGCCCCCGGCGAGCGACTTGGACGCGTCGTAGAGCTGGGTCAGGTCGATGTCGGTGACGCTGCCCATGCCCTCGCAGCGCGGACAGGCCCCGGCGGGCTGGTTGAAGCTGTAGTGGAAGGCCGGTCCGGCGCTGGGCTCACCGAGTCGGCTGAAAACGATCCGCAGCATCGCGTTGGCGTCGGTGGCGGTACCGACGGTGGAGCGCGAGTTGGCGCCCATCCGCTCCTGGTCCACGATGATCGCCGTGGTCAGCCCCTCCAGCACATCGACCTCGGGCCGCGCCAGCGCCGGCATGAAGCCCTGGACGAAGGCGCTGTAGGTCTCGTTGATCAGCCGCTGCGACTCGGCCGCGATGGTGCCGAACACCAGGGAGCTCTTGCCCGAGCCGGACACGCCGGTGAACACCGTCAGCCGCCGCTTCGGCAGCTCCACGCTGACGTCCTTGAGGTTGTTCTCCCGCGCGCCCTGGACGCGGATCAGATCATGGCTGTCGGCGGCGTGCGGCTCGGGCGACCCGGTGTGCGCCGTCGGCTTCCCCGTGGCCTTGCTCATCGTGTCTCCATAGGTGTCTGTACGTGGGTGTGGCGTCTGTGATGTGCGTACGGGGCGGGCGGGAAGGCCCCGCGGCCCGGTGCCGTCCGCGTCGGCTCCACCCGCCCGACCGGGCCTGCATTCGGCCATGTGTACCGTACGTCGGGGCTTCCGCCGAGGTGGATCTTTCCGGCCGCCGGGGGCGCGTACGGGGCTCAGCCCCGGTCGAGGGAGAGCAGCCGGCGGGCCAGGATCCGTGGGGCCAGGTCGGGTGCGGGGTGCCGTCGCAGGAGGGGGCGGTGAGGACGCGGCGCGGGGAGTGGGCGAGGTCCCGCACCGCCGGGCGGGCCGCCGGGGGGGGGAGCAGCCGCATCGCCAGCAGGGTGCGCAGGCCGGCGGGATGCGGTCCGTACGGGAGGTGGTGGCGGGCCAGCTGGTCCGCGACGACCGGGGCGGTGGTGCGGGTGTCACCGGTGACCCGCCAGATCGCGGCCGCCGCGGCCGCCCGGGCCGCACGGGCCGGAGCCGAGAGCCGCTCCCGGACGAGCGGGAGCAGCGCCCGCGCGGCCGGGGGGAACGGGGCCCTCGGGCTTCCCCTGGTGCGCGCGCTGGCCGGGCTGGGACCGGCGGCTGCCCCGTACGCGGACCGGCTCCGTGCGCTGACCTCGGACCGCGAACACTGGGTCCGCGTCGAGGCGGCGTAGGCCCTGTGGGTGGCGACGGGGGACGGCACGACCGCCGTCCCGGTCCTGGCGGAGGTGGTGCGGCCGCTGGCCGAGGGGGTCCATCGGCCGGTCATGCTTCCGACGGTGCGGTATCTGGCCCGGATGGGCCGGGCGGCCGGTCCGGCGGCCCGGCTGCTGCGCGGGGTGCCGGGCGACGACCGGCGGCTGCGCAGCGGGGGCGGCTGGCGGGGGTTCACCGAGGACGAGGACGTCCGCACGGCCGTCGGCGCGCTGCTCACTGCCACCGGGGAGGGCGGCGAGGACGGGCCGCCCGGGTGACTGACCAGGGTGCCGCCGGCCACCGGATGACCGTCAGCCGGTGGTGGCACCGGAGGCCGCACCACCTTCAGCCGTCAGGCGTAGTACGCGCTCGGCCGCCCGAACGAGCCGGACACGACCGTGAGTTGATGTCCTACGGTGGGCCGCCCGGCCAGGCTGGGGCCATGCCGAAGACACCGCATCTGCCGCTCGTCCCCCGCTGGGCCCGGATCGCCGCCGCGACCGCAGCGCTGACCACCGTGCCGTCCGGGCTGTGGCGGATCGCCATCGCCGTGGGGATCCCCGTGGGGCTGGACCAGTCCGAGTACGACAACATGGGCGCGCCCGGCTGGGGGTCGCTCTATCTGATCGTCCTCACCGTTGTCGCCGAGCTGCTCTCCTACCTCACCCTGGGGCTGGTCCGGTCCTGGGGGGAGGTGTGGCCGTCCTGGATGCCGTGGCTGGCCGGGCGGCCGGTCCCGGTGCGGGTGGCCGTGGGGATGGCCGGGTTCGGGGCGCTGGCCACCAACACGTACGCCGTGCTGGCGGTCGGCACCTATCTGAGCGGCGCCCGGATGGACGGCCCCGACTGGGGCAACTGGCTGTTCCAGGTCGCCTATGCGCCGCTGGTGCTGTGGGGGCCGCTGCTCACCGCGGTCACCGTGCACTACTACCGGCGGCGCACCGGCCGGCTGGGGCTCACCGGCCGTGCGCCCGCCGTGGCGGTCAGGTCCTGACCGAGCGCAGCACGGCGAACTTCGGGTCGCCCGCCACGGTCTCGCAGTTGCCGAACACCCGGCGCAGGGTGACATGGTGGCCGAGGTGGCGGTTGGCGACGACCCGCAGTTCGCCCCCTCGGCGCAGGGCCCGCCGGGCGCCGGTGAACATCCGCCGGGCGGTCAGGTCGCTGGTCGCCTGGTGGCTGTGGAACGGCGGGTTGCAGAGCACCACGTCCACCGACTCGGGGGCGAAGTCCGCCAGTCCGTCGCCGGTGCGGAACTCGGCCTGGGTGGCGGCGGTTTTGGGGTTGGCCCGGAAGGTCTCCTCGGCGGAGGCGACCGCCTGGTACGACTCGTCGGTGAGGACCAGTTCCGCTCCCGGGTCGGTGACCGCGACGGCCAGGCCGACCACCCCGTTCCCGCAGCCCAGGTCGACCACCCGGCGTCCGTCGAGCCCCTCGGGCAGATGGCGGAGGAAGAACCGGGTGCCGAGGTCCAGGCGGTCGGCGCAGAAGACCCCCGCGTGGTTGACCACCGGGCGCCCGGCGACCCGGGCGGCGTCGGCGGGCAGCTCGTACCGGTACGGCCAGGGGCTCGGGGTGCGGGGCAGGGCGGGGTCGGGGGTGGCGAGGATCAGCCGCGCCTTGCGCACGGCGAGCGAGGTGCGGGTCGGGCCGATGATCCCCTCGAAGAGCCGGAGGGTGGAGGTGTGGACCTCCTTGACCATGCCGGTGCCGATCACGAGCGTGCCCTCGTGGACGGCGGGCGCCAGCCGGTGCAGCTGGTCCTCCAGCAGGGCGAGGCTCTTGGGCACCCGTACCAGCAGGACGTCGACCCGCTCGGGCGGCGTGTCCCGGGTGGTCAGCAGCTGTACGTCCGCGGGGGCCGTCCCGGCGGCGGTGAGGTTGGCGCGGGTCGCCCGCTGACCGAGGTGGGAGTCGGCGATCTGGACCAGGGGGCGCCCGGGGTGGCGGGCGGCGAGGGCGGTGGTGAGCGCGCCCCAGCGGTCGCCGACCACCGCCACCGGGCCGGAGGGTACGGCGGTCTCGGGGTCGGCCAGGTGCCGCAGCAGATACTCGTCGGCGGCGTCCCAGGCGCGCAGCCGCTCGCGCGGGTCTTCGGGGAAGCGGGTGAGCCGGTACTCGCCCCAGGGCGTGGTCAGACGGTCGTTCATCGTGGACTCAAGGCTAGCCGGTGCCGGGGGCGGGGCCGGCGGGCGGGCGGGCGGGCGGTTCAGCCGAGGGGCAGCTGCATGAACTCGCCGTCGGGCGGGGCGGTGAAGCCGTGCCGGGCGTAGAGCCCGTGCGCGTCGGCGGTCGCCAGCATGATCCGCTTGAGCCCGAACGGTGTCAGCCGCTCGCGTACGGCGGTCACCAGGGCGTCGCCGATCCCCCGGCCGCGCGCCGCCCGGTCCACGTAGACATCGCACAGCCAGGCGAAGGTGGCCTGGTCGGTGACCACCCGGGCGTAGCCGATGAGCGCGCCCGAACCCATCTCGTACACCCCGAAGTTGAGCGAGCCGTCGATGGCCCGGTCCTGGTGGGCGCGGCTGCGGCCGAGGGCCCAGTAGGCATCGGTGGACAGCCAGTGGTGGATACGGGCCCGGTCCAGCCGGGCGGGGTCGGTGGAGATCTCGTACGCCGGGCCGGTGCCGCCCCCGCCCTCGTCTCCCGGCCGTCCGCCGCCCGTCCGCCCGCTCGCCTGGTCCATGATCGGACTCTGGCAGCGGCGGGCGGGGGTTGTCACGGGGTGTGCCGGAAGTTGCCGAGGGGCGGCGGGCGGGCGCAAGCGCCCGTACGGGTGAGCGGCCCGGGCCTGCGGACGTACACTCGCGATACGGACGAAGTACGCCATAGGGGGATCAATCACTATCGCCATGAGGAGGTCCCCATGCACGCGACCGTGGGCGACACGCTGCTGGTGCACGGCAGGACCGTGGGGCAGCACGACCGCACCGCCGAGGTGATCGAGGTGCTCGGGCACGACGGTGAGCCGCCGTACCGGGTGCGCTTCCGCGACGACGGCCATGAGGCCCTGATGTCCCCGGGCCCGGACAGCGTCGTACGGCACCATGAGCGGCCCGCCGGACTCGGCGGCGAGCCCGGCGGCACCCTGGGCAGCGGGCCCGGCGCGATGACCTGACCGGGAGGGTCAAAGGGCGGGGTAGTGGTCGGCGACCACCCGTGCCATCGCCCCGGACTTGTCGGCCACCACCTCCTTGGCCGCGAAGAAGACGTGCCCGCCCACACCCGGGTGGTCGGCGGCCAGGGTGAGGTGGCGGGACAGCTCGGCCGGGTCCTGCCAGGCGGCGGGCTGGGCCGGGTCGCCGCACTTGTAGAGCGCCTCCCCCGCGTACAGGTCCGTACCGGAGTCCCGTACCACCTCGTCCCACCAGCTCAGCAGGGTCCGGTAGTCGGCGGCGGCGTTGCCGATGTGCCAGTACAGCTGGGGCGCGATGTAGTCGACCCAGCCCTCCCGGGCCCATTTACGGGTGTCGGCGTGCAGGTCGTCGTAGGTCTGCACCCCGGCCCGGGTGGCCGAGCCGAGCGGGTCGGTGGCGGCGTTGCGCCAGACCCCGAAGGGGCTGACGCCGAACCGGGCGTCCGGCCGGACCTCCGCGATCCGCTCCGCGGTCTCCCGTACCAGCTGGTCGATGTTGTTCCGCCGCCAGGCCGCCTTGTCCGGGAAGCCGTCGCCGTACTCCTGGTAGGCGGCGTCGTCGGCGAAGGTCTGCCCGGCGACCGGGTAGGGGTAGAAGTAGTCGTCGAAGTGGACCCCGTCCACCTCGTAGCGGGCGACCGCGTCGAGCATGGCGTCCACCACGAAGCGCCGCACCTCCGGCAGCCCCGGGTTGTAGTAGAGCTTGCCGCCGTAGGGCAGCGCCCAGGAGGGGTTGCGCCGGGCCGGGTGGTCGGCGGTCAGCCGGGTGCGGTCGGTGTGGGTGGCCACCCGGTAGGGGTTGAACCAGGCGTGCAGTTCCAGTCCGCGCGCGTGCGCCTCGGCCACGGCGGTGCCCAGCGGGTCCCAGCCGGGGTCCTTGCCCTGGGTGCCGGTCAGGCACTGGGCCCACGGCTCGTACGGGGAGGGCCAGAGCGCGTCGGCGGTGGGCCGCACCTGGAAGACCACCGCGGTCAGCCGGCGCCGTACCGCCGCGTCGAGCAGCGCCAGCAGCTCGCTCTGCTGCTGGGCGGCGGTGAGCCCGGTGCGGGAGGGCCAGTCCCGGTTGGTGACGGTCGCCAGCCACATCCCGCGAAAGCCGGTGGAGGTCCGGCCGGTGCCGCCGCCCCCGGGCTGCCCCTCCGGCGCGGGCGGCTGCGCCTGGTCCCGGCCGCCGCCGCGCCGGGGCGCCGCGCCCGCGCCGCCGGTGGCCATCATGGCCGCCACCAGGGCCGCGGTGGCCGCCGCCAGCCCCCTCCGGCCGATCGGCCCGGCCGCCGCCCTGTCGTTCGGCCCGTCCGCCATCCCGCCGACCGCCTCACCGGCCGCCGCGTCCGCCGTTCCGCCGGGTGCCGTGGTCCCTCTGGTCCGCCGCATCGCCTCGCCCCTCGCTTCCGCTCACTTCCGGGTCGTCCTGGCCGAGCATGGCCGCCCCACCGGAGCATGCCCGCCCCGGCCCGCCCGTCATCCGCGCGTACGGAGTAACGTCGTGGCGTCGAGGCGGGCGCCGGAAGCACACGGGGGACCTGCCGCAGGAGGACTGAAGCGAAAGGCACGATGTGACCGACATCGAACGCGTCGGAGTGGTGGGCTGCGGCCAGATGGGCGCGGGCATCGCGGAGGTGTGCGCCCGCAGCGGGCTGGAGGTCAAGGTCGCCGAGACCACCGGTGAGGCGCTGGAGTACGGCCGCACCCGGCTCTACACCTCGCTGAACCGGGCCGCCGAGCGCGGCAAGATCACCGAGGAGGAGCGCGACGCGACCCTCGCCCGGCTGACCTTCACCACCGACCTCGGCGAGTTCGCCGACCGCGATCTGGTCATCGAGGCGGTCGTGGAGAACGAGCAGGTCAAGACCGAGATCTTCCAGGTCCTGGACCAGGTGGTCACCCGCGAGGACGCGATCCTCGCCTCCAACACCTCCTCCATCCCCCTGGTGAAGCTGGCGGTGGCCACCTCCCGCCCCGACCAGGTGATCGGCATCCACTTCTTCAACCCGGCGCCGGTGCAGCAGCTGGTGGAGCTGATCCCGGCGCTCACCACCTCTGAGGGCACCATCAGCCGCGCGCAGGGTGTGGTGGAGAAGGTGCTCGGCAAGCACGCCATCCGCGCCCAGGACCGGTCCGGCTTCGTGGTCAACGCACTGCTGATCCCGTATCTGCTCTCCGCGATCCGGATGTTCGAGTCGGGCATCGCCAGCCGCGAGGACATCGACAACGGCATGGAGCTGGGCTGCGCCCACCCGATGGGCCCGCTGAAGCTCGCCGATCTGATCGGGCTGGACACGGTCGCCTCGGTGGCGGACTCGATGTACGCCGAGTACAAGGAGCCGCTGTACGCCGCTCCCCCGCTGCTCCAGCGGATGGTGGACGCGGGCCGGCTGGGCCGCAAGACGGGCTCCGGGTTCTACCCGTACAACTGAGTTGGGCGGGGCGGGAGTGCCGCCTCCGTCACTCCGCGTCACGGAAATTCGCACGGGGTGTGCGGAGCGTGTGCGCAGAGGCGCCGCACACACGCTCCCCCGGTCTCCGTCCGAGGGGTTGACTCGCTACCGCCCGGTACCCGTCAGCCCCTTGAGGAGCGAGAGACATGACCCCCACCGACCCCGACCACTTAGCCGCCGAGGAACTCGCCGAACTGCGCCGCTGCCTGGACGTCGGGTTCGCCCGGATCGACGGACGGCTCGCCCTGCACTCCCACCGCGACGGCCAGGCCGACCGCGAGCTGGCCGAGCTGGCCGCCCGTGTCGCGGCACTGGAGCACAACCGCTGGCCGCTGCCGGCCGTGGCCGCGTTGAGCGCGGCCGGGGCGCTCGCCGCGACCGTGTGGCAGGCCGTCGGCCGCTGACCGGCCCGGCCCGGCCCACGGGCGTGAACGGCTTGGTCAGCCCAGCCGCAGATGGTGCAGCATCAGCAGCCCGGCCGCCATGTTGGCGGCCGGGACCTCGCCCCGGGCGATCATGTCCGGGACCAGCTTCAGCGGCACCCACTCCCGCCGTGCGGACTCGAAGGCGTCCTCGGGTTCGCCGATGTGCTCGGCCTCTTCCGCCCAGTACAGATGGTGCCGGGCGTCGCTCAGGCCGTTGGACGGCTCGACGGTGAGCAGATGGGTCAGCGGGCCGGGGCGCCAGCCGGTCTCCTCCTCCATCTCCCGGGCGGCGGCCGTCTCGATGTCCTCGCCGTCCTCGACGACCCCGGCGGCCAGTTCCCAGCCCCAGCTGCCGGTGATGAAGCGGTGCCGCCAGAGCAGCAGCACCTCGTTCGCCGGGTTGACGACGGTGGCCGCGGCCACCGGGCGCAGCCGGATCAGATAGTGGTCCAGCCGGCGTCCGCCGGGCACGGCGACATCCGCCAGATTGACCTTGAACCAGCGGTTCTCATACACAGTTTGTTCGGATCGGTTCGTCCACTGCATGTTTCTGCCACCTTCCGACAAAGGGATGGCAACATCGCAGCAGTTCGCGGCCCGGGGCGGAACGTCGCACGGGGGACGTCACAGCGGCACGCGCAGCGCCCCGTCGATCAGCTCGGCGGCCTCCTCGGCGTTCTGGCAGCCGCTGGCGGCCAGCTTGCCCCGCACCTCGCGCAACCGGTCGCGCAGCCGCTGGGACTCCATCCCCCGGGCCCGTTCGGCCATCTCCCGGGCGGTGCGCGCGGCCAGGTCGGGCTCGCCCTGGCGCAGCTGGATCCGGCTGAGCATGGCGAGCCGGTGCACCCGGCCGCGGTCGTGCGCCGGGGTGGCGACGGCGGCGGTGGCGTGCTCCCGCGCGGCGTGCAGCTCGCCCAGACTCAGCAGCGCCTCGGCGACCTGGACGTTGACCAGCCCCGGCTGCACATAGCCGGTCTCGTCCGGCTCCCGGCCGGGCCGGATGCGCTCGGCCTCCGCCTCGGCCCGCCGGATGCAGGCCAGTGCCTCGGAGCCGTCCCCGAGATGGGCGTACGCCTTGGCCTGCATGGCGTGCAGATCGGCGGCGAGCGCGGGGGTGATCTGCCGGCCCGCGGTGCGCAGCGCGGCCTCGGCGAAGGCCACCGCCTGCCGGAACTCCCCCAGGAACAGCGACTGGTTGACCAGCAGGGCGATCACATAGGCGCCGAGCCCCTGGTCGCCGCTGGCCTTGGCCAGCCGCAGCGCCTGGTGGAAGTAGCGCTGGGCCAGGCCGTGGGCGTCGGAGTCGTAGGCGCAGATCCCGGCCACCGCGACCAGTCCGCCGGTGGCGCGGTGCAGTTGGCGGCCCAGGGCGTCGGTGTAGCCGCCGCGCAGCAGCGGGGCGGTCTCGGTGTTGAGGAACCGGACGATCCGGGCCCGGGTGGCCACCCCGCCGGATCTTCGGTACATCAGCTCGTAGTGGGCGCGGGCGGCGCGCAGCAGTGCGATGTCGGAGGGGCCGACCCTGTCCTGTCCGGCGCGGGAGACATCGGTGTCCTCCGGTGGGTTCTCCCACTCCCAGACCGGCATCACCGCGGGGGTGCCGGTGACGGCGGAGGCGCCCAGTATGTGCGGGCGCTGCTGCTCGTCGGAGCGCCACAGGGCGGTGGCCCGCTCGACGAAGCCGGACAGCGGGGAGCCGTGCGCGGCGGGCGCCTGGCCCGGTACGCCGAGGCCGATGTCGTCCAGGCCGACGGGGCGGCGCAGCCGGGTGCCGAGCACTTCGCAGATCAGGTCGGGGACCTGGCCGCGCGGGCGCTGCCCCTTCAGCCAGCGGGCGACGGCGGTGTGCTCGTAGCGCAGGGCCAGTCCCCGGGCGCGGCCGGCCTGGTTGACATGGGCGGCGAGGCCGGCGTGCGAGATGCCCGCCTCGTCCAGCAGGGCGTCGAGCAGGGTGTTGGGCTGCATGGTGGCCCCTCGTGGTCGCGTGCCCTGGGTGGGCCTGACGACGGATCGGGTGCCCTTCCGGGCGGGGGAGGGCGCCGCGGGGCGGCCCGTCGGGCGGGCCGCTCGATGGCGACAGCGTAGTGCGGCGGCGTTCGCACGGGGTGTGAACGGAGTACCCGCCTCCGGGCGGCGCGCGCACTGCCGCCGCGGCGGGCGGGGCGGTTGACTGGTCGTCTCGCACAGAGCGGCCGGGTCGCCGGCTCCCCCTCGTAGAACGCGGCGGCCCTCGTGCACCGTCCGCCCGCCTGACCCGCCCACACTCCGCGGCGGGCGGACGGGGCCGGCCGCTCCTCACCCGGCCGGGGTGCGAGACGACCTCAGGGGTACGGGAGTTCCCGCGCCGAGCCGGTCCGGCAGGGCTGCGGCAGGATGCCGGGGCGGCCGTGCGGCGGGCGGCCGTCGTCCCGTACCACCAGCAGCGCCACGTCGTCGGCGAGCCGTCCGCCGGTGTGGCGGAGCAGCGCCGTGTGCACCCGCCGGATCAGGGCCGCCGGGGGCACCGGCGCCGCCTGGGCGCTCTCGTCGAGGAGCTGGCGCAGCCCGAAGAAGCGCCCGGCGGCGTCCCGGGCGTCCTCCGCCCCGTCGGTGTGCAGGACCAGCGCCTCGCCGGGCGCCAGGACACCGGCCCGGTGCACCGGCGGCTCGGCCGGCAGCGGGAACACCCCGAGCGGCGGCAGCGGTTCACCGGCGGTCAGCCGCTCGGCGCCGCGGGGGCCGAGGCGGTACGGGAGGGGGTGGCCGCAACTGACCACCAGCACCGTGCCGTCGGGGCGGATCTCCAGCAGCAGCAGGGTGACGAACTCCTCGGCGGCCGGGCCGCCCGCGCCGTCCCGTTCCCTCAGATGACGGTCGTGCGCCCGGTCCAACCGGTGCAGTACGCCGGCCAGTTCCCCCTCATCGTGGGCCGCCTCCCGGAAGCTGCCCAGCACGGCGGCGACCGCGCCGAGCGCGCCGATGCCGTGGCCGCGCACATCCCCGATGACGCAGCGCACCCCGTGCGGGGTGGCGACCGCCTCGTAGAGGTCGCCGCCGACCGAGGCTTCCTGCGAGACCGAGAGCTGGCCCGCGGCCACCGCGAGCCCGTCCAGCCGCGGCGGCAGCGGGCGCAGCAGCACCTGCTGGGCGGCCCGGGCCACCTCACGTACCTGGTGCAACTCGCGCAGCAGCCCGCGCCGGGCGCCGAGGACCAGGCAGACGCCGACCGCGCAGAACACCCCGCCGGTGACCAGCCGCGCGCCGGCCCCGTCGAGCCGGGCCAGCGGGCAGAGCAGCTGCCAGAGCACCGCGGCGGCGCCCCACAGCAGCGGCGGCAGCAGCGGCCCGAACCGGCGCCACCGCGACCATGGGCCGTTCGGGTGCACTACGTGCGGGCTGAGAGGTCTGGAACGGAGCATACGGACCGCCCTTCTCCGGGCCGTCACCCGTGGTCGGGGCGACTGCCCCGATCGTCCACGGCCCCGGGGCACGTCCACCAGCCCTCCCACTCGAACGAGTGAGGGATGCGGCCCCGTGGTGTGATCGGCGGGGCGGGGCGGTGGCGTGCGGGGGGGGGGGGGACGCACGGGGGCTGTACGGCCGGGCGAGGTCGTCGGCCGTGGCCCGGGCGGCCGGTCGCGACCGGAGCCCTCGCGGCCTGGCGCGAGGAGGGGCCGACGAGCGCGCGCCGGGGGATGGAGGCCGCCGGTCGTGGCGGGGCGGTCTACGGCCCGGCGCCCACCGGGGACGGGCGCCCGGCCCGCCGGTCGTGAACGGGCTTCGGGCGCGGGTCCCGGGCGGGCAGAGTGAGGGGCGCGCGAGGGGCGCCTGAAACGCGGCTGTGGCGACCGCCGCGCACCGACGCACCGGCACGGACGGGCGCACGCCGACGCGCCGGTGCAACCGGTCCGGCCAGGCGACACCCCCGCCCCTACCGCAACGCCCCGCCCCCGGCGCCGTAGCGGCCGGGGGCGGGGCGTTTCACCGGATCATCCCGTCCGGTCAGGCGCCCCGCAGGACCGCGCCGGTGCGTTCGGCGGCCAGGGCTACCGCGGTGTCGCGGGCGGCGGAGGCCTCCTCGACGGTGAGGGTGCGGTCGGCGGCGCGGAAGCGGAGCGCGTAGGCGAGGGACTTGCGGCCCGCGCCGATCTGCTCGCCGGTGAACACGTCGAACAGGCGGAGGGATTCGAGGAGTTCACCCGCCCCTTCGCGCAGGGCCCGCTCCACCTCGGCGGCGGGCACCGCGGTGTCGACCACCAGGGCGACGTCCTGGGTGGCCACCGGGAAGGCGGAGATCCGGGGGGCCGGGACGGGGCCGGTGGAGGCGGCCTCGACCAGGTCGAGGTCCAGCTCCATGGCGCTGGTCCGGGCCGGCAGGTGCAGGGCCTTCACGACCCGGGGGTGCAGCTCGCCGGCGTGGCCGGCCACCCGCTCCTCGCCGTCCACGACCACCACCAGCTCGGCGCAGCGGCCCGGGTGCCAGGGGCCGTACTGGCCCTGGCGGACCAGGAGTTCGGCGCCGGCCTCGCGGGCCACCGTGCGGGCGGCCTCGACCGCGTCGGCCCAGTCGGCCGGGCGGCCCTGGCCCCACCAGCCGGCCTGCTCGCGCGCCCCGGCGAGGACCACCGCGGCGTGCCGGGGCTGCCGCGGCAGCACGGCGTTGACGCGGGCGATCTCCTCGTCGGTGGGGCGGCGGTCGACCGGGAGGCGGGCGGCGATGCCGGACTCCTCGGCCGCCGTGAAGACCAGGCCGGTTTCGAAGAGGGCCAGGTCATGGCTGCCACGGCCGTCGTTGCGGCGCAGCGCGGCGAGGAGGCCGGGCAGCAGCGTGGTGCGCAGCGCCGGCTCCTCGTCGGAGAGCGGGTTGACCAGCTTCACCGTGCGGCGGGCGGGGTCGCCGGCCGGGAGGTCCAGCTGGTCGAGCACCTGCTCGCCGATGAACGGGTAGTTCAGCGCCTCGACGTACCCGGCGCCGGCCAGCGCGCGGCCGACCCGGCGGTGCGCCCGCTGGCGGGCGGTGAGCCCGCGGCCGGCCGGGGGCTTCGGCAGGGTGGAGGGCAGGTTCTCGTACCCCTCCAGCCGGATGACCTCCTCGGCGAGGTCGTTGGGCTCGCGCAGGTCGGGGCGCCAGGACGGCGCCGTGACGACCAGCTCGTCCTGCCCGTAGACATCGCAGCCGATCTCCTGGAGGCGGCGGACCACCGTCTCCCGGCCGTAGGCCATCCCGGCCACCCGGTCGGGGTGGTCGGCGGGCATGGCGACGGTGTGCGGCGCGGAGGGCGCCAGCACCTCGGTCACCCCGGCCTCGGCGGTGCCGCCGGCGAGCAGCACCAGCAGGTCCACGGTGCGCTGCGCCGCGGCCGCGGCCGCCGCCGGGTCCACGCCGCGCTCGAAGCGCCGGGACGCCTCGGAGGACAGCCGGTGCCGGCGGGCGGTGCGGGCGATGGCGATGGCGTCGAAGTGGGCGGCCTCGATCACCACATCGGTGGTGCCGCTGACCTGGCCGGTCTCCGGATCGGTGACCGGGTCGGCGATCTCGGTGTGGGCACCGCCCATGACCCCGGCGATCCCGATCGGGCCGCGGTTGTCGGTGATCAGCAGGTCCTCGGCGTCCAGCACCCGGACGGTGCCGTCGAGGGTGGTGATCTTCTCGCCGGGCTCGGCGCGGCGCACCGCGATGGGTCCGTCCAGCCGGCTGCGGTCGTAGGCGTGCAGCGGCTGGCCCAGCTCCAGCATCACGTAGTTGGTGACGTCCACGGCGAGCGAGATCGGCCGCATGCCGGCCTTCTGCAGCCGGCGCCGGAGCCAGATCGGGGAGCGGGCCTCGGGGTCGAGCCCGACCACGGTGCGCGCGGTGAAGCGGGAGCAGCCGATCGGGTCGGAGACGGAGACCGGGTAGCCGTACGCGTTGGGGCCGGGCACGTCCAGGAGTGCCGGGTCGCGCAGCGGCAGCCCGTAGGCGATGGCGGCCTCCCGGGCGATCCCGCGCAGCGAGAGGCAGTAGCCGCGGTCGGGGGTGACGGCGATATCCAGGACCTCGTCGTACAGCTCCAGCAGCACGGTGGCGTCGATGCCGACCTCGTGCTCCGGCGGCAGCACGATGATGCCGTGGCTGCCGTCGTCGCCCATACCCAGCTCGTCGCCGGAGCAGATCATGCCGCGGGACATCCGCCCGTACGTCTTGCGCTCGGCGATCCGGAAGTCCCCGGGCAGCACCGCGCCGGGCAGCGCGACGACGACCTTGTCGCCCTCGGCGAAGTTCCGGGCGCCGCAGATGATCTCCTGCGGCTCACCGGTGCCGTTGGCGCTGCCCACGTCGACCGTGCAGAAGCGGATCGGCTTCTTGAACTCGGTCAGCTCCTCGACGGTGAGCACCTTGCCGACCACCAGCGGGCCGGTCAGCCCGGCGCCGAGGCGCTCGACGGTCTCGACCTCCAGGCCGGCCGACACCAGCTTGGCCTGTACGTCGCGGCCGGTCTCCGTCGCCGGCAGGTCGACGTACTCCCGCAGCCACGAAAGCGGGACCCGCATCAGATCTCCATCCCGAACGGCCGGGTGAACCGGACGTCACCCTCGACCATGTCTCGCATGTCCTCGACGTTGTGGCGGAACATCAGCATCCGCTCGATGCCGAACCCGAAGGCGAACCCGCTGTACCTCGCCGGGTCGACCCCGCAGGCGATCAGCACGTTGGGGTTGACCATGCCGCAGCCGCCCAGCTCGATCCAGCCCTCGCTGCCGCAGGTGCGGCAGGGCCGCTCCGGGTCGCCGACGGAGGCGCCGCGGCAGACGTAGCAGAGCATGTCCATCTCGGCGGACGGCTCGGTGAAGGGGAAGTAGTTGGGCCGCAGCCGGGTCTTCATGTCCGGCCCGAACAGGGCGCGGACCATATGGTCCAGGGTGCCCTTGAGGTCGGCCATGGTCAGGCCCTCGTCCACGGCGAGCAGCTCGATCTGGTGGAAGACCGGGGTGTGCGTGGCGTCCAGCTCGTCGGTCCGGTAGACCCGGCCGGGGCAGACCACGTAGACCGGCGGCTCGCGGTCGATCAGGGTGCGGGCCTGCACCGGGGAGGTGTGGGTGCGCAGCACGATGCCCGACTCGTCGCCGGTGGTGGCCTTCCCTTCCGGAGAGGCGCCCTGGACGAAGAAGGTGTCCTGCATCTGCCGGGCCGGGTGGTCCGGTACGAAGTTCAGGGCGTCGAAGTTGAACCACTCGGCCTCGGCCTCGGGGCCCTCGGCGATCTCGTAGCCCATGGAGACGAAGACGTCCGCGACGCGCTCCATGAAGGTGGTGAGCGGGTGGCGGGCGCCGGCCGGGACGCGGTCGTGGGGCAGCGTGACGTCCACGGCCTCCTCGACCAGCACGCGGGCGTCCCGCTCCGCCTCCAGCTCCACCTGGCGGGCGGCGAGCGCCTTGCTGACCTGGCCGCGGGCCTGGCCGACGCGCTTGCCGGCCTCCGCCTTGGCCTGGGGCGGCAGGGCGCCGATCTCCCGGTTGGCGAGGGCCAGCGGCGAGGTGCCGCCGGTGTGGGCGGTCTTCGCGGAGGCGAGCTCGTCCAGGTCGGCGGCGGCGGCGAAGGCGGCGAGCGCCTCGTCCTTCGTGCGCTCGATCTGTTCCGGTTTCAGTGCCTCGACCTCGACTGGGTCGTACGACTTGTTGGGTGCCGACATCTCTTCCCGTGCTTCCGATGGGGTGGCTGGGGCCCCCGCTCGACGACCGAGGACGTGAATGTGCCAAAGGTCGAGTCTAGCGGGGGTACGGGGCGGGCCCGGCGGGCGCCCGTGAGCGGGGCTGCCGGGGCGGCCCTGCGGTCCGCGGGTCCTGTACGCCGGAATGGTGCCGCGCCGGGGTGGAGGCGCCCGTGGGCCGGGCGGCGGGGCTGCTAGAGCAGGCCGGCCGGGGTGCCCACGGGCAGGGTGAATCGGAACTGGGCGCCGCCGGAGGGCGCCCGGCCGACGGTGATGGTGCCGCCGTGGGCCTCCACGATGCCCTTGACGATATAGAGGCCGAGCCCGGTACCGCCGCGCTTGCTGCCGCGCCAGAAGCGGGTGAAGACCCGGGCCATCGACTCCTCGGGGATGCCGGGTCCCTCGTCGCTCACGGTCACCGCCGTCCCCTTCTCCTGGTCGCCCTCACCGCCGGGGCCCGCGTCCGCGGGCGCCACCTCGATGGTGACGGTTCCCTCGCCGTGGCGCACCGCGTTTTCCAGCAGGTTGCCCAGGACCTGGTCGATCTTGTCGGGGTCGGCCCACAGCTCGGGCAGCGGGCGGCGCACCCGGGCGACGAAACGGTCCGGCGGCTCCCCGCAGGAGAGGTGCGCCTGGATGTGGCGGCCGACCGCGGCGGCAAGGTCCACCGGCTGGCGCCGCACCTCCAGGCGCCCGGAGTCGATCCGGGAGATGTCCAGCAGCTCGGCGATCAGCCGGGTGATCCGTCCGGCGTCGGCGTCCACGGTCTGGAGCATCAGCCGCTTCTGGTCGTCGGTGAACCGCTCCCACTTGGCCAGCAGGGTGGCGGTGAAGCCCTTGACCGAGGTGAGCGGGGAGCGCAGCTCATGGGCGACGGTGGCGATCAGCTCGGCGTGGCTGCGTTCGGTACGGCGCCGGGCCTCGGTGCCGCGCAGGGTGACCACGACCCGTTCGACCGGACCGAGCGGCCGGTCGCGGACGTAGCGGGCGGCGACCAGCACCTCCCTGCTGCCGGGCAGCAGCAGGTTCCGTTCGGGCTGCCCGCCGCGGATGGCGAGCCCGCCGTAGGGGTCGGTCAGCGCCCACCAGCGGTGGCCCTTGAGGTCCTGGAGCGGCAGCGCCCGCTCCAGTGGGGCGCCGATCGCCTGGGCGCGGGGGGTCCGGGTGATCCGGGCGGCGGCGTCGTTGAAGCAGACCACCCGGCCGTCCCCGTCGGCGATGACCAGTCCGTCCGGCAGGTCGTCCGGGTCGCAGCCGCCCAGTAAGGCCGCCGGAGTGCCCGCGGCGGTCTCGGGCCTGCTCGTGGCGCGCGTCATCGCCGAATCCCTACCCCTCCGTCGTGTGACGCTTGGCCCCCGAGCCCGTCACCCTACTAGCTGGAGGTCACGGAGCGGCACCCTCCGGCAGCACGCTGCGCACGGGCGGAGCCGTAGAGGCACACGGCGGCGGCGGTGGCGAGGTTCAGGCTCTCGGCGCGGCCGTGGATGGGCACGCGGACCACGGCGTCGGCGAGCGCCCGGGTCTCCTCGGGCAGCCCCCAGGCCTCGTTGCCGAAGACCCAGGCGGTGGGGGTGCCCATGGTGCCGGCGTCCAGCTCGGCGTCCAGGTCCCGCTCCCCGGCCCCGTCGGCGGCCAGCACCCGCACCCCGGCCTCCCGCAGCCCGGCGACGGCCTGCTCCACGGGGACGCCCACGGCGACCGGGAGGTGGAAGACGGAGCCCACCGAGGCCCGTACCGCCTTGGGGTTGTACAGGTCCACCGAGGCGTCGGTGAGCACCACCGCGTCGGCTCCGGCCGCGTCGGCGCAGCGCAGCACGGTGCCGGCGTTGCCGGGGTCGCGGACGTTGGCGAGGACGGCGACCAGCCGGGGGCGGGCGGCCAACACCTCGGCGAACGGCGAGTCCAGGAAGCGGCACACCCCGAGCAGCCCCTGCGGGGTGACGGTCTGGGAGACGTCGGCCAGCACCTCGGCGGAGGCGTGGTGCACCCGGGCCCCGGCGGCCCGGGCGGCGGCGACGATGTCCGCGTACCGCTCGGCGGCCTCGACGGTGGTGAACAGCTCCACCAGGGTCGGCTCCCCGGCCCCCGGCCCCCGGTGGGCGACCGCCTCGCGGACGGCCTGCGGGCCCTCGGCGATGAACAGGCGCTCCTTGCTCCGGAAGGTCCGCTTGGCGAGCCGGCGGGCGGCGGTGACGCGCGGGGAGCGGGGGGAGATCAGCTCGGGGGTGGCCATGGCGGGCGGCGGCTTCCTTCGTGGATCGGCGGCGGGGCGGCGGGGCCTTAGGGCGGGGCGGACGTCTTCCCGTAAGGGATTCCGTGGCGGAGGCCTCCGGGCAAAGACCGGACCCGCAGGCGCGGGGCCTGCGGGTCCGGGCGGGGTACGCGGAAGGTGCGCGCCTGGCGGATCAGCCGGCCGGCACGGGGCCGGCCGGCGGACGCCGGTGGATCAGGCGGCGGCCTTCGGGGCGTTGACGTCGCTCGGCAGCGCCTTCTGGGCCACCTCGACGAGCGCGGCGAACGCGCCGGCGTCGTTGACCGCGAGCTCGGCCAGGATCTTGCGGTCCACCTCGATGTTGGCGGCCTTCAGACCCTGGATGAAGCGGTTGTAGGTGATGCCGTTGGCGCGGGCCGCGGCGTTGATGCGCTGGATCCACAGCTGACGGAAGTCGCCCTTGCGCTTCTTCCGGTCGTTGTAGTTGTAGACCAGCGAGTGGGTGACCTGCTCCTTGGCCTTGCGGTAGAGGCGGGAGCGCTGGCCGCGGTAGCCGCTGGCCTGCTCCAGGATCGCCCGGCGCTTCTTGTGGGCGTTGACTGCCCGCTTGACGCGTGCCACGTGTTAACTCCTTGTAGCGGGGCCGTGGTGGTGCCCATACGGCCCGGAAACGATTGGGTCCCGGCGGGTGCTGCCGGCGGCCCTCGTCGCCGAGGGCGTGACGCCGATCAGCCGGCGGCGGCCCGCGCCTGCGGGCGGCGGCTGATCCGGCGTGCGAGCGTCGCTCAGATGCCGAGCATCTTCTTGATCTTGGCGGCGTCGCCCGGGGCCATCTCGGCGTTGCCGGTGAGGCGGCGGGTCAGCTTGGAGGACTTGTGCTCCAGCAGGTGGCGCTTGCCGGCGCGCTCGCGGAGCACCTTGCCGGAGCCGGTGATCTTGAAGCGCTTCTTGGCACCGCTGTGCGTCTTGTTCTTCGGCATCGCGCCGTTCTCTCCTCGTCAGTGGCGCTCCCCGCCGGCCCGGTCGGGACCGGCGGTGGGGGCGTCAGATGTATCGGTTGAATCCGGGGCGGGTGCCTCGGGTGCGGGTCCCTGGCGGGACCTACTCGGCGGGCTGCTCCGCCGGGGCCGGCTGCTCCGCCTCGACCGACTGCTCCGCCTCGGCGGACTCGTCGGCCTGGGCCGGCTGGCCCTGGCGCTCGGCCTTGCGGGCGGCCTGCGCCTCGCGGGCTTCGGCCATCGCCTCGGTCTTCTTCTTGTGCGGACCGAGAACCATGATCATGTTCCGGCCGTCCTGCTTGGGGTTCGACTCGACGAAGCCCAGGTCCTGGACATCCTCCGCGAGGCGCTGCAGCAGCCGGTAGCCGAGCTCCGGCCGGGACTGCTCACGTCCGCGGAACATGATCGTGATCTTGACCTTGTCGCCCTGCTTGAGGAACCGGACGACGTGACCCTTCTTGGTGTCGTAGTCGTGCGGGTCGATCTTCGGCCGGAGCTTCATCTCCTTGATGACCGTGTGCGCCTGGTTCTTGCGCGCCTCACGGGCCTTCATGGCCGACTCGTACTTGAACTTGCCGTAGTCCATGAGCTTGCAGACCGGCGGACGGGCGTTGGCCGCCACCTCGACGAGGTCGAGGTCGTACTCCTGCGCAAGCTCCAGGGCCTTGGCAAGCGGAACAATCCCGACCTGCTCGCCGCTGGGACCGACAAGTCGCACCTCGGGAACGCGAATCCGGTCGTTGATGCGGGGCTCGGCGCTGATGGATCCTCCTCGGTAGCACCACGCGAACGCCTGGCGGACGGACGCGTAACGTCTTATGACAGTTGAGACCAACCGCGCCGGTACATGAAAAATGCCCCGGACGGGACACAGGCGGGGCTCCAAAGCAAACCGGAGCACCGCCGCGGTCAACCGCGGGGCGCACATCGGGCGGATCCATCGTCCGTACGGAACGATGGGGACCGCCTGACCGGTGACCCGCCTCCCCGAGGGGTGGCCAGGTGGGAGATCGGAGCCTCCACTTGCGGGCCGGAGCGCATACACGTCCGGCCGGTCGTCACACAAGGTTAGCACCTCGCCGTCGGTGGAGCGACCAGGCGCGCCGGCGGCGGGACGGTACGGGCGCGCGAGGGGGGCCGCCGGGCCCGCTCCCGTACCCCTCCTCCCGTACGCCTAAGGTGTGACGCATGAACGACGACGCCACCCCGGCGGGCTCCGGCCCGGGCAACGACACCCCCGACTTCGACGCCATGACCCGCGACATCGCCGAGGTGCCCGCGGTCGAGGTGATCGTGACGGTCGCCGTCAACCTGATGAGCGCCGCCGCGGTGAAGCTGGGCCTCACCGAGGACGGCGACGCCCACAAGGACCTGGACGAGGCGCGCAAGCTGGTGCACGCGCTGGCCGGGCTGCTGGACGCGGGCGTCACGGAGATCAGCTCCTTCCACGCCGCCCCGCTCCGGGACGGCCTGAAGTCGCTCCAACTCGCCTTCCGCGAGGCGTCCCTCGTCCCCGACGAGCCGGGCCAGGGCCCGGGCGAGAAGTACACCGGCCCGGTCTTCGGCTGAGGCGGCGGAGCGGGGGCGACCGGCGCTACAGCACGCCCTGGCGCAGGGCGAAGGCGACCGCCTGGGTGCGGTTGCGCAGGCCGAAGCGGCCGGTGACCCCGCTGATCACCTGCTTGATCGTGCGCTCCGAGTAGTTGAGGCGGCCGGCGATCCGGGTGGTGTCCAGCCCCTCGGACAGCAGGCGCAGCACCTCGATCTCCCGGTGGCTCAGCCCCGAGAGCGTCATGCCCAGCGGGTCCAGCACCTCGCCCTGGAGCGACCGCACCTTGTCGACCAGCCGGCCCTGGAACTCCGGCGGCAGGCAGGCGGCCCCCTGGGCGACGCTCCGGATGGTGTCCACCACCACGTCGAACCCGGCCACCGACCGCGGGATCACACTGCGCAGCCCGGCCTGCACGGCCCGCAGCACATAGTGCTCGGGCACCGCGTCCGAGACCAGGACGATCGCCGCTCCCGGCTCGCGGCTGCCCGCGGCCAGTGACTCCAGCAGCCGCATGGTCGACTCGCGGATCTCCTCGGCGAGCACCAGCAGCACCTCGGCCTTCGGCCGCTCGGCCGGCGACAGGATGCGGAGTTCCGGATAGTCCCGCAGGCGGGCGAGCGTGCCCTCGCCGGTGAGCGCCTGTTCGGCGATCACGGCGATCGGGATGGTGGCCGCGGCGGGCGGACACGGACCACGCCGGGTGCCGCGGGGGCGGGGGCGGGGAGGCGACAGCGTCAGGTTCATGGATCCGGTCGGCTCGGTGTCTCTTCGTCGGTGGGAACGGGCCCCGGGGATGCGGGAGGACGGCACCGGAGGGGCCGCCGCCAGCGTGGCAGAGGGGTCTTGGAGATGGCTTGGGCCCGGTTTGGGCCCGGTTCGGACCTCTCGCGCCGGGCGGTGCGGGGGCGGGACTGCCCGCCGGGGCGGGAAGTCCTGTCCGATCGTGCGGCTGCCGGCCCCATGCCGGAAGGACCCGCCCGACCGGGCTGTTGGATGGCGTCGGGTGCCACCGGCGCATGAGTCGCATGCGTCCGGGGCGCCCGATCACCCGATGGAGGAGCCCTTCACCATGACCACCCTTGTCTGCGGCCACGACGCACCGCCCTACGGCCGGCCCCTGTGCGCGCATCTGCGCGTCGCCGACCAGGCCGGCTACACCATCCGGTACACCGGTGTGGGCATGGAGGCCCGGAACGTCTGCGACGCGTGCAAGGACGCGAGCTCCGTGGAGGCGGAGCCGGTGTGCGAGGAGTGCTTCGACGCGGCGGTGGACGACGCCCGGGGGATCGCCGGCAGCCCCGAGATCATCGAGCGGCCCGTTCCGCTGGGCGCCGTGGTGGACGAGCGGCCGCTCCCCGCCGGCCTGGGCACGGTGGTGGACCTGGCCGTGACGGCACGCGGATGGCTGCTGCTCTGCGAGGACGGGCGGCTGGTGCTCTGGGACCCGCACGAGGACCACCACACCGAGGTGGCCCGCTGCCATATCGCGCCGGAGAAGGGCTCGGAGCCGTGGCTCGGCCGGCAGCAGGTCCGCCGGCTGCACGCCTCGCCGGACGGGCGCTTCGCCGCCGTGGTGATCGACTACGGGCGCCGCGGCCAGATCCTCGACCTGACGACGGGCTCGGTCACCGAGGACCTGGACAACGACGGCTACCACAGCGACACCGTGCCGTTCTCCCTGGCGTTCACCGTCCACGAGGGGCGCACGCTGGCCCTGCACCGCCCCGTCTGGAACAGGATCGCCGCCTGCGAGGCGGAGACCGGGCGCTTGGTGACCGGCATTCCCGTCGACGAGCGAGCGGACTGGACGGGCCTCTTCCACGGCACCGTCCTGCCCAGCCCCGACGGCACGCGTATCGCCTCCGACGGCTGGTTCTGGCACCCGCTGGGGTCGGTCGCCGTCTGGAACCTGGCGGCCTGGCTCGCCGAAGGGGAGGCCGCCTGGCCGGAGTCGGCCGGCTGGACCTCCGTCGCCCACGCCGACTACTACTGGGACCGCCCGATGGTCTGGCTCGACGACGACCGGCTGGTCGTCGGCGGTATCGGCGAGGCGGAGGAGCTGATGGTGGACGGGGCGACGGTCTACGCGTTCACCGGTGAGGACGGCGCGGAGCCCGTCACGGAGGCGGTCTTCGCCGGCCCGAAGACCGGCCCGAAGGAGCGGTTCCACGTCCTGGGCGGTCTGCTCTTCTCCTCGGGGGAGAGCGGGATGGAGGTCTGGGACCCGGCCGACGGGGCCCGCCTCGGCACCGTCCCCGGTCTCCGGCCCACCCACCTGGACCGGTCGGCCGGTGAACTGCTCCAACTCGACACGGGGGCGGGGGTGGTGCGCGCCTGGAGCGCCACCCAGGTCGGTCCCTGACGCACCGTGGCCCGCGGGCAACGGGCAACGGGCAACGGGCAACGGGCAACGTACGGCACTCCCTCGGACGCCAGTTCGGTAGATTGCTCCGCCATGGTGCGCCTACACGTCCTCGGTCCGTTCGAGGCCCATGCGGAGGGGACCCGGCTGGCGCTGGGGGGACCTCAGCAGCGTGCGGTGCTCGCCATGCTGGTCGTCGCCCGGGGCAGCGTGGTCCCGGCGGAGCGCATCGCGGACCGGCTGTGGCGCGAGGGCGACCGCGGCCGGCAGATGGCCTCGCTCCACCCGCTGGTGTCCAACCTCCGGCGCGTCCTGGAACCCGGGCGTCCCCCGCGGTCGCCCTCGCGGCTGATCCTGAGCGCGCCGCCCGGATACGTCCTGCGGCTGCCGGAGGACTCCGTGGACGCCTGGCGGTTCGAGGCGGCCGTCCGCCGGGCGCGGGACGTCGCACCCGAGGAGGCCTGGCACCTGCTGGGTGAGGCCCTGGGCTGGTGGCGGGGCCCGGCCTACCCGGAGTGGCCCGACCACACGTGGGCCGCGGACGAGGCCGCCCGGCTGGACGAGTTGCGGCTGATGGCCCGTGAACTCCTGCTCCGGGCCGGTCTGGAGTCGGGCCGGGCCATGGAGGTCGTGCCCAGCGCCGAAGTGCTGGTCCGTGAGGCGCCGTTGCGGGAGGACGCCTGGCGCCTGCTGGCGCTGGCCCTCTGGGCCGGGGGCCGGCAGTCGGAGGCACTGGCGGCGCTGCGCCGTGCCCGGGCGGTCCTGGTCAAGTCGGTGGGCCTCACCCCCGGTCCACCCCTGGTGGAGCTGGAGCGCTCCATTCTGCGCGGGGAGCGCGATGTGCTCCGCCAGGCCATCGCACTCCCCGCACAGAGACCGGCCCCGCCGACCCGGGAGGCCACTGAGCCGCCCCCGACGATCCCTCACGGCAGCCCCCGTGCTCCCCACGCCCCGGTTGCCCCGGAAGCCCCCGGCCCCCGCCCCGAGGAACACGCCCCGGCGACTCCGCGACCGGCCCCGGCCCCTACCCCCGCCGCCGATGCCGGTGCCGCCGATGCCGATGCCGGTGCCGCAGACGAGGTCCTGTACGGCCGTACGGCGGAGCTGCGGGTGCTGCGCGGGGCGGCCCAGGCCGCCGCCCGGCGCGGCTCCGTGGCGATGGTGGCCGGGGAGGCGGGGTCCGGGAAGTCGACGCTGCTGGACCACTTCGGCCGGCTGCTGCGTACCGAGGGCTGGCTGGTCATCACCGGACGCTGCCCCGAGAACGAGGGCGCCCCGCCGGCGTGGGCCTGGGTGGAGGCGCTGGGCGAACTGGCCCGGCTGTCGCCGCCCGCCACCGTGGGCCCGCTGGCCGCCCTGCTGCACCCCGGCGAACCGGACGAGCCGCCGACCGCCGACTCCGCCGCGGGACGCTTCAAGGTGCACACGGCGCTCAAGGAGTGGCTGGCCTCGGCCGCCGCCGAGCAGCCCATCGCGCTCTTCGTGGACGATCTGCACCGGGCCGACGCCGAGACGCTGCTGCTGCTCAACTGCGCCGCCGCACTGCGCGCACCGGTGCTCGTGGTCACCGCCTTCCGCCCCGACGAGGCGGGCGAGCGGCTGGGACCGCTGCGCGCCGAGCTCGCCCGCCTGGCCGCGTACCGGATCACCCTGCGCGGGCTGGCCGCGACGGAGGTGGCGGACCTGGTACGGGCCGTGTGCGGCGGGCCGGTCGCCGCCGAGACGGTCGCCGCGCTGACCGCGCGCACCGGCGGCAACCCGTTCTTCGTCACCGAGAGCGCCCGGCTGCTGGCGGTCGAGGGCAGCCTGAAGGCGGTGACCGAGGTCCCCGAGGCCATCCGGGACGTGCTGCGGCTGCGGCTCGCCCGGCGGTCGGCCCCGGAGCGTACGGTGCTGGCGCTGGCGGCCGTCTGCGGCCGGGACGCGGACGTCGATGTGCTGACCGAGGCCTGCGAGCTGCCCGGGGACCAGGTGGTGGACGCCCTGGAGCGGTGTGTCCGGGCCGGGCTGCTCACCGAGCCGATGCCCGGCCGGGTGCGCTTCGCCCACGTCCTGATGCGCGATGTGGCCTACGGCGATCTCACCGGGCTGCGCCGCGGCGCCCTGCACGGCCGGCTCGCCGAGGCCCTGGAGCGGCTGCGCCCGGGTGATCTGGACGCCCTCGCCCTGCACTTCGCCCGGTCCGGTGATCCCGGCCAGGCCGCCGCGGCCGTCGGCTACGCGGTCCGTGCCGCCGAGCGGGCCGAGCGCCGTTACGCCCATGACGTGGCCGTGGACCTGCTCTCCCAGGCGATCGCGGCCGCCGAGCGCATCCCGAGCCCGCCGGAGCCGCGCGCCGAGCGGCTGATCGACCTGTACGGCCGCCTCGGCCGGGCCCAGGTGCGGTCCGGCGCCATCGCCGCCGCCCAGGGCACCGGGGAGCGCGCCGTGGAGGAGGCCCGCTGTGTGGGCCGCAACGACCTGGTGGCCGCCGCGTTCGCCGCCTGGACCGAGCCCACCCCGTGGCTGACCCGCCGGCACTGGGCGGCCGACGACGACCATGTCGCCGGCACCCTGGAACGGCTGCTCGCCAGGGAGCCGCTGCCGCCGGCGATCGCGGCCCGGCTGCTGCAACGTTTGGTGGAGGAGCTGGCGGACTCCGGTTCCGGGCGGGTCGTCGAGGCCGCCGAACGGCAGCTGGCGATCGCCCGGGACACCGGCGATCCCGCGCTGCTCGCGGCGGCGTTCACCACCATGACCAAGCTGATGCCGCACGAGCACCAGGCCGCCCGCTGCTCGGCCGTGGTGGGCGAGCTCCGCGAGCTGGTCCGGGCCCATGAACTGCCCGCCTACCAGTGGGTCTGCGAGCATATCGACGCGACGATCGCGGCCATCGGCAACGACCCCGAGGCCGTCCGCCGGCACACCGAACGGGGACTGGCCATCGCCCGCCGCTTCCATATCGCGGGCGCCGAGGCCGCCGGGCTGTCCGCGCTGGCGATGCTGGCCCACGCGCGCGGCGAGTTCGACGAGGCGGAGGCGGCGTATCGGCGCGTCCGGGAGCGGCTGAGCGGCCACAACCCCTGGCACGGGGCCGACATCCACACCCGCGGACTGATCACCATCCGCCTCAACCAGGGCCGGGTGGACGAGATCGAGCCGCACACCCGCCGGGTCTACGAGACCTGGGGCGCCCGGGGCGGCGAAGCCCTCGCCCTGGTGCTCGCCCTCCAGGGCAAGACGGAGGAGGCACGGGCCGTCCGCTTCCACCGCGATCCCCCGCAGGACCACTTCTACGGGGTGCGGCTGGGCGCCCGCGCCCGGCTGGCCTGCGTCTTCGACGACCGGGAGGCCGCCGCCCGGCTGATACCGCTGCTCGAACCCGTACAGGACCAGCTCGGTTCGGCGGCGACCACGGCCTTCTGCACCCGCCCCCTCGCCCAGCCCCTCGGCGAGCTGTACGCCCTGCTCGGCGACGACCGGGCCGCGAGGGCCGCGTTCGGCACGGCGGAGCGGGTCGCCCGGCTCTGGGAGGCGGACCACCTCGCCGCCACGGCCCGCGCCTCCGCCCGCACCCTCGCCGGAGCCCGGTGACCGTCCGGCCCCGGCCCACGCCATTTCCGACATGTTCTTGGAGCGCTCTTGGCATGCTCTTGGAGCGGCGCCGAACGGGAATCCCGGGCGGCCCGGGACTTGGCATAGTGGCCGCATGCCCGATGAAACCGGATACGAATCCCCGCTCCGTGTACGCGCCTCCGTCACCGATCGCTGGGGATCCACCGGCGCTTTCCTGACCAATGACGGAAAGACCTTCACGCTCGAATTCCGGGACAACCGGTTCGAGGGGGCCAGCCCC
Source organism: Streptomyces sp. NPDC046887 (assembly GCF_040644755.1). NCBI lineage: Bacteria > Bacillati > Actinomycetota > Actinomycetes > Kitasatosporales > Streptomycetaceae > Streptomyces > Streptomyces sp. NPDC046887. Next base: position 54,538 of record NZ_JBEYXH010000031.1, read on the forward strand.
GACGGCCTGGAACTCGTGGCGGAACTTGAACACTCCCTTGAACCGCCCGATCTGGACGGCCGGGACCTGTGCGGATACTGGCTGGGCTGGTCCACGCCCGTCCGGGTCCGTTCCGGCTCGGCGACCGAATACCTTTCCCTTCACACGGACTTGGTGGTGCCGGACCCCCGCCGCCCCGAGACCATCGCGCAGCCCTACGGGGTGCGGCTGAAACTGGAGCGGGACGGCGAGGCCATCGCGGATTCCGGGTGGGCGGACGACGTGGAGCAGGGGCTGTGGGAACTGCGGCGCGACGCCCCGGACGGAATCGCGCTCCAGACCTGCGCGAATTGCGCGTTCTCCGACTACCACCCCGGCGGTTACGCCCTCATGGGCTCGCTGGGCTGTTTCCGGAACAAGAAGGAGGAATTCCGTGCCGTCAGGTCGAAATTCGATCTGATCGACCTCTGGGACGACCGGGCCGGTGACGTCCAGGAGACCCATTCCTGCGCCGACTTCACCGACGACCCGGCCAAGGCGCCCTCGGACGGCGACCCGCGCCCCAGCTGGCCGGACCGCTCGGCCGCGCTCCGGGAGCGGCTGGAGTCCTCCGGCGGCCCCCGCGCGAACCGGCCGGCAGCGCCCTGGCGAACCGCCGGCGGCGGGGACAGGAGGCTGCTCATCACCCGCCTGCCGGCGGAGGCGGGTGAGGTGGCCGACCTGGCCCCGGTCGCCGGCGCGGCGGGATCGGTCTGGCTGCTGCTGGGGCAGGACGGCCGCCTCGTACGGTTCGACGCGGACCGCTCCACCGCGGACACCGTCGGCTCGGTCCGGCTGCCCGAGGAGGCACCGCACCCGCACGCACGGCCGGGCGGCGCCCCCCGGCGCCGGCTCCATGCCTCCCCCGACGGCCGGTTCGCCGCGGTGGTCCACGACTTCGGCCGCTCCGGGCAGCTGCTGGATCTGCGCACCGGCCGGGTGGTCCTCCCTCTGGACGGCGGCGACCACCGCGCGTACACCGTGCCCTTCGCCTTCGCGTTCACCGAGCGGGCGGGCCGCACCCTCGCGGTCCACCGCACCGCCTGGAACCGGCTGGACGTCTCGGACGCGGAGACCGGCGCACCGCTGACCCCCCGCGAGCCGGACGGGGCGCGGCCGCTGGACTACTTCCACGGCGCGCTGGCCGTCTCCCCCGGCGGCACCCGGATAGCGGACGACGGCTGGGTCTGGGGGCCGCACGGGGTGCCCACGGTGTGGAACCTGCGCAACTGGACCGCCGGGCGGACCGGGGAGGCGGAGACCGGGCGGACCCGGAAGGAGCTCGCCCACCGCCCGTACTACTGGAACAACCCCCAGTGCTGGATCGACGAGCGGCGGATCGCCATCAGCGGCATCGGCGAGGCCGGCTCCGCGATCAGGACCCTGCGGGCCGGGGTGCGCGTCTTCGACGCGGTACGGCGCCGTGAGCTGACGGTCCTCCTCGGTGTGCGCGGCCGGCTGTTCGCGGCGGACGGCACCCTGTACGCGGCGGCGCCGGACGGTCTGGACGCCTTCGACCCGGACACCGGGGAGCGGACCGGGGGCGTGCCCGGCTTCGTACCGACCCACCACCATCGCGGGGCGGGCGAGCTGGTGGAGCACGAGGGCGGCGTACTCGTGCGGTGGCGGCTGTGAGCGGGGAGGGCCGGCTGCCACTGCCCGCCGCCGCTACGGCCGTCCACCCCGTGCGCCTCACCCTCGCCCGGCGGGCCCGCACCGTCACCGAGGACCGCCGGTTCGCCTTCACCATGATCGGCGTCATCCTCGCCAACGCCGTCCTGCTGGGGCTGGAGACCTACCCCGGGCTGGTCCACTCCTGGGGGCGCTGGCTCCACCTCGCCGAGCACCTCTGCCTGGCCGCCTTCACCGTCGAGATGCTGCTGCGGCTGTCCGCGCACGCCGACGATCCGCGGGCCTTCCTCCGGGACCCGTGGAACCTCTTCGACCTGGCCGTCGTCGCCTCCGCGTTCCTGCCGACGGTCCGCGACAACACCACCCTGCTGCGGCTGCTGCGCCTCGCCCGCGTCCTGCGCACCGCCCGCTTTCTGCCCCAACTGCGCCTGCTGATGGTCGCGGTGGGCCGCAGTCTGCCCGGCACGGTCAGTTTCCTGCTGCTGGGCGGCCTGGTGCTCTATGTCTACGCCATGGTCGGCTGGGTCGCCTTCGGCGAGGAGGACCCGCGCCAGTACGGATCGGCCGGCCGTGCCCTGCTCACCCTGTTCCTGCTGATGACCCTGGACGGCATCGGGGAGGTGGTCCGCGCCGGGCTGGAGATCTCCCCGTGGAGCGTCCTCTACTACGCCTCCTACGTCCTGATCGCCTCGTTCGTGCTCGTCAACATGCTGATCGGCGTGGTCATCAGCTCGATGGAGGAGGCCCGGGAACTGGAACGGGAGGAGCGGGCGGCAGGGGTGGTGGGGGGAGGCGCCGACGGCGATGAGCTGGCGGCCCGTATCGCCACCGCCCGGCAGGCGCTCGGCGCCCTGGAGACGGCCCTGGCCGCCACCGCCGCGACCACCGGCCGACGGCCCGGCCCGATCCCGGCGTACGGGCCCCCGCCGGAGCAGGCCCAGGCTGCGTCCTGACTCGCCATGGCCGTACGGGGAGCCCGTCTTACGGCCGCATGTGCAGGGGCTCGCCCGGGGGTGTGGCGGTGGGCCGCAGCAGGGCCAGGTCCAGGCCGCGTACCAGGCGGGCGCGGAGGGTCTCGTCAGCGGCCAGCGCCCGGGCGATCCGGCCGGCCGCCTCGGCGGGCACGGCGTCCTCGGCCAGCACCAGGGCGAGGGTGCCGTCGGCGGTGCCCGGGCCGAGGTGGGCGCGGAGCACGGCGGGCTCGGCGGCCACCACCCGGCGGACCGCCTCGATGACGGCCGGGTCGGTGAGCGGGTCGGTGCTGGTGCGGCCCTCGGCGAGGGCGAGCAGCGCGGGCCCGGTCAGCTCGTACGGGACGGGACCGGCCAGGTCGAGCACCAGCGTGTCGGCCTTCTCGTGGGCGGTCGCCTGGAGCGCCTGGTGCAGCGGTACGGCCACCGGGCGGGCGGCCGGGTCCCAGCGGGCCAGCGTCTCCAGGGAGGTGAAGGCGGGCAGGGCCCGGCGGTCGCCCGCGGTGAGCGTGGGCACCGCCATATCGCTGGTCTTCTCCCGGCGCAGCCCGGTGGCCTGGTCCTCCTCGACCTCGCCGAGCACCGCGACCACCGGCACCAGGAGGCGGGCCTCCTTCAGGGCGGCGAGCACCCCGGCCCGGGCCTCGGCGGACCGGTCCGCGGACCAGGCGGCCAGGGCCTCGGCGAGCCGCGGGTCGGCCGTACCGTCGTCGTCGGAGAAACCGGGGTCGGGGATGTTCTTCAGCGCCACCCCGCGAGCCTATCGGCCCCCGAAACGGACCGTGACGGCGGAGTCGCGCGGGCCCGTCCGCCGCGCCACAGCACCACCGCGGCGGCCAGCAGCAGCACCCCGGCGGCGCCCGCCAGGGGGGCCAGCAGCCCGGGGCCGTCCGCCTCCTCGGCGGGCGGTACGGGGGCCGGGCCGAAGCGGGCCGGCCCACCGTCGGCCGCCTTCGGCACGGCGGCGGGGCGCAGGGTGGCGGCCGCGCGGAGGGCGGCGGCCGGGTCCACCGTCCCGTACCCCTTGGCGTCGTCGTGCGCGCCGCCGGCCGGGCGGTCCCGGGCGGTGTCCGCGAGCAGCCGCTTCACCTCGACCGGGGTGAGGTCCGGGTGGGCCGACTTGAGCAGCGCGGCGGCCCCGGAGACGAAGGCGGCGGCGGCGCTGGTGCCCCAGCCCTGGTAGTAGCCGCGGTCGGGGTCGGCGATCACGATGTCCACACCGGGCGCGGCCACCGTCGCGTACCAGCGGCGGGTGGAGAAGGCGGCCCGGGTCCCGTACCGGTCCACCGCCGTGACGGCGATCACCCCGGGGTAGGCGGCCGGATAGGAGATGTGGTCGCCCTTCTCGCCGCCGTTGCCGGCCGAGGCGACCACCACGGCGCCCTTGGCCAGGGCGTACTGCACGGCCGCGTCCTCGCCCGGGTCGGGGTGGGCGGCGGCGCTGTCGTCGCCCAGCGAGAGATTGATGACGTCGGCGCCCTGGTCGGCGGCCCAGCGGATGCCCCGGGCGAGCGCGGTGCCCTTAGTCTTGCGGGCCTGCGCGCGCTCCGGGTCGGTGCCTTCGAGGATGACCCGCACCGGCAGGATCCGCGCCTCGGGCGCGATACCCATCACCCCGTCCTGCCCGCCGGGCCCGTGGCCGTGGGCGGCGATGATCCCGGCCATGGCGGTGCCGTGCCGGGCCCAGGCCCGCTCACCGCGCTCGGCGCCGAAGCCGATGAGGTCCTTGCCGGGCAGGACGCTGCCGGCGAGGTCGGGGTGGCCGGCGTCGACCCCGGTGTCCAGCACCGCGACCGTGACCCCGGCACCCTGGGTGGTGCGCCAGGCCTGCTCGGTGCGGAGCTCCTCCAGCCCCCACTGCTGGGGCCGAATGCCGTCGGCGGCGTGCGCGGGTGCCGCGGGCAGCACGGTGAACGCGGCGGCCAGAGCGGCGGCGGCGAGCCGCGCGCGGGCCCGCCGGGAGCCCCGGGCACGGACGCCCGTCACTGCCCGGGCTCCCGTCCGATCGTGGGCGGCGGCCGGTCCGGCCGCGTCGGCCTCCCGGGCCCGCCCGGGGCCCCGGGCGGGAGCGGTCACTGCTCGGACTCCCGTCCGGCCGCGGCGGCGGCCTTGCGCAGGCCGCGCTCGACCCGGTCGGCGACGCCCTTGGCCTCGTGGCCGAGCCCGGACTGGGCGGGGGCGGTGGTCTGGCCCGGGGCCATCGCCTCGGCGGCGGGCTGCGGGGTGGAGACGGTACGGCCGTCGGCGAAGCCGGACACCGCGTACACCAGCACGGGCGCGTCGGTGAGCACGCTCACCCGCCAGCTGGCCCGCTGCGGGTCGTGGAAGCGCGCGGCGGCGGTGCCGGGGGCGGGCAGCGCCTTCGGCATCAGATCGGCACGGCGGTCGAGCCGTTCGTCGGTGAACCGGTCGCGCAGCGCCGTCATCCGGGTGCGGTCGCCCTTGGTGAACACCATGCCCACGGTGGTGACCAGGGAGGAGGTGGCCTCCCGGTAGGTGGCCCGCACCACTCGGGCGCAACCGACCGGCCGCAGCGTCCGGGTGAGCAGCGGGTCGAGGGCGTCGGCGCAGGTCCCGGCGGGGGCGACGGCGATTCGGGTCCAGTTGCGGTCGGCACGGCCAGGTCCGGCGCCGGACCCCTTGAGGGTGGCCGGGAAGAGGGTGTCGACCGGGGCGCGGTGCCACAGTTCGCGGGCCTGCTCCCAGCGGTCGGCCGCCGGTGCGCCGTCCGGCCGGGCGGCGATCAGTGCCCCGGCGGCGGCCCCGCCGGTGAGCCCGAGGCCGAGGACCAGGCAGACCAGCGCGGCGACGGTACGGACCGGGCGGCGCGCACGGATCGGCCGCAGCCGCACGGTGCTCTCCACCGGCGCCTCGGGCAGCGGAGTGCCGAGGTCGGTGGGGACGCCCAGGCCCGTGGGGACGCCCAGGCCGGTGGGGACGCCCAGGCCGGTGGGGACGCCCAGGCCGGTGGGGACGCCCAGGCCGGTGGGGACGCCCAGGCCGGTGGGCCGGTGCGGCCCCGTGCTGAAGTGCGGCGGAGGGCTCCCGGGCGCCGCCGCCGGGCGACCGGGCACGGCGCCGGACCGAGGAGTGCTTCCCAGCCCGGGGGTGGTTCCGGGGTGAGGGGCGGTCGCGGGCCGGGGGGCCGTCGCAGGCCGGGGGGCGGTCGCGGGCCGGGGGGTGCTTCCGGGCCCGGGGGTGGTTCCGGGGTGAGGGGCGGTCGCGGGCCGGGGGGCGGTTGTGGACCGTCGGGCGGCCGGAACGGCGGGGGGCGCAGTGGGCGTTGACGGAGGCGACCCGGCCGCGCGGTCGGGCGGCGCCGATCGCTGCACGGGGGCGGATCGCCGTACGGGAGCTGATTGCCGTACCGGATCGGATCGCCGTACGGGGGCGGACTGTCCTACCGGATCGGATCGCCGTACGGGCGCGGGCGGCGGCCCGGCGGGGGCGGGCGCGGCCGGGGGCAGCGGCCCGGCGGAGGCGGAGGCGGAGGCAGGCGCGGCCTGGCGCAGCGGCCCGGCGGAGGCGGGTGCGGCCGGGGGCAGCGGCCCGGGCGGCACGGCCCCGGCTCCCGGCGGCACGGCCACGGGCGGCACCGCCGGTCGGGGCGGCACCGCGGGCGCGGGCGGCGCCACCGGCAAGGACGGCCCGGACCCGGACGAATCAAGCGCGGACAGCCGGGACCCGGACGGATCAGTCGCGGACGACCTGGCCCCGGACGGATCAGGGGTCGGCCAGGGCCTGGACGCGGACGGATCAAGAGTCAACCGAGGCGCGGACGACCCGACCGCGGGCGGCCGAGGCGCGGACGAGGGCGTCACCGGACGGGAAGCAGGCGCGGCGGGCGCGGCGGCAGGGCCGGCGATGGGGGCGGGCGCCCCGGCCGGGCGGGAGGCGGAGGTGCCGGCCGGGGGCCGGGTGGGACCGGGCGGGGCGGCGGGGGCCGGGGGCGGATCGACGGGCGGCGGTGGCGCGCCGGTGGTGCGGGCCGGCGGGCGTCGCGCCTCGGTGCTCATCCGCCCCCCTGGCGGTCGTCCGGATCGCCGCGCGGGGCAGGCCCGTTCGTCAGCGTGTACGGCTCACTCTACGGGCTGGCCAGGCCCGTCGGAGAACGCGACCGAGGCCCCACTCAGGGGCGGGGCCGGATCTGACCGGAACATCCCCCTACCCACCGGTAGTGGCTTCTGGCAGGCTCGCCGCATGACTCCGCCCATGACTCCGCGCGCCGCCGACCGCGCCCGCTACGACCGGGCCACCGCCTCCTTCGACGCCCCGCTCGCGGTGGTCGACCTCGACGCGTTCGACGCCAACGCGGCCGATCTGGTGCGCCGGGCGGGCGGCAAGCCGGTGCGGGTGGCGAGCAAGTCCGTACGCTGCCGGGCGCTGCTGGAGCGGGTGCTGGCCATGGACGGGTTCGCCGGGGTGATGTCGTACACCCTGGCCGAGTCGCTCTGGCTGGCCCGGGCCGGGTTCGAGGACGTGCTCCTCGCCTATCCGTCGGTGGACCAGGCGGGCTTCGCCGAGCTGACCGGGGACGCCAAGCTGGCCGGCGCGGTGACGGTGGTGGTGGACGACCCGGCCCAGCTGGACCTGATCGACTGCGCCCGGGACGGCGGCCGGGAGGAGGTCCGGGTCTGCCTGGAGCTGGACACCTCGCTGCGGCTGCTCGGCGGCCGGATACGGGTGGGGGCGCGCCGCTCGCCGCTGCGGGAGCCGGGTCAACTCGCCGAGCTGGCCCGCTCGGTGGCGCGGCGCCCGGGTTTCCGGGTGGTCGGGCTGATGGCGTACGAGGGGCATGTGGCCGGGGTCGGTGATGCGGTGGCCGGGCACCCGCTGCGCTCGCGCGGCATCCGGCTGATGCAGTCGGCGGCCCGCCGGGAGCTGGCGGTGCGGCGGGCGGCCGCGGTGGCGGCGGTACGGGCGGTGGCGCCGGAGCTGGAGTTCGTCAACGGCGGCGGTACCGGCAGCGTCCAGCACACGGTGGCGGAGGCGGCGGTGACCGAGGTGGCGGCCGGGTCGGGGCTGTACCAGCCTCGGCTGTTCGACCACTACTCGTCGTTCTCCGGGCGCCCCGCGGCGCTCTTCGCCCAGCCGGTGGTGCGCCGCCCGGGGGTGGGCTGTGTGACCGTGCTCGGCGGCGGCTACCCGGCGTCGGGGCCGGTCGGCGAGGACCGGCTGCCCGTCCCGTACCTTCCGGAGGGGCTGCGCTACGACCCGCTGGAGGCGGCCGGGGAGGTGCAGACCCCGCTGCTCGGCCCGGCCGCGGACGATCTGCTGATCGGCGACAAGGTGTGGTTCCGGCATGCCAAGGCGGGCGAGCTGTGCGAGCGGTTCGACACCCTGCACCTGGTGGCAGGCGACCAGGTGACGGCCTCGGTGCCCACCTACCGCGGCGAGGGCCGCACCTTCCTCTAGAGCCCGGCCCGCGAGGGAATTCAGGGGCCGATGGAGCTGCCGACCCCGCCGCCGGTGGCGTCGCCGATGGGGCGGATGCCGTCGGTGATCCGGTCCATGGTGGTGAGCGGCGGGGAGCCGGGGGCGGCCGAGAGGGCGATCCGTACGGCGACCGGCGCCTCGCTGCCGACCGGCGAGGGGAACACCACGGACTGGATGTGACCGCCGGGCCCCTGCTCGGTGGTCACCCGCCAGCGGACCAGATGGCCGGTGCGGCCGGCCACCGAGACGGACCGCTCGGCGACGACCTGGTGGGAACGGATGCCGCCGTAGGGGCGGTTGCCCAGGGGGTCCTCCCCGAAGGCCTCCTCGGCGGCCTCGGCGATGTCGGCGCGGGCGATCGCGGCCGGGCTGCCGTCGCCCGCCGTCGCGGCGGTACGGGAGTTCACGCTGCCGCGCGGACAGGAGCGCCAGGAGGAGGCGGGGCAGTCGTCGGTGGCGGTGGTGGTGGCGAGGGGCACCTCGGAGCTGGAGAACTCCGGCTTCTCCCAGCCGTCCAGGATGGGCACGGTGATGCCGTTCAACTGGTCGGTGAGCGCGGTGGGTTCGCCCTCGGAGCCGTCGTCCGCGCCGCCGGTCTCCGGGCTGGGCGCGGAGGTGACCCCGGTGGCCGTCGGGCCCGCCGACCCGGTCGGCGCGGGCGCCGTGGTGCCCCCCGGCCCGTCGCCCGGCTCGTCGCCGGGGCGGAGCAGCACCAGCGCCAGGGTGACCGCCGCGGCGACCGCCATAGCGGCGAGCAGCACCGGCCCGACCCGGCGCCGACCACGACCGGGGGCGGCGGCCGCGGCCGGGTGCCCCTGGGCCGTACCCCCGTACGGGCCCGCCACCGGGAGGTCCCGGTACGGGTTCCCCGGATACGGGCCCGGAGCCGCCGGGCCGAAGCCGGCGGGGCCGAACCCACCGGGGGCGGCCCCGTCCGGACCGGGGGCCGAGGGGTACGCGCCGGGGCTGGCCGCCTCGCCGGGCGCGGGGTACGGGCGGCCAGGTGCGGCCGCCCCACCGGCCTCCACCGCATACCCGCCGGGAATGGCCGCCCCGCCGGGCGCGGGGTACGGGCCGCCAGGCACGGCCGTCCCACCGGCCTCCGCCGCATACGGGCCGGGGCTGGCCGTGCCACCGGGCACCGGGTGCGGGCCACCAGACGCGGCCGCCCCACCAGCCTCCACCGCATACGGGCCGGGAGTGGCCGCCCCACCGGGCGCAGGGGCCGACCCCGGAGCGCCCGCCCCACCGGTCCCCGGTCGCCGGGTGCTCCCGCTCCACGCGCCGCCGTCCCACCAGCGTTCCAGGGCGGGGGCGGCGGGGTCCGGGTACCAGCCGGGCGGGGTCGTCATGGCCATGGCGTCACTGTAGGGGGCCTGGTCCCGGGGCTCCGGGGCCGGGGGCTTCCGGCCCCCGCCCCCGCCCCGACCACGCCCGGCCCTACATCGGGGTGACGTAGGCGCCCGAGATACCGCCGTCCACCAGGAAGTCCGTGGCGTTGATGAACGAGGAGTCGTCGCTGGCCAGGAAGGCGACCGCGGCGGCGATCTCCTCCGCCTCGGCGAACCGGCCGACCGGGATGTGCACCAGCCGCCGGGCCGCCCGCTCCGGGTCCTTGGCGAACAGCTCCTGGAGCAGCGGGGTGTTGACCGGCCCGGGGCAGAGCGCGTTGACCCGGATGCCCTCCCGGGCGAACTGCACGCCCAGCTCCCGGGACATGGCCAGCACCCCGCCCTTGGAGGCGGTGTAGGAGATCTGGCTGGTGGCGGCGCCCATGATGGCGACGAAGGAGGCCGTGTTGATGATGGAGCCCCGGCCCTGGCGCCGCATATACGGCAGCGCGGCCTTGCAGCAGAGGTAGACGGAGGTGAGGTTGACCTCCTGGACCCGCTTCCAGGCCTCCAGGCCGGTCTCCAGGATGGAGTCGTCGTCGGGCGGCGAGATGCCCGCGTTGTTGAAGGCGACGTCCACACTGCCGTAGGTGTCGTACGCGGTCTGGAACAGCGCCTCGACCTGCTCCGGGTCGGTCACGTCGACCCGTACGAAGAGCCCGTCGACCTCGTCGGCGGCGGCCTTGCCGGCCCGCTCGTCGATGTCCGCGCAGACCACCTTGGCGCCCTCGGCGGCGAACCGGCGGGCGGTGGCGAGCCCGATGCCGCTGCCGGCGCCGGTGATCACCGCGGTGCGGCCGACCAGCCGGCGGCAGACCGGGGCCGCGCTCGCGGCGGCGGCGCCGGGGACCACGGGGGTGGTGTCCGGGGCGGTGGTGTCGGGGGTGTCGGTCATGGGGTCAGACCTCCGTGCTCAGGAAGACGTTCTTGGTCTCGGTGAAGGCGGTGAGGGCGTCGGGGCCCAGTTCGCGGCCGATGCCGGACTGCTTGAAGCCGCCGAACGGGGTCCAGTAGCGGACGGACGAGTGGGAGTTGACGGAGAGGTTGCCGGCCCGGACGGCGGCGGAGACCCGCAGCGCGCGGCCGACGTCCCGGGTCCAGAGCGAGCCGGCCAGGCCGTAGTCGGTGGCGTTGGCCAGCCGTACCGCGTCGGCCTCGTCCGCGAAGGGCAGGACCACGGCCACCGGCCCGAAGACCTCCTCCACGGCGACCGGGTCGTCCGCCCCGGCCGCGGTGAGGACGGTCGGCGGGAACCAGAAGCCGGGGCCCTCGGGCGCCTTGCCCCGGATCGCGGCGGCACCGCCCGGGACATAGCCGCGGACCCGCTCCAGCTGGGCACGCGAGATCAGCGGCCCCATCTGGGTGTTCTCGTCGGCGGGGTCGCCGACCCGTACCGCCTCGATCGCCGGGGCCAGCAGCTCCAGGAAGCGGTCGTACACCTCGCGCTGGACCAGGATCCGGGTACGGGCGCAGCAGTCCTGCCCGGCGTTGTCCAGGAAGGACATCGGGGTGGCGGCCGCGGCGGCCTCCACATCGGCGTCGGCGAAGACGATGTTGGGGCTCTTGCCGCCGAGTTCCAGGGTGACCGGCTTCAGCCGACCGGCCGCCTTGGCCATGATCGACTTGCCGACCGGGGTGGAACCGGTGAACACGATCTTGGCCACGTCCGGGTGCTCCACCAGCGCGTTTCCCGCCACCGGCCCGGTGCCGGGCAACACCTGGAACAGCCCCTCCGGCAGCCCGGCCGCCAAGGCCAGCTCGGCGAGGCGCAGCGCGGTCAGCGGGGTGGTCTCGGCGGGCTTGAGGATCACCGCGTTGCCGGCGGCCAGGGCGGGCGCGGTGCCCCAGGCGGCGATGGGCATGGGGAAATTCCATGGCGCGATGACGCCGATGACGCCGAGCGGTTCCAGGATGGTGACGTCCAGTCCACCGGGGACCGGGATCTGCCGGCCGTTCAGCCGCTCCGCTCCCCCGGCGGCGTAGTCCAGGAGGTCGCGGACGTTTCCCGCCTCCCAGCGGGCGTTGCCCAGGGTGTGCCCGGCCTCGGTCACCTCCAGGCGGGCCAGCTCCTCGATGTGCTCGTCCACGACGGTGGCGAAGCGGCGCAGCAGCCGGGCCCGGTCGGCCGGGGCGGCTGCCGCCCACCCCCGTTGGGCGGCGACGGCCCGGGCGACCGCGGCGTCCACCTCGGCGGTACCGGCCGCGTGGACGGTGGCGACGGTCTCCTCGGTGGCGGGGTTCAGTACGGTGAGCTCGGTGGTTTCCCGAAGGTCGGTCACGGGTTTCCTCACGTGCGGACGTGCCTATGGGTGTGTACGGGGTGTCTCAGAGCCGTTCGAAGGAGCGGCGCAGCTCCCAGTCGGTCACCGCGGCGTCGAAGGCGGCGAGTTCGACCCGGGCCATGTTGAGGTAGTGGGCCACCACCTCGTCGCCGAAGGCGGCCTTGGCGATGGGGCTGGACTCCCACAGCTCGGCGGCCTCCCGCAGGGTGGACGGCACGGTGGGGAGACCGGCCGTGTAGGCGTTGCCCTCGCACGCCTCGGGGAGTTCGAGCTTGTTCTCCACCCCGTACAGTCCGGCGGCGACCAGTCCGGCGACGGCCAGATAGGGGTTGACATCCCCGCCGGGCAGCCGGTTCTCGAAGCGGAGCGAGCGGCCGTGGCCGACCACCCGCAGCGAGCAGGTGCGGTTGTCCGGCCCCCAGGCGACGGCCGTCGGCGCGAAGGAACCGGGCTGGAACCGCTTGTACGAGTTGATGTTCGGCGCGTACAGCAGGGTGAAGTCCCGCAGCGCGGCGAGCTGCCCGGCCAGGAAGTGCCGCATCAGCGGGGACATCCCGTACGGGTCGTCCGGGTCCCCGTCCCCCGCCGCCATCACATTGCGCCCGTCGGCGTCCTGCAAGGACAGATGGATATGACAGGAGTTGCCTTCGCGCTGGTCGTACTTGGCCATGAAGGTGAGCGACAGGCCCTCCTGGGCGGCGATCTCCTTGGCGCCGGTCTTGTAGACGGAGTGCTGGTCGCAGGTGGTCAGCGCCTCGTCGTAGCGGAAGGCGATCTCGTGCTGGCCGGGGTTGCACTCGCCCTTGGCGGACTCCACGATCAGGCCGGCGGCGGCCATCTCGTTGCGGATACGCCGCAGCAGCGGCTCGACCCGTCCGGTGCCGAGCACCGAGTAGTCGACGTTGTACTGGTTGACCGGGGTGAGGCCCCGGTAGTTCGCGTCCCAGGCCTGCTCGTAGCTGTCCTTGAAGACGATGAACTCCAGCTCGGTGCCGGCGTGCGCGCTGTAGCCCAGCTCGGCGAGCCGGTCGAGCTGGCGGCGCAGGATCTGCCGGGGCGCGGCGGTGACCGGGGAGCCGTCCTGCCAGACCAGATCGGCCATCAGCAGGGCGGTGCCCTCGTTCCAGGGGACCCGGCGCAGGGTGGCCAGGTCGGGGCGCATGGCGAAGTCGCCGTAGCCGCTGTCCCAGGAGGACATGGCGTAGCCGTCCACGGTGTTCAGCTCGACGTCGACGGCGAGCAGATAGGCGCAGCCCTCGGCGCCGTGCTCCAGTACCTCGTCGAGGAAGAACGGGGCGGCGAACCGCTTGCCCGCCAGCCGCCCCTGCATATCGGGGAAGGCCAGGACGACGGTGTCGATCTCGCCGCTCTCGACGAGGGCGCGAAGCTCCTCGACGGTGAGCGGGGGTGTGCGGTCTGCCACGGGAATGCTCCTCCTTCGGCCAGCCGGGAGCCATAAGGTATGACGGAAGACCTTTGCTTGGGAAGGGGAGACCCACAGTGGCGACAAACGAGTCCGGCGACCGCCTGGCACCCGTACTGCGTCCGGTGCGGGCGGGCAGCGGTTTCGAGGAGGCGCTGGAGCAGATCCTCCAGCTGGTGCGGCTCGGCCTGGTGCCGGACGGCGGGCGGCTGCCGGCCGAACGGGAGCTGGCCGAGCGGATGGGCATCAGCCGGGTGACCCTGCGCGAGGTGCTGAAGGTGCTGGCCGACCAGGGGCTGGTGGAGAGCCGGCGGGGCCGCTACGGCGGCACCTTCGTCCTGCGCCCAGGCCGCTCGGCGGACGAGGAGGAGCTGCGGCGCCGGGTGGCGGCGGTGGACCTGGAGGACACCCTGCGCTTCCGGGAGGTGCTGGAGGTGGGGGCGGCCGGACTGTGCGCGGCGCACGGACTCTCCGACGAGGGCGCCGAGCGGCTGCGCACGGCGCTGCGCGCGACCCGGGACGCCCCGCTGGAGGAGTACCGCCGGGCCGACACCCTCTTCCACCTCTCCCTGGCCGAACTGTCCGGCTCCCCCTCCCTCACCGGCAGCTACGCGGCGGTCCGGGCCACCGTGAACGACCTGCTGGACTGCATCCCGCTGCTGGTGCGCAACCTGGAGCACTCCCAGGCCCAGCACACCGCCCTGGTGGAGGCCGTACTGGAGGGCGACGCGGACGGGGCGCGCGAGGTGATGCGCGAGCACTGCCTCGGCACGGCGGCACTGCTCCGCGGCTTTCTGGCGTGAACCGTGCCCGGCGGGGCAGGAGCCCCCGACCGGCAGCCGCCCCGCCCGCCGGCGACCGGATCACCGCGCCCTCCCCCCGCCCCCCCGTAACCCGAAAGTAACGCCAGGGTCTTGCCAGACCGCTCCCCCACCGCAATGGTATGTAGCCATTCCATTGGGCCCCGAACGCACCACGGGAGCACTGCCATGACACTGGACGACACCAAGGATGCCGCGGCTCCGGCGGACGACTACCTCACACGCCGGACGCTGCGCCGGGGCAGCGCGGGCTGGCTGCTGCTGACCGGTCTCGGCGTCGGGTACGTCGTCTCCGGGGACTTCTCCGGCTGGAACATCGGCCTCTCCCAAGGCGGCTTCGGCGGACTGGCGATCGCCACCGTCCTGATGGGCGCGATGTACGCCTGTCTGGTGTACGCGCTGGCCGAGCTGTCCGCCATCCTGCCCGCGGCGGGCGGCGGCTACGGCTTCGCCCGCCGGGCACTCGGCACCTGGGGCGGCTTCCTCACCGGTACGGCCATCCTTATCGAGTACGTCCTCGCGCCCGCCGCGATCTCCATCTTCATCGGCGACTACGTCGAGTCCCTGGGCCTCTTCGGCCTGGAGTCGGGCTGGCCCGTCTATCTGGCCTGCTTCGCGATCTTCATCGGCATCCACCTATGGGGCGTCGGCGAGGCCCTGCGCTTCAGCCTGGTCGTCACCGCCATCGCCGTGGCCGCCCTCCTCATCTTCGCGGTCGGCGCCTTCACCGAGTTCCACGCCGACGGCCTCAACGACATCCCGGTGGACACCTCCGCCCTCGGCTCCACCTCCTGGCTCCCCTACGGCCTGCTCGGCATCTGGGCGGCGTTCCCCTTCGGCATGTGGTTCTTCCTGGGCGTGGAGGGCGTGCCGCTCGCCGCCGAGGAGGCCAAGGACCCGGTCCGCTCCATGCCCAAGGCGCTCTCCCTCTCCCTGCTGATCCTGGTGGCCCTGGCCGTGCTGACCTTCTTCGCCGCCACCGGCGCCCGCGGCTCCGCCGCCATCCAGGAAGCCGGCAACCCCCTCGTCGTGGCGCTGCAGGGCGACGGCGAACCGACCCCCCTCAGCCGCTTCGTCAACTACGCCGGCCTGGCCGGACTGGTCGCCTCC
Source organism: Streptomyces sp. NPDC046887 (assembly GCF_040644755.1). Lineage (NCBI taxonomy): Bacteria > Bacillati > Actinomycetota > Actinomycetes > Kitasatosporales > Streptomycetaceae > Streptomyces > Streptomyces sp. NPDC046887. Next base: position 69,622 of record NZ_JBEYXH010000031.1, read on the forward strand.
TTCTTCTCCCTCATCTACGCGGGCTCCCGCCAGCTGTTCGCCCTCTCCCGGGCGGGCTATCTGCCCCGCTTCCTCTCCCTCACCTCCCGCCGCAAGTCCCCCTACCTCGGCCTGCTCATCCCCGGCGCCATCGGCTTCGCCCTCGCCGCCGCGAGCGGCAACGGCGCCCGGATGCTCAACATCGCGGTGTTCGGCGCCACCATCTCGTACGCCCTGATGGCGCTCTCCCACATCGTGCTGCGCCGCCGCGAGCCGGACCTGCCCCGCCCCTACCGCACCCCCGGCGGGATCGTCACCTCCACCACCGCGTTCGTCCTGGCCCTGTCCGCTCTGGTGGCGACCTTCCTGGTGGACGTGACGGCGGCGCTCATCGCCCTCGCCGTCTACGCGGTCGCCCTCGCCTACTTCGCCTTCTACAGCCGCCACCGCCTGGTCGCCGCCGCCCCCGAGGAGGAGTTCGCCGCCCTGGCCGCCGCCGAAGCCGAACTGACCCGGGACTGACCGGTCCCGACCGTACTTGTGAGCTCACACAGCCTCACCGCACAGCAAAGGACCCCCTGGTGCCCAAACCCCTCATCGGCGTGACCACTTACCTGGAGCCGGCGGCCTGGGGCGTATGGCGGCTGCCCGCCGCCCTGCTGCCGGCCGGCTACCCCCGGCTGGTGCAGGCGGCGGGCGGTACGGCGGTGCTGCTGCCGCCGGACGCGCCGGAGGCGGCCCACGAGGTGGTCGCCCGGCTGGACGCCCTGGTGGTGGCGGGCGGCGCCGATGTGGAGCCGGTTCACTACGGCGCGGAGCCCGACCCCCGTACGGGCCCACCGGCCCGCGAACGGGACGCCTGGGAACTGGCCTTGATCGAGGCCGCCCTCTCCACCTCCACCCCGCTGCTCGGGATCTGCCGGGGTATGCAGCTGCTCAACATCCACCTGGGCGGCACCCTGGTCCAGCATCTGGACGGCCACACCGGCGGGCCGGGCACCTTCACCCACCACGAGATCACGCCCGTGCCGGGCACCCTGCTGGCCGCCCTCACCCCCGAGACGGCCGCCGTCCCCTCCTACCACCACCAGGCCGTCGACCGCCTCGGCCAGGGCCTCACCGTCTGCGCCCACGCCGCCGACGGCACCGTGGAGGCCCTGGAAGCGGAAGGCCCCGCCTGGACCCTGGGCGTCCAGTGGCACCCGGAGATGGGCCACGACCTCCGCGTCATGGAAGGACTGGTAGCAGCCGCCACCAGCCGCTGACCAGCCCCCGGCCTACTTCTCCGCGGCGATCCTCGCCAGGGCCGCCGTGATGTCGGACTCGGTGGCGGCCTTGGTCACGCCCAGGCCGCCGAGCAGCCCGCCCCCGTGCTCGAACTCCAGCAGGGCCAGCAGGATGTGCTCGGTGCCGACGTAGTTGTGGCCCAGGCGCAGCGCCTCCCGGAAGGTCAGCTCCAGCACCTTCTTGGCCCCCGCGTCGAACGGGACCAGCTCGGGCGGTTCGGCGGCGGCCGCGGGCAGTACGGCGGATGCGGCCTGCCGTACCGCGTCCGCCGTCGCGCCCTGGGCCACCAGGGCCTTCGCCGCCAGACCCTCGGGCTCGGCGAGCAGGCCGAGGAGCAGGTGGGCGGTGCCGATCTCGGTGTTGCCCGCCTCCCGGGCCTCGTTCTGGGACGCCGCCACCACGTTGCGGGCCCGGGGGGTGAAGCGGGCGAACCCCTGGTTGGGGTCGAGTTCGCCGCCGCCGGGCTCCTTGGGCACGAAGCGCTTCTGGGCCGCCTGGCGGGTGACGCCCATGCTCTTGCCGATGTCGGTCCAGGAGGCCCCGGAGCGCCGGGCCTGGTCCACGAAGTGCCCGATCAGATGGTCCGCCAGCTCGCCGAGGTGCTCCGCGGCCAGTACCGCGTCCGTCAACTGCTCCAGCGCGGCGTCGGGGTGGACCTTCTTGATGGTCTCGATCAGTTCGTCCAGCCGGATGGGCGGGTTCAGGGGAAGAGGGTTCGTCGGGTTCGTCTCCATGAGGCAACCTTAGGTTGACAGTCAGGAGGCGTCAACCCTCGGTTGACAGTAGAGCGCGCTCGGCAGTCGGGGCGTGGCGCACGTCCGGCGCCCGGGCGGCGGGGGGGGCGGGCCGGCGGGGCGACTCAGGAGGCGCTGCCCGCGGCCAGGGAGAGCAGGTCGCGGGCGGGGCCGGCGGGGAGGGGGCCGGTGGGCCAGACGGCGCGGAGGGCGCGGGTGAGGGAGACGTCGGCGACCGGGACCTCCACCAGGCGGCGGGAGGCCAGTTCCTCGGTGACGGCCAGTTCGCTGAGCACGGCCGGACCGGCGCCCGTCACCGCCGCGGCCTTCACCGCGGTGGTGGAGGCCAGTTCCAGCAGCGGCTCGGCCAGGCCGCCGTGGTCGGCGAGGGCGGCGTCGAGGACCTGGCGGGTGCCGGAGCCGTACTCGCGCAGCACCAGCGCGGCGGAGGCCAGCTCGGCGGGGGCTATCGGGCGGCGGCGGCGGGCCCAGGGGTGGGCGGGAGAGGCGACCACCACCAGCCGGTCCCGGGCGACGACCGCCCCGTCCAGGCCCTCGGGCACGGCCAGGCCCTCCACATAGCCGAGGTCGGCCTCGCCCGCGAGCAGCAGTTCGGCGACGGCCGCGGAGTTGCCGGCCTGGAGGGAGACCGCCGTCCCCGGGCGGGCCGCGCGCAGCGCGATCAGCCAGCCGGGCAGCAGGTACTCGGCGATGGTCATGGAGGCCGCCACCCGCAGCCGGGAGTCCCGCCGGTCGCGCAGCGCCTGGGCCCCCGCGTCGAAGGCCTCCGCCGCCTCCACCACCCGCCGGGCCCAGTCGGTGACCAGCGCCCCGGCGTCGGTGAGGCGGGAGCCGCGCGGGGAGCGGTCGACCAGGGCGACCCCGAGCAGGCGTTCCATGGAGCGGATACGGCTGCTCGCGGCGGGCTGGGTGATGCCCACCTCGCGGGCGGCCCGGCCGAGGCTGCCGTGCCGGGCGACCGCGAGCAGGAGTTCGAGCGCGCCGAGGTCGGGGACGCGATGCGACAGACTCGGACTCAGGCTCGGGCTCGGACTCATAAGGTCAGTTTATGAGGTCATAGGGTCGTTGTCCCTGGTGGGGGACGTGGGACCAGGACAGGCTGGTGGCCATGAGCCGCTCCCCCGTCCCGGTCCCCCCGCCGAGTCGCCGCCCCGTGCCGTCGGCCGGGGTCCGGTACCTCGGCCCCCACTGGTACGCCGCGGTCATGGGCACCGCGATGGTGGCGGGCGCCGGGGCGGCGCTGCGGCTGCCGGTGCCCGGGCTGCCCACGGCGCTGGCCGCGGTCTGGGCGCTGTCGCTGCTGATGCTGGCCGCTTTGGTGGCGGCCCGCGCGGTGCACTGGGCCCGCCATCGCGACCGGGCCCTCGCCCAGGTGCGGGACCCGTCCACGGCGCCGTTCCACGGCTGTGCGGCGATGGCCCCGCTCGCGGTCGGCGGCGCCGCGCTCACCGCGGGCCGGGAGTGGATCGGGCTGCCGGCGGCGGTCGTCCTGGACGCGGTGCTGTACACGGCCGGGACGCTGCTCGGGCTCGCGGTCGCCGTGGCGGTCCCGTATCTGATGGTGGTGGCCCGCCGGCCCGCCACCGCCTCGCCGGTGTGGCTGCTCGCGGTGGTGCCGCCGATGGTCTCGGCGGCGCTCGGTCCGCCGCTGGTGGCGCACCTGCCCGCCGGGCCGGGGCAGCGGGCGCTGCTGACGGCCTGCCACGGGATGTTCGGGCTGAGCCTGCTGGCGACGCTCGCGCTGCTGCCGCTGGTCGTCGGCCGGCTGCTGGCGGACGGGCCGCCGCCGGCCGCGCTCACCCCGGTGCTGTTCCTGGTCCTCGGACCGCTCGGCCAGTCGGTCACGGCGGCCGGCGCCTTCGCGGACGCGGCCCCGGGTGTCCCGTACGCACCGGCGGCGGCCGTGCTGTACGGGGTGCCGGTGCTCGGCTTCGCCCTGCTGTGGCTGGCCCTGGCCGGTGCCCTGGTGGTGCGCGCCCGGCGGCACGGCATGGCCTTCTCGATGACCTGGTGGGCCTTCACCTTCCCGGTGGGCACCTGTGCGACCGGGGCGGCCGGACTGGCACGGCACACCGGGATCGGCGCACTGCACTGGCTGGCCATCGCGCTGTACGTGTTCCTGGTGGCCGCCTGGTGCACGGTCGCCGTCCGCACCGGGCACGGCCTGGCCACCGGCTCCCTGCTCCGACCGCCCCCGGGAGAGCCGACCCCGGCCGAGACGGGCGCGGAGGAGCCCCCCGTGGCCGGGACGCCTCCGGCCGAGGCGCGGGCGGTGCCGGTACGCCCGTACCGGACGCCTGTGGCCGGGACGGCCACCGCCGGGAGGGGCTGACACCCGCCCCGCCCCGCACGGCCGGCGGCCCCGGACGCACGACCTAGGGTGTCGCGGAGGGCAGGGGCCGCTCGGGGGCGTCGTCGATGCGGTAGAGCGAACGCGCCTTCGCCAGCAGATCGGTGGCGGTGGCCTCGGCGGACTTCCCCTCGGGGACGTTCACCCGAATGGACAGCCGGTGCTGCTCGGCGGTGACCACCAGCAGGGTCTTCTCCAGCCGCCGGGGCGCGCCGTCCCGCTCGCTGTTGTACGAGGTGGTGAGCAGCGCGGCATCGCGACCCTGCTCGGCGGCATCCTCCACCGTGGCGACGGCCTTGGTGCCACCCTCGGGCGGGGTGGCCCGCTCCAGCTCCTCCTTCCACCGGTCGGCGGTGGCCCGGGCGGTCTCGGTGGCTTCGGCCTGCCGGTCCACCAGGATCGACAGTTCACCCTTGGGCGAGGTGTAGCGGGTGCTGAGATAGGGGCCGTCGGAGTCGTCGAGGTCGTCCCCGGTGGCGATCCGCCAGTCGGCGGGCGCCGCGACCGTCACCCCCATCCGGTACTCCTCGTACCGCTTCCAGCCGTCCGGGACGTCCTCCCCGCGGAACTGGAGGAACAGGGTGACCACCAGCGCCAGCACCAGGACGGCGGCCCCTCCGGCCAGCGCGAGCCGGTTGCGGCGGTTGCCGCGCCCCGTGCTCCCCCGACCGGGGCCGTCCGGTCCACCGGGGATACCGGGGGCGCCCGCCCCCACCGCGGTGGGGGCGTGGTCCGGTGGCCTGGGGGCCGGCTGCGGCTCGGCGGCGGACCGCAGCAGCGGCAGCGCGGCCTGCGCGGTGAGCCGGGCCTCCGGCTCCTTGCGGAGCAGCCCGGTGATCACCGGGACCAGCCCGGCGGCGTACCGCGGCGGCGGGAGCTCGGCCAGCAGGATCGCCTGGAGGGTGGAGGGGGTGGTCTGCCGCCGGAACGGCGAGACACCCTCCACCGCCTGGTACAGCATCACCCCCAGGGACCACAGGTCCGACTCCGGTCCGGAGCCGCGGCCGAGCACCCGCTCCGGGGCGATGTACTCCGGGGAGCCGACGAAGCCGCCGGTCTCGGTGAGCTTCTCCTCCCCCTCCACTGTGGCGATACCGAAGTCGGTGAGCACCACCCGCTCATGGCGGCCGAGCATCACATTGCCGGGCTTCACATCGCGGTGCAGTACGCCCGCCTCATGGGCCGCGGCCAGCGCGCCGAGGACCGCGGCGCCGATCCGGGCCGCCTCGCGCGGGGCGAGCGTGCCCTCCTCCAGCGTCTCGGCGAGCGAGCGGCCCCGCACCAGCTCCATCACGATCCAGGGGCTGTCGCCCTCGGTGACCACGTCGTGGATGGCCACCACCGAGGGGTGGTCGATCCGGGCGGCGGCCCGGGCCTCGCGCTGCATCCGCAGATGGGCGGTACGCCGCTCGTGCGGGCTGAAGTGCTCCGGGACCCGCGGCTCCTTGATCGCCACATCGCGGTCCACGGCCTCGTCGCGGGCCCGCCAGACGGTGCCCATGCCCCCGGCACCGAGGCGCTCCAGCAGCCGGTAGCGGCCACCCACCAACCGCCCCGCGCCCGCGTCCGGGCCGACCGTGCGCACCCCGGCGGCAGCGGCCGCCACGGCGCCGGGCATCCCGGACCCGCCGCCGTCCGTTCCCGCCTCCGTACGAGAGGCCGGCCCCGACTCCGTACCGGAGCGCGGCCCCGGAAGCGGCCCTGAACGCTGATCCGAAGGCGGCCCCGGGTGCGGTCCCGAAGCCGGCCCGGCGGGCCCAGCGGGGCCCGGCTGGGCGGGCGCCGGGCGGGGCGCCGGCGGCTGGAGCCCGTAGCTGGTCGGCTCCTCGTGTCGTCCCCCGTTGCTCGTCATGCGCCCTATCATGCACCGCGCCTCCGACAGCACGGCCGGAAGGCCTGAACCGGGCGGTACACGGGGAGCCGGAGGCCTCGCTACCGCCCCGCCCCCGCCAGCGCCGCTCCCAGCGCCCTCGGCGCCTCGGCCAGCGAGGGCCCGTACCAGGTGAGCATCCGCCCGTCGACCAGCGCGGCGGGCAGCGGGGCGAAGGCCTCGGGGCCGTCGTCGGCGGTGAAGCGGTACGGCTCGTCGGGGAGCACCACCAGGTCGGCGCCGGCGGCGCGCAGCTCGTCGAGCGGGACGCGCGGGTAGCGGTCGGCGTGGTCCGCGTAGAGGTTGGCGACACCGAGACGGGCCAGCAGGTCGCCGGCGAAGGTGTCCCGGCCGAGCACCATCCAGGGGCGCCGCCAGATGGGGACGACGGCCGTGCGGAGGGCGGGCGGCGGGGGCGGGACGGCCCAGGCGGCCTCGGCCTCATCGAGCCAGCGCGGCCGGGAGGTGAGCCCGCAGGCGGTGAGCACCCGGTCCAGCTCGGTGAACGCCTGGTCGAGCGTGCGCACCTCGGTGACCAGCACCGCCAGCCCGGCGGCCCGCAGGGCGTCCAGGTCGGGGGCGCGGTTCTCCTCCTCGTTGGCGATGACCAGGTCGGGGCGGAGGGCGGTGACGGCGGCGGTGTCCGGGTTCTTGGTGCCGCCGATCCGGGCGGCGGTGAGGCCGGGCGGGTGGGTGCACCAGTCGGTGGCGCCGACCAGCAGCCCGGGGGCGCTCACGGCGACCGCCTCGGTGAGGGAGGGGACCAGGGAGACCACCCGGGGGCGGGCGCCCGGCATCAGCCGGCCGGGTCGAGGTGCTCGGTGACCGCGATGACCAGGACCCGGGTGCCGGGGTCGCCGGCCCGCCAGCGGTGGCGTACGCCGCCGGAGAGGTAGAGGGTGTCGCCGCGCTCCAGCCGGTAGGCGCGGCCCTCGGCCTCCACCTGGGCGCTGCCGTCGGCGACGTAGAGCATGGCGTCGTTGCGCAGCACCAGCTCGCGGCCGCTGTCGTGGTCGCCGGTGAACTCCTCGGCGTGCATCTGGTGCTCGCCGCGGACCAGGGGCCGGGCGCCGGGCAGTCCGGCGTCCTCGGTGGCCCGGACGACGCCGACGGTACGGGCCGAGTCGGCGGCGTCGAGCAGTTCGACGGTGGTGGTGTCCAGCGCGGCGGCGACCCGCTGGAGCGAGCGCATGCTGGGCCGGGCGCGCTCGTTCTCCACCTGGCTCAGGAACGGCACGGACAGCCCGCTGCGCTCGGCGACCGCGGAGAGGGTGAGCGCGAGCGCTCTGCGTCGTCTGCGGACGGCGGCGCCCACCCGGAGCGTTTCCTTCTCGTCCATGTCGGGGTCTCCCTCCCTCTGCGACCACCTTACGCAGCGGCGGTACGCCCGAGTAGCGCAACGGGTGGGAAAGCGGAGGCGCGGGGTCGGAAATGAGCCGCTGCCCGGCCACCGGCCCCAGCGGAAACCGGAGGCCCCGGCGGAAACCACGGGCCCCCGCCGGACGCTCGAATCCCCGGCGGGGGCCCATGAGAGAGAAGAAGAGGACTACAGCGGGGCCATGGTGTCCACGATCCCTGGATTGCGGTCCATCCAGGCCTTCACGGCCTCCTCCTCATGGCCGCTGCCGCGCTGCTGGATCTCGTTCTCCAGGCCGGAGAGCTGCTTCTCGGTCAGCGTGAAGTCCTTGAACCACTTCGTCAGCTGCGGGTACTGGCGGGGGAACTCCTTGGAGGCGACGGTGTGCAGCCGGTCGCCGCCGCCGAAGGCCTTCTTCGGGTCCTTCAGCTTGGTGAGCCCGTACTCGTCGTAGGCCCAGTGCGGGGTCCACAGCATGACCGCGATGGGCTCCTTCTTGGCGTACGCGCGCTTCAGCTCGGCGAGCATGCCGGGGGTGGAGCTGTCCACGACCTCGTACTCGCCGTCCAGGCCGTAGCCGGGCAGCACCTTCTTCTTGAGGATGTTCATGGTCTCGGTGCCGGGTTCGATGCCCACGATCCGGCCCTTGAACTGCCCGCCCTTCCCCTTGAGGTCGGCCAGCGAGTGGACGTCCTTGACGTAGTCCGGGACGGCGATCTCCAGGGAGGTGGGGCCGTACCAGGAGCCGAGGTCGTTGAGCTTGTCCCCGTACGCGTCCCAGTACCGCTTCTGGGTGGTGGGCAGCCAGCCGTCGAACTGGACGTCGATCTGGCCGCGGGAGAGCGCCGCGTACATCGGGCCGACCTCGAACTGCTGGAGGTTCATGCGGTAGCCGCGCCGCTCAAGGACCGCCTTCCACAGGTACGTGGCGGCGATGTCCTCCTCCCAGGGGAACCAGGCGACGTTCAGCGGGCGGGTGCGCTCGTCCTTGCCGTCGGCGTTGCGGGAGGCCGCGGAGGCGCCGCCGGGGGCCGGGGCCCACTTCTCGGCGAGGTCCTTGTGCCGGTCCAGCCAGGTGCGGACGGCCTGCTGCTCCTTGCCCTTGCCGGTCTCCTGGATGGTGGCCTCCAGGTCGGTGAGCTGCTTTTCGCTCATCCTGAAGCGCTTGAGCCAGCCGGCGACCTCGGGGTTCTCGGCGGCGAAGCCCTTGCGGGCCAGGGTGTGCACCCCGTCGCCCTTGCCCCAGGCGCCCCGCGGGTCCTTGAGCTTCTTCAGATCGTAGGAGGAGTACGCCCAATGGGGTGACCAGAGGGTGGTGACGATCGGCTCCTTCTTGGCGTACGCGCGCTTCAGCTCGGCGAGCATGCCGGGCGTGGAGCCGTCGACGACCTGGTATTCGCCGTCCAGGCCGTACTCCTTGAGCACCTTGTCCTTGAGCAGGCCCATCTCGCCGGCGCTGGGCTCGATGCCGACGATCCGGCCCTTGAACCGCCCGGCCTGGCCCTTGAGGTCGGCCAGCGAGTCGACGCCCTTGACGTACGAGGGGACGGTCAGCTCCAGCGAGGTGGGGCCGTACCAGGAGCCGAGGTCCTCCAGCTTGTCCTGGTACTTCTTCCAGTAGGTGGCGTGGGTGGTGGGCAGCCAGGAGTCGGTCTGGACGTCGATCTGGCCGTTCGCCATCCCGGTGTACAGCGCCCCGGCCTCGTACTGCTGGGCATCGACCTCGAAGCCGTGGCGCTCCAGCAGCTCCTTCCAGAGGAAGGTGGAGGCGATGCCCTCGTCCCAGGGGATGTAGCCGAGGGTGACCTTCTTGCCCTGCCCGATGTCGCCGCCGGCCGCGGTGGCGTTCTTGCCGGCGCCGCCGAAGAGGTTGAGTCCTCCGGCGACCAGGGCGAGGACCAGCACACCGGCGACGGCGACGACCGGCCGGGGCCGGTGGTGCCAGATCTTCAGCCCGCCGGCGGCGGCGCGGGCCTTGGCGGCGGCGCGGCGGCCCAGCGGGGAGACCTGGCGGCCCAGTCCGCCGGTGATCCGGTCCAGGTACATGGCGAGGATGACGATGGAGACGCCCGCCTCGAAACCGAGGCCGATGTCGACGTTGCCGATGGCGCGGTAGACGGCGCCGCCGAGGCCGCCGCCGCCGACCATGCCGGCGATGACCACCATGGACAGACCCAGCATGATCACCTGGTTGACGCCGGCCATGATCGTGGGCAGGGCGAGCGGCAGCTGCACCCGCAGCAGGGTGTCGCGCGGGCTGGTGCCGAAGGCCTCGGCGGCCTCGACCAGGTCGCCGTCGACCTGGCGGATGCCGAGTTCGGTCATCCGCACGCCGGGCGGCAGGGCGAAGATGATGGTGGCGATGATGCCGGGCACCACACCCACGCCGAAGAAGATGATTCCGGGGATGAGGTAGACCATCGCCGGCATGGTCTGCATGAAGTCCAGCACCGGCTTGGTGACCGCGCTGACGGTCTTGGAGCGGGACGCCCAGATGCCGAGCGGTACGGCGATGGCCAGGGTGACCACGGTGGCGACCAGCACCAGGCTGAGGGTGGACATGGCGTCCTCCCACAGCTCGATGGAGTCGACCAGGGCGAGGCCGGCGAAGGCCAGCACCCCGGCGAGCAGCCCGCGCAGCCACCAGGCGAGTACGGCGAGGATGCCGGCGAAGAGCAGCGGTTCGGGCGCGGTCAGGGCGGCGCTGATGCCGTCGTACATCCCGGTGACGACCGAGCTGATGGCGTCGAACAGCCAGGACAGATGGGACTGGAGCCAGTCGACGGCGCTGTCGACCCACTCGCCGAGGGCGAGCCTAGGCATGCGCCGCCTCCTTCACGGAGGCCGCGGATGCCTCGGGGGCGGCGGTGCCGGAGGCGCAGGGCACCGGCCGGGTGTCCGGCTCCGCCCCGCCGATGAAGGCCACCAGCCGCTCCCGCGGCACGGTCCCGACAACGTTGCCGTGCGCGTCCCGTACGGCGACCGGATGCGGTACGCGGGCGCTGACCGCGCACACCTCCGCGACCGGTGTGTCCGGGCTGACCGAGGGGCAGTCGCACTCCCCCTCGCCGTCCCGCTCCGGCTCGGTCATCACGGCGGAGGCGGTGAGCACCCGGGAGCGGTCCACGTCCTGGATGAAGGAGGCGACGTACTCGCCCTCGGGGCGCAGCAGGATGTCCTCGGCGGAGCCGAGCTGGACGATCCGGCCGTCCCGCATCACGGCGATCCGGTCGCCGAGGCGCATGGCCTCGTTGAGGTCGTGGGTGATGAAGACGATGGTCTTCTTCAGCCGCTTCTGGAGTTCCAGCAGCTGGTCCTGCATGTCCCGGCGGATCAGCGGGTCCAGGGCGCTGAAGGACTCGTCCATCAGCAGCAGGTCGGCGTCGGTGGCGAGCGCGCGGGCCAGTCCGACGCGCTGCTGCATACCGCCGGACAGCTCGTCCGGCCAGGAGGCGGCCCAGCCGCCGAGCCCGCACAGCTCCAGCGCCTCGGCGGCCCGCTTCTCGCGTTCGGCGCGCGCCACGCCCTGGACCTCCAGGCCGTAGGCGGCGTTCTCCAGCACGCTGCGGTGCGGGAAGAGCGCGAAGTGCTGGAAGACCATGCTGATCTTGGTGGCGCGGACCTGGCGCAGTTCGCGGGCGGGCAGCGAGGTGAGGTCGCGGCCGTCGAAGAGGACGCGTCCGGCGGTCGGCTCCAGCAGCCCGTTGAGCATGCGCAGCAGGGTGGACTTGCCCGAGCCGGACAGGCCCATCACCACGAATATCTGGCCGGGGTCGACGGTGAAGGAGGCGTCGATCACCGCGGCCGTGGTCCCGTCGGCGCGCAGTTCGCCGCGGTCGGCGCCCGCTGCGAGCCGGCGTACCGCCTCGTCGGGCGCCCTGCCGAACACTTTGTACAGACCGTCGGCCTGGAGCCTGGACACATACACCTCTCGGGTCGGAGCGTGACGGTCCGTCGCCCCCGCTCGGCAGACCGTGGAGCGGGTGTTCGCCAAGGTGCTGCACAGAAACATGACTAGCTGTACGTACCAGCGGAAACCTGGACAGGATCCGCTCCGATGCCGTCCCTGCCCGTACGCATGCGCGGCAAACGGAAAGGTGATCCGGTTCACGTCCCCCGGCGGCGTGGGCGGGCGCCCGCCGCCCGCCGCCCGCCGTCCGCCGCCCGGCTCCGACGGGCGCTGTCGGTGGCGTACGGCATGATCGGGAGCATGACCGCAGACGCGCCCCGCCGACTGATGCTGCTCGACACCGCCTCGCTGTACTTCCGCGCCTACTTCGGCGTCCCGGACTCCGTGCGCGCCCCGGACGGCTCTCCGGTGAACGCGGTGCGCGGGCTGCTGGACTTCATCGCCCGGCTGGTCCAGGACCACCGGCCGGACGCGCTGGTGGCCTGCATGGACGCGGACTGGCGGCCGGCCTGGCGGGTGGAGCTGATCCCCTCGTACAAGGCGCACCGGGTCGCCGAGGAGACGCCGAGCGGGCCGGACGAGGAGCAGGTGCCGGACACCCTCTCCCCGCAGGTCCCGGTGATCGAGGCGGTGCTGGACGCGCTGGGCGTGGCCCGGGTCGGGGTCGCCGGGTACGAGGCGGACGATGTGATCGGCACGCTCGCGGGCCGGGCGGACGGCCCGGTGGACATCGTCACCGGCGACCGGGACCTCTACCAGCTGGTGGACGACGCCCGGGGCGTACGGGTGCTCTATCCGCTGAAGGGCGTCGGTACCCTCCAGCTGACGGACGAGGCGTGGCTCCGGCAGAAGTACGCGGTGGACGGCCCGGGGTACGCGGACCTGGCGCTGCTGCGTGGCGACCCCAGCGACGGGCTGCCGGGCGTGCCGGGGATCGGCGAGAAGACGGCCGCCAAGCTGCTGGCGGAGTACGGGGACGTGGCCGGGATCATGGCCGCGGTGGACGACCCGCGCTCCAAGCTCACCCCGGCGCAGCGGCGGCGGCTGGACGAGTCCCGGGAGTACGTGGCGGTGGCGCCCAAGGTCGTACGGGTGGCCGGGGACGTCCCGCTGCCCGCCTTTGACCCGGTCCTCCCGCGCGAGCCCAAGGATCCGGCGGAGCTGGAGCGGCTGGCGGCCCGCTGGGGCCTGGGCGGTTCGCTGGAGCGGCTGCTGACGGTGCTGGCCGCCTGAGCCGCCGGACGCCCCGGGGTGCGGTCCGCCGGTCGACCTCCCCGCCCCGCATGCTAACTTAGGCATACCTAAGTAGCGATATGAGCAGTCAGGCAGCGCCGAGACCAGCGCGCCGTGACCCATCAGGGGAGATCACCGTGGCGGAACAGCCTGCCCGTAAGGCACCGACGGTCCACGAGGGCCGGGTGGTGCGCACCGAACGCATCACCCCGCACATGGTGCGGGTCGTCCTCGGCGGCGAGGGACTGGCCGCGTTCGAGACCGACGGGTCCACGGACAGCTATGTGAAGCTGCTCTTCCCGATCGAGGGCGTGGCCTACCCGGAGCCCTTCGACATGGGCCGCATCCGCGAGGAGTTCCCGCGCCACCAGTGGCCCGCCAACCGCACCTACACGGTGCGCTCCTGGGACCCGGCCCAGCGTGAGCTGGCCATCGACTTCGTGGTGCACGGCGACGAGGGCCTGGCCGGACCCTGGGCGGCCCGGGCCGAGCCCGGCGCCGTGATGTACCTGCTGGGCCCGGGCGGCGGCTACACCCCCGACCCGGCGGCCGACTGGCATCTGCTGGTCGGCGACGAGAGCGCCCTGCCCGCGATCGCCGCCTCGCTGGAGCGGATGCCCGAGGGTGCGGTGGTGCACGCGCTGGTGGAGATCGAGGGTCCGGCCGAGGAGCAGAAGATCACCGCCCCGGCGGGTGTGGAGGTGCGCTGGCTGCACCGCGCGGGCCGCCCGGTGGGCGACGCCCTGGTGGAGGCGGTCACGTCCCTGGACTTCCCGGCCGGCGAGGTGCACGCCTTCGTCCACGGCGAGGCCGCGTTCGTCAAGGAACTGCGCCGCCATCTGCGCCTGGAGCGCGGCATCGACCGCGACCGCCTGTCCATCTCGGGCTACTGGCGGCTCGGCCAGACCGACGAGGCCTGGCGCGAGGTCAAGCGCGCCTGGAACGACCAGGTCGAGCGCGAGCAGGAAGGCGACTCGGCAGCCGCCTGACGCCTCCCGCCCCGGCGGCCGGCCCCCACTGGACGGGGGCCGGCCGCCGTTCGCGTACGCGGGGGGGGTGCGGGGGTGCCCTGAGCGTGTACGTGGGGCAGCCCTTGCGCGCGTACGCGGTGGGGTGCGGACGCGTCCGGCCCCGCCCTCGCGTACCCGCGAACGGCCCCGCCCGGGAACCCCCGGGCGGGGCCGCGCAACCCTCGCCGGCTCGCACCCGCCGCAGGCAGGCGGCTCAGCTCACCGAGCTGTACGCCACCACCCCGCGCAGCGTCGCCTCGACCGCCTTGCGGGCGTTCTTGCCGACGGTGCTGTCCTGGCTCGGCGCCGCCGCGGCGATCTGGCCGAGCACGTCGATGACCTGCTTGCACCAGCGGACGAAGTCGCCCGCGGGCATCTCCGCCTCGCGCAGCACCTCGTCCAGCTCCTTGCCGGAGGCCCACTCGTAGGCGGCCCAGGCGAAGCCGAGGTCCGGTTCGCGCTGGCCGACGCCCTCGGCCTGGTGGATCCGGAAGTCCTCCTCCAGCCCGTCCAGCCGACCCCAGATGCGCACCATCTCGCCGAGCGCGGCCTTGGCGCCGCCGGACGGCACCTTGGGCGCCACCGCGTCGTCGGCCTGCCGCGACTCGTACACCAGGGCGGAGACGCAGGCCGCCAGCTCGGCTGGTTTCAGCCCCTCCCAGACCCCGGCCCGCAGGCACTCACTGGCCAGCAGGTCCAGCTCGCCGTAGAGCCGGGCGAGCCGCTTGCCGTGCTCGGTGACCTCGTCCTCGCGCAGATAGTCCAGCTCGGTGAGAAGGGCGACGATCCGGTCGAAGGTGCGGGCGATGGTGTTGGTGCGGCCCTCGATCCGCCGTTCCAGCTGGCGGGTGTCGCGCTGGAGGCGGTGGTAGCGCTCGGCCCAGCGGGCGTGGTCCTCCCGGTCCGAGCAGCCATGGCAGGGGTGGGCCCGCAGCTCGGCCCGCAGCCGGTTGATCTCGCGGTCGTCGGCGGCCCCGGACCGCTGCTTGCGGTGCCGCTCGGGGGCTATGTGCCCGGCCTTGGTGCGCAGCGCCGAGGCGAGGTCGCGGCGGGACTGCGGGGAGCGCGGGTTGAACGACTTGGGGATGCGCATCCGCTCCAGCGGCTCCACCGGTACCGGGAAGTCGATCGCGGCGAGCCGCTTGACCTGCCGTTCCGCGGTGAGCACCAGCGGGCGCGGGCCGTCGTAGTGGTCGAAGCCGCGGTGGCCGTTGGTCCGCCCGGCCGGGACACCCGGGTCGAGCACCAGGGCCAGCCCGGCGAACTTGCCGGTGGGCACATGGATCACATCACCCGGCTTGAGCCGCTCCAGGGCCGTCGCCGCGGCCGCCCGGCGCTGCGTCGCCCCCTGCTTGGCCAGCTCGTTCTCCCGGTCCTTGAGGTCGCGGCGCAGCCGCGCGTACTCCTCGAAGTCCCCGAGGTGGCAGGTCATGCCCTCGCGGTAGCCGTCCAGGCCCTCCTCGTTGCGCTGGACCTGGCGGGAGATGCCAACCACCGAGCGGTCGGCCTGGAACTGGGCGAAGGAGGTCTCCAGCAGCTCCCGGGAGCGGTGCCGGCCGAACTGGTCGACCAGGTTGACCGCCATGTTGTACGAGGGCTTGAAGCTGGAGCGCAGCGGATAGGTGCGGGTGCCGGCCAGCCCGGCGAGGTGCGCCGGGTCCATACCGCGCTGCCAGAGGACCACGGCGTGGCCCTCGACATCGATGCCGCGGCGGCCGGCCCGGCCGGTGAGCTGGGTGTACTCGCCGGGGGTGATGTCGGCGTGCTGCTCGCCGTTCCACTTGACGAGCTTCTCCAGCACCACGGTGCGGGCGGGCATGTTGATGCCGAGCGCCAGGGTCTCGGTGGCGAAGACCGCCTTGACCAGGCCGCGGACGAACAGCTCCTCCACGACCTCCTTGAAGGTCGGCAGCATCCCCGCGTGGTGGGCGGCGATCCCGCGCTCCAGCGCCTCCAGCCACTCGTAGTAGCCGAGGACGTGCAGGTCGCCGCGGGGGATGGAGGCGGTGCGCTCCTCGACGATCTCGCGGACCCGGCGGCGGCCCTCCTCGTCGTTGAGCCGCAGCCCGGCGTAGAGGCACTGCTGCACGGCGGCCTCGCAGCCGGCCCGGCTGAAGATGAAGGTGATGGCGGGCAGCAGCCCGTCCGCGTCCAGCCGCTCGATGACCTCGGGGCGGCCCGGCGTCCAGATCCGGGAACGCTGGCGGCGCTCCCGCTCCCGATCGGCCTCCCGGCCCCGGCGGCCGCGGGTGAGCGGCCGGGTGTTCTCCATCCGGGCGAGCCGCACCAGGTCGGGGTTGACCTCGCGGCGGGCCGAGCCTCGGCCGCCGTGGTCGGTCTCCTCCTCGAAGAGGTCGTAGACCCGGCGGCCGGCCAGCACGTGCTGCCACAGCGGCACCGGGCGGCTCTCGGAGACGATCACCTCGGTGTCGCCGCGCACGGTGTCCAGCCAGTCGCCGAACTCCTCGGCGTTGGACACCGTGGCGGAGAGCGAGACCAGGGTCACCGACTCGGGGAGGTGGATGATCACTTCCTCCCAGACGGCGCCGCGGAACCGGTCGGAGAGGTAGTGGACCTCGTCCATCACCACATACCCCAGGCCGCTGAGCGCCTGCGAGCCGGCGTAGAGCATGTTGCGCAGCACCTCGGTGGTCATCACGACCACGGGCGCGTCCGCGTTGACGCTGTTGTCACCGGTGAGCAGGCCGACCCTGCCGGGGCCGTACCGCTTGACCAGGTCGGCGTACTTCTGGTTGGACAGCGCCTTGATCGGCGTGGTGTAGAAGCACTTGCGGCCCTGCTCCAGGGCGAGGTGCACGGCGAACTCACCGACGATGGTCTTGCCCGAGCCGGTGGGTGCCGCGACGAGGACGCCCTTGCCGGCCTCCAGAGCCTGGCAGGCCTCGATCTGGAACGGGTCCAGGCCGAAGTCGTACAGCTCGCGGAAGGGGGCGAGTGCCGTGCGCTGCTCCGCGGCGCGCAGCTTGGCCGCCGCGTACGCCTCCGCGGGTGAGAGTTCGTCTGTCATCTTGTCTTCGAGACTACCCGCCGCCACCGACACTCAGCCGATCTTTAACCGACCGGTGCGGGAGGCCGGGGACACGTCCCTACGCCGCGGGGCCGCGGGTGCGCACCACCCGTGCGCTCCCGCGGCCCCGTACCGCTCGGTGCCGTGCCGTGCCCGGCCGGGCTCAGGTCACGTCGTCGTAGCCGGCGCCCAGCTGCCGCTGGGCGGCCCGGTCGCCGTCCGCCTGCTCCGGCAGCGCGGACGCGGCGGGCACCCGGCCGACGGCGGGCACCGGCTCGGGGGTGAGGTCGAGCGGGGCCGCCTCGTCGTCGGACAGCTCGGCGTCCGGGTCGGCCTTGCGTCGGCGGCGGTCGTTGAGGAAGGCGACGCCGACCGCGAGGAAGTACAGCGCGATGATCGGCACCGACAGCGCCAGCATGCCCAGCGGGTCGGTGGAGGGGGTGGCGACCGCGCCGAAGACGAAGATCCCCATGACCACGCCGCGCCACCAGCCGGCCATCCGCTTGGCGGTGACCAGGCCGGTGACATTGAGCATGATCAGCAGCAGCGGCAGCTCGAAGGCGAGGCCGAAGACCAGCACCATCCGGGTGGCGAAGTCCAGCAGGTCGTCAAGCGAGAGGAAGTTGGAGGCCACGTCGGGGGTGATGCTGATCAGCACGCCGATGCTCATCGGCATCACGATGTACGCGAGGGCGGCACCGGCCAGGAACAGCGGGACGGCCGCGCTCACGAAGTAGTAGGCGTACCGCTTCTCGTGCCGGTGCAGTCCCGGCGCGACGAAGGCCCACAGCTGGTAGAACCAGACCGGGGTGGCCGCGACCAGCCCGGCCAGCAGCACCACCTTCACCGTGGAGGTGAAGGGCGAGAGCACGCTCTGGTAGGCGAGGATGACGCACCGGCCGCCGGTGTTCTCCTGAATGGAGGTGCCCGGGGTGCAGGTCGTCACCGGTGACGCCAGGAACTCCATGAGCTGCTGGCTGAAGAAGGCGGCCACCACGGAGGTGATCGTGATCGCCAGCACGGCCTTGGCCAGCCGGTTGCGCAGCTCGCGCAGGTGCTCCGCGAGCGGCATCCGCCCCTCGGGGTCCTTCTCCCTCTTCGTGCGGGCAGGCTTGAGCAACCCACGTCCTCATCTCGTGCGGCGGGCCGGGCTTCTCGTCCCGGCCCAGGTCAGCGCTGGGTGGAGTCCGACGGCTCGGCGACCGGACGGGCGGACGTGGTGTCGCCGGGGGAGGCCTTGATCGTGCGGTGGCCGACCTGGTCGGCCGGCGGGTCGGCGGGGGCGTTCTGCTGGCCGCCCTCCGACTTCATCGCCTTCGCCTCGCTCTTGAGGATGCGGGCCGACTTGCCCAGCGAGCGGGCCATCTCCGGCAGCTTCTTGGCGCCGAAGAGGAGCACGACCACGAGCAGGATCAGGACGATCTCGGTGGCACCGATCTGATGGAACATAAGCGTGTCTACCTTCTCACCGAGGCGGCGTGGGGCGGTCGGTCGGCCGACGATCGGATGGCTGTCCGAACCACGGCCGCCAGCGATCGTAACGCGGATGGGTAAACACCGGGCAATCCCTGTGCGTACTACGCGTTCCGCCGCGTACCGCGCGCCTGCCGGGACCACCAGGCCGATCAGCCGGTCATCCAGCAGCGTACTCCGGCCCGCCGCACCCCGGGAGGGCGCGTCCGGGGGCAGGCGGAACCGCCGCTACCGCAGGGCGTCCCCGGTCCGTGCCGCGTCCGTCGCCGCCCGTTCCAGCTCCTCGGCGGCGCGGCTGATCCGCCGGCTGCCCGCCTCCACCTGCCGGCCGAGCCGCTCGGCCTCGACGAACACACGGATACCGAGGACCCCGAGCATGGCGATGCCGGCGAACCCCAGGGCGATGGCGAGCATGGGCCAGAACATGGGCAGAGCCTAACGGCCGGGGACCCGAAGGGCGGGCGCCGGTCAGGTGTGCAGGCGCAGGGTGCGCACCCCGCCGCCGGTGAGCAGCTCCACGATGCGCTCACCGGCCGGCTTGCGCACCGCGCTGGCGCACTCGGGGCAGGTGAAGGAGTAGAAGGTGGTACGGGCGCTGGCGCCGATGACCAGGCGCAGCGATCCGGCGGAGAGCTCGAAGCGGGCCCGGCACGCCGGGCACGCGGCCTTGAACAGCACCGGTCCGGCGGCCCGCACCGATCCGGCCGCACCCGTCATCAGCATTCTTTCCTCTCCTCCGCCCGCTTCCCGCCCGCTTCCCGACCGTTTCCCGCCCGTCTCCCGGCCGTTTCCCGGCCGCGGGTCAGCGGCGGTCGTCCTCGTACGCGGCCAGGGCCTCGGCGGCCGCCCGGCGGGCGCTGCCGGCCAGCTCGGGCGGGGAGACGATACGGCCTTCGGCGCCGAGCCGGAGCGCGAGCCGGCGCAGCGAGGCCGGGTCGGGGGTGCGCAGGGTGATCCGCAGCCCGCCGTCCGGCAGCTCCTCGGCACTGTCGTGCGGGTAGTACTCGGCCACCCAGCGACCACCGGTGCCGACCTCCACCACCACCTCGGGGTCGTCGGCGGAGGGCTGGACCAGGTTCTCGGAGAGGTCCCGCAGCTCGATCTCCGGCGGCTCGGAGGGCTCGTCGAGCAGGCGGATCTCGGCGACCCGGTCGAGCCGGAAGGTGCGCCGGGCCTCGGTGCGCCGGCACCAGGCCTCCATATAGGTGTGGCCGACGGCGAACAGCCGGATCGGGTCCACCTCTCGCTCGGTGAGCTCGTCGCGGGCGGGCGAGTAGTAGCGCAGCCAGAGCCGGCGCCGCTCGGAGATGGCCCGGTCCACGTCGGCGAAGACCCCGCCCTCGGACTCGAAGGTGACCGAGAGCCGGGAGCTGGCGCCGGCCGCCTCGCCGGCCGCGGCCTCCAGCTTGGCGGTGGCGCGCAGCAGCGCCTCCCGGTCGCCCTCGCGCAGCCCGGGCAGGGTGGCGACGGCCCGGGCGGCGACCAGCAGGGCGGTGGCCTCGTCGGCGGCGAGCCGCAGCGGGGCGGCCACGTCGTCCGGGTTGTGCCACCAGATCCGGTCGCCGTCGGTGTCGATGTCGAGCAGGTCGCCGCCGCGGAAGCTGGTGCCGCACATGGGCAGCACGTCCAGGTCGGAGATGAGCTCGTCCTCGGTGATGCCGAAGGCCCGGGCGACATCGGCGACGTGCGCGCCGGGGCGCTCGCGCAGATAGGTCACCAGGGAGAGCATCCGCCGGGTCTGGTCGATCGCGTTCGCGGCCATGGTCGCTTCCGTCGTCCCCTTCTCAGTCCTTCAGCCGGTCCGTTCCCGGCCGGTCAGCCTTGGCCGGTCAGCCTTGCCGGTTCATTCTCGGCCGGTCGGTCATCGACCGGTCAGCCGTCGGCCGCTCACTCCTCGGCCGATCAGTCCTCCGCCGCGGCCAGTCCTCGACCGTTCAGTCTTCGGGCCGGGCCGGTCTGGACCGATCAATCCTTGGCCACGGCGCGCAGCCGGTCCACCACATCGGCCCGCAGGTCGGCCGGTTCCAGGACGACGACGTCCGGGCCGAACTCGACGAGCCAGGCGTCCAGGCCGTGCCCGTACGGGATCTCCAGCTCGTCCCAGCCGTCGCCGAGCTCGGTCACGGCGAGGGCGCGGGCGCGCAGCGGGTAGCCGCAGCCGGTGCGCAGCCGGATGTACGCGGAGCGGGTGGCGGTCTCGCCGGCCCAGCTCTCCACGGTCTCCCGGACGGTGGAGGCGTCGGGTACGGGGGCGGTGAAGGCGCCGGCCCGGGAACGCACCCGGCCGGTGATCCGGGAGAGCCGGAAGACCCGCTCGGCGCCCCGGTCGCGGTCCCAGCCGGCCAGGTACCAGTGGCCGCGCCAGCACTCCAGGGTCCACGGTTCGACGTGCCGGGTCTCGGCCTGGGCGGCGTTGCCCTTGCGGTACTCGAAGGCGACGGGCCGCCGGTCGCGGCAGGCCAGCATCAGCGGTTCGAAGGCCGCCTCGTGGACCGGGATACGGGGTTCGAGGGCGCTGTGCGGCAGGTCGTAGGCGTCCTGGGCCTCGGGCATCCCGGCGGCGCGCAGCTTCTGCAGGGCGCCGCTCGCGGCGCCGGCCAGCCGGGCCTGCTGCCAGACCTTGGCGGCGAGCCCGAGTGCGGCGGCCTCCTCGGCGTCGAGCTGTACGGGGGGCAGCCGGTTGGAGTCGCGGCGGGCGAGGTAGCCGGTGTCGCCGTCGAGGCTCTCCACGGTCTCGATGACCAGGCCCAGTTCCCGCAGATCGTCCTTGTCCCGCTCGAACATGCGGTTGAAGGAGTCGTCGGACCCGGCCTCCAGATAGGCCTCGATCGAGCCGCGCAGTTCACGCTTGCTGAGCGGGCGCCGGGTGCCGAGGAGGCACAGCGCCAGGTTCATCAGCCGCTCGGCCTTGGCAATCGCCATCGACGCCCCGCACCTCTTCTGTTGGTTCCGCTGAGCCTGCCGCCGGGTCCCGCGGAGCCTTGCGGTTCCCCGGAGCCGCCCGGAGCCGGGCGCCCGAGGGCCGGACACCCGGAGTCATGTTTCCCGCTCAACGTACCGCCCCGGGGTGTTCGGGTGAAAGCCGAGGGCCGGGGCCGGGCGGCCCGGGCCCGCGTACCGGAGGTTTCCGGCCGGATACGGCCCCGGCCCGGCCACCGCCGCTCGAAACAGCCCCCGCCGTCCGCACGGGCGTGCCCAGGCCGAGCCCGGTGGAGCCGTCCCGCTCCCCGCTGTTGCCGCGCTCC